>NZ_JBVJHH010000024.1:0-152618 GCF_055586905.1 Streptosporangium sp. NPDC048886
TTGCCGCCGGGGGTGAGCACCTCGACCGCCATCAGCTTGTCGCAGTCGAAGGCGTCGGGGGCGCAGAAGTTGTTGACCTGGCGGCTGGCCTGGCCCGCGCCGCGCACCTCGACCGGCACCTCGCGCGCCGGGCCGTAGCGGACCGGGAAACGCCGGGTCGCCCGCGCCGCGGGGAAGGCGAAGCGGCCCTGGCCGGTGATCCGGACGGTGGAGCCGACCGGCAGGTAGACGAAATCGCTGACCGCCTCGAAGACCGAGGTCCGGCCGTGGAGCGCGAGCCGCACGCCGTCGCACTCGACCTCGCACGAGCCCGACAGCGGCAGGACCAGCATCTCCTCCTCACCGGTGGTGAACTCCACGCTCTCGCCGGACAGGCAGAGCAGGCGGAGCCCGGTGTAGGTCCATCCGGCCGACTCCGGAGTGATCAGCAGCGCCCACGGGGACAGCGCCGCGCTGCCTGCGGGGATCAGAGTCATGCCCTCGCCTCCTCTCGCCGCCCGCCGGGACGTGACGTTCCGGCGCTGTGCCTGCCCGATCGCTCGCTCATGCCACCTCCAGCATCGCCACGGCGGTGTCGACGGCCGCGGCCACGTCGTCATCGGAGGGGTACAGCAACGCGCGGCCCACCACAAGCCCCCGCACCCCGGGGAGCCCGAGAGCTTCGCGCCAGGCGGCGTAGGCGTGCTGGGGAGTGTCTCCGGGATCGCCGCCGAGCAGCAGGGTCGGCAGCGTCGTGGCCTGCATCACCCGCTCCATGTCGTCGACCACCGGGATCTTCAGCCACGTGTGCGCGGAGGTCGCGCCGAGCCCCTGGCCGACGTTGATGGCGTGGATCATCCCCTCCGGGGACAGGTCGTGCCTGACCGCGCCGCCGACCCTGCGCGACCAGAACGGCTCGACCATCGCGACCAGGCCGTGCGAGGCCAGCTCGGTGATCGCCCCGGCGCAGGACTCCAGGGTGGCGGCGGTGGCGGGGTCGTCCAGGCCGATCCGGCAGAGCATCTTGCCGCCGTCCAGGCCCATCCGGACGATCGAGGCGGTGTCGTAGGCGGTGAAGCGGTCGTCGAACTCGAACGCCGCGCCCTGCAGGCCGCCCCGGTTCATCGAGCCGATGACGAGCTTGCCCTCCAGCGCGCCGAGCAGCAGCAGGTCCTCCACGATGTCGGGGGTGGCCAGCAGGCCGTCGACCCCCGGCCGGGCCAGGGCGGTCATGAGCCGCGCCAGCAGCTCGACGCGGCTGGCCATGGCCATCGGACGGCCGGCGACGTCGAGCATGCCCCGCGCCGTGTGGTCGGCCGCGATGATCAGAAGCCGGTCGCGGTCCTCCAGCAGGCCCCGCCGCCGCCGGGCCGCCGCCGCCTCGGCCACCCGCCAGGGAGAGCGCGCGCGGGTCTCGCGCAGCTCCCGGTAGCCCTCCGCGCTCACGCCCGGCACGGCGCCCGCCGGCTCCGGCGCATCCGGCCGGGCGCCCGCCGGCTCCGGGCCTGTCTCACTCAACGCCCGCTCCCCCGCGCCGGACCCGCCCACCCCGGGCCGAGCACCTCTCGCACCTCGTCGAGGGTGGGCATGGCGGGCGCGCAGGCCAACCGCCCGGCCACGATCGCCCCCGCCGCGTTGGCGAAACGCAGCGTCCGCTCCAACGGCCACCCCTCCAACAACCCATGACACAACGCCCCGCCGAAAGCGTCCCCGGCCCCCAACCCGTTGACCACCTCCACCGGCACCGGCGCCACCTCCACCGTCTGCGCCCGCGTCATCCCCACCACCCCGGCCGACCCCCGCTTGATCACCGCCAGCTCCACCCCCGCCTCCAGCAACACCCGCCCCGCCGCCAACGGCTCCCGCACCCCCACCCCCACCTGCAGCGGGTAGACGTCCACCCCCACCCGCCCCATGGTCAGAACCTCGATCACGCCGACCCCTCGTCCCGCCCACCGGCCAGCCCCCGCAGGTAGGCCAGGCTCGCACGGACGTTCTCCACGGGCGCGGCGCCGTCACCGGGGCCGAGCACGACGTCCTGCTCCAGGACGTACCAGCCGGAGTATCCGGCCGCGCCCAGCCCCGCCACGATCCCGGCGACGTCCACATCCCCCTGACCGAGCGGACGGTAGATCCCCGCCCGCACCGCCTCGGTGTAGGACAGCCCGCCCGCCCGGACCCGCCCGGCCAGGCCGGCGTCGACGTCCTTGAGGTGGACGTGCGCGATCCGCTCGGGAGCCGCACCGACGAGGTCCATCGGGTCGGTGCCGCCGATCAGCAGATGACCGGTGTCCAGGCAGAGCGCGACCCCACTGCCGTCGAGCACCCGCTCCACCTCGTCCTTGGTCTCGACCATGGTCCCGACATGCGGATGCAGGGTGACCGTCCGGCCGAACTCCTTGGCGTTCTTGAGGATCCGGCCCAGGTTGGCCAGCAGGGTCTTCCAGCCGCCCGCCGTCAGGGCGGGCTTGGCGTCGTAGCTCTCCCCTCCGGTGGCGGCGGCCAGCACGACCGCCTCCACCTCGCCGTCCCGGAAAGCCCGCATGGCGGCCCGGACCTTTGGGAGCGGGTCGTGGTGGGGGTCGTGCAGCACCACGGGGACGAAGCCGCCGACCGCCCGCAGGCCGTACCCGGCGAGCAGGGAACGGCAGCGCGACGGCGAGGGCGGCAGGAACCCCTGCGGCCCGAGTTCGGTGGCCGTCAGGCCCAGGTCGCGCATCTCGGCGAGCACCTGGGAACGGTCGAGCTGACGGCCCCATCCGGGGACCTCGCAGACGCCCCAGGAAATGGGTGCACCGGCCGTCTTCAAATGACCACCTCCGCCATCCGGACCGGACGCCCCTCGCGCCTGGAGAGCTCGGCGGCCTCGGCGATGTAGAGCGCGGCCAGGGCGTCATCGACCGTGCAGGGACTCTCGTGCTCGCCCCGCGCCGCGGCCAGGAACGCGCTCATCTCCGCGACGTAGGCGGCCTCGAACCTGACGGCGAAGTCCGGCCACGGCTCGCCCGGCGGCTGCAGCCCCTCGGCGCTGGTCAGCGGCACACGCGGGTCCAGACCGGCCACCTGGGTCCCCGACGTGCCCGCCAGCTCCATCCGCACGTCGTATCCGGCGCCGTTGTAGCGGGACCCCTGCACCGTCACCAGCGTGCCGTCGTCCAGGGTGAGCAGGGCGGCGCTGTTGTCGACGTCGCCGGCCTCGGCGAAGAAGGCCGCGCCCCGGTTGGCACCGGTGGCGTAGACGGTGTCCACCTCACGGCCGGTGACCCAGCGCAGGATGTCGAAGTCGTGGATGTGACAGTCACGGAAGATCCCACCGGAGGCGGGGACGTAACCGGCCGCGGGCGGCCGGGGATCGGCGGTGATCAGGTGCACCCGGTGCAACGTGCCCAGCCCGCCACCGCGCAGCGCCGCCCGAGCCGCGGCGTAACCGGCGTCGAAGCGCCGCTGGAACCCGATGTGCACGACCGTCCCGCTCTGCCCGGCCGCCTTGAGGACCCGGAGCGTGTCCTCCACCCCGGTCGCGACCGGCTTCTCGCAGAAGGCCGGCACCCCCAGCTCGCAGGCCCGCAGCAGCAGCTCCGCGTGGCTGGCCGTCGGGGTCGCGATCACCACCGCGTCCGCGTCGAAGGCGTCTCCCACCCCGGCGCCCAGCCTGGCGGCTATCTCGTCCGCCCGCGCGGCGTCCGCGTCGGCCACCACCAGTTCGTCGACCCAGGGATGCGCCGCCAGCGTCGCGGCGTGGAATGCCCCGATCCGGCCTAGACCTAGCAGACCAACACGCATGATGCCTCCGAAGGAGATAGCGGCTGACCTCCAGTTCTAAGCGAAGGCATCGGAACTCGTCAAGGATTTGTCAGGACATGCAGACCATCTACCCCACAATGGTGCGCCGGTGGCCGGACCGAGGAGCGAGGGAGCCCGCGACGCACAGCGTCGCGGACAAACAGGCGTCGCGGTCAACGGGTCAGGCCGGCCGCGAAGGCGCGGATGGTCTGGTCGGCGTGGTGGACGGGGAGGCGGGCGAAGCCCATGACCAGGGCGGGCGGTCCGGGGGCGTGGCGCATCGGGCCCGCCGGCTCGGCGGCGAGGCCGCACGCCTGGGCCGTCTCGGCGGCCGAGTGCTCGTCCCAGCCGCCGGGCAGCTCGGCGAACAGGTGCAGCCCTGCGGAGACGCCGCGCACCGTGATCTCGGGCAGGTGGTCGGCCAGCGCCCGCACGAAGGCGTCGCGCCGGGCCCGGTACTCCCGGCGCATCCTCCGCAGGTGCCGGTCGTAGCCGCCGGTCCGGATGAGGTCGGCCAGCGCGTACTGCTCCAGGACCGGCGAGCCCAGGTCCAGCTCGCCGCGGGCCAGCCGGACCGACTCGGCGATCTCGGGCGGGGCCGCCACCCAGCCCAGCCGGAGCCCCGGGGCGAGGGACTTGCTCACGCTCCCGGCCATGACCACGCGGCCGGGGGCGAGGCCCTGCAGGCAGCCCACCGGGTCGCGGTCGAACCGGAACTCCGCGTCGTAGTCGTCCTCAAGGATCATCGCGCCGGTCCCGGTGGCCCACTCGATCAGCGCGGCGCGGCGCCGGGGGGAGAGCACCACCCCGGTGGGGTACTGGTGGGCGGGGGTGAGCAGCACCGCCCGCGCCCCGGTCGCGGCCAGGGCCGTGACGTCGACGCCCTCGCCGTCCACCGGGACCGCGACCAGGTCGGCCCCCGCCGCGCGGAGCAGCGGCAGCTGGCGCAGGCTGGTGGGGTCTTCGACGGCCAGCCGGATCCGGCCGGGGAGCGGCGCGGGATGGACGATCCGGTCGACGAACCAGTTCAGGTCGTGGGTGGCCCGGCCCTCCGGGGACTGCCCGGTGAGCGCCTGGAGCGTCAGGCTCAACCCCTGGGCCACCCCACCGACGATCACCAGGTTGTCCGGGCCGACGTCGGCCGCCCGGACCCTCCTCAGGTAGCCGGCCAGCTCCTCGCGCAGGCCGGGGATGCCGCCGGGGTCGCCGTAGTCGAGCGCGTCGGCGGACAGGGTGGTGAGGGCGCGCCTGATGGCGGCGAGCCACCGCTCGCGGGGGAAGGAGCTCAGGTCGGGGGAGGTGGAACGGTTCCCGTAGTACGGCTTGCCGGCGGCCAGGGGGGTGCGGGCGGCCTCCGCCGGGGGCCGGCTCGCCGCCGGGGCCACGCTGGTGCCCGCACCGACCCGCGAGACCAGGAACCCTTCCGCGACGAGCTGCTCGTACGCCTCCACGACCACGCCCCGCGACAGCCCCAGGTCCTTGGCCAGCTCACGGCTGGCCGGCAGCCGCTCTCCCGCCGGGAGTCTGCCCTGCCGTACGGCCTGCCGCAGCTCACCGGCGATCTGCCCGGCGATCCCGCCTGCCGCCCGGTCGACGGTCAGATGCAGATCGGCCAATTGGTCCTCGTTTTCAGCGGTTGATTGGACCCGTTTCGGGAGCCATTTGCCTCCTAGCATGGCCGACATGAGCGCAGATGTCATCACAGCCGTCCCCGCGACGCGGGGGCGTGGCCTGGGGCAGGCGGCGGGGGCGATGTTCCTGGTCGGCACCCTGGCCGGGGTCTCCGGCGTTATCCAGGACTATCCGGTCTACGGCGGCCAGGCTCTCCGCTACCTGCTCGCCGCCGCCGTCCTGCTCGCCGTCACCCGGGCCATGGGCCTGCGGGCCGTACGGCTCACGCCCCGCGAGGGCGCGCTGCTGGTCGCGCTGTCGCTGTTCGGGCTGGTGATCTTCAATGTCTGCGTGATCGAGGCCACCCGGCACGGCGGCCCCGCCCTGGTCGGCACCGTGCTCGGCACCGTTCCGCTGGTGCTCGCCCTGCTCGACGGCCGTCCCTCGCCGCGGGTCGTCGGAGCGGCGACGGTGGTGGTGGCCGGCGCGACGCTGGCCACCGGGCTGGGCAACGGTGACCTGCCGGGACTGATGTGGTCGCTGGGGGCGCTGTTCTGCGAGATCTGCTTCTCGCTGCTGGCCATCCCGCTGCTGCCCAAGCTGGGGGCGGTCCGCGTCTCGGCCTACTCGGCGGCGCTGGCCGTGCCGCTGCTGGCCGTCGCCGGCCTGCTCGCGGACGGCGGCGCGATGCTGCGCACGCCCACTCTCCCCGAGGCCCTGGGTCTGGGCTACCAGTCGCTGATCGTGACCGCCGTGGCGTTCTTCCTCTGGTACGACGCGCTCCCGCGGCTCGGCGCGGGGACCGCGGGGCTGTTCGCCGGGCTGATCCCGGTCGGCGCCATCGTCACCGGCGTGGCCCTCGGCCTGGGCGCGCCCTCCGTGCCCGACCTGCTGGGGGCCGCCCTGGTGATCGCCGGGATCGTCATCGGCCTCAGCGCGGGCGATTCGTCTCCGACTGCGGAAGGCTCGCCCGCTGCTGGGGGACGTCCACCTGCTGCTGGGGCAACTTCACCGGCGGCTCCGGCCAGCTCACCGGCCACTGGGGAGTCTGCCCGTCGATCTCCCTGATGTTCCTGAGCGTCAGGACGATCAACGAGACGGTCAGCCCGACGATCACGACAACCGCGATGATCGCGATCATGACGATATTGCTGCTCATGATGGTGTCAACACTGTCCACGATGCCCTCCGCTCCGTCCTGACCGATTAACCCGGTCCCTTTCCAGCTTCCTCTGTGTCTTCGGACATGTAGGGACGGTGGACGCCATAGGTGGCTAATACTTCCCCCAAATACTCTTTTTCCAGCCCATATCACTCCATCGACCATGGGATGAGGGAGGACGCGCTCCCCGCCCCCACCACGGCGGCCGAGCGCGATCGGGAGGCCGTACCCTCTAGGAGGACCGAAGGCCCCCGGCACGGAGGATCGAAGACGATGCCCGAGTTCGACTACACCGACCTGCTCCCCATGGGACCGGATGAGACGCGATACCGTCTGATCAGCGCCGAGGGGGTGCGCGTGGTCGAGGCCGCGGGCCGCAGGTTCCTGGAGGTCGACCCCGAGGCGCTCCGGCTGCTGACCGAGACGGCGATCCACGACATCTCCCACTATCTCCGGTCGTCCCATCTCGCCCAGCTCCGCAAGATCATCGATGACCCCGAGTCCAGCGGGAACGACCGCTTCGTCGCCCTCGACCTGCTGAAGAACGCCTCGATCTCGGCCGGCGGCGTGCTCCCGATGTGCCAGGACACCGGCACCGCGATCGTGATGGGCAAGCGCGGCCGCCACGTGCTCACCGACGGCGCCGACGCCGAGCACATCTCGCGCGGCGTCTACGACGCCTACACCAAGCTGAACCTGCGCTACTCCCAGATGGCCCCGATCACCATGTGGGAGGAGAAGAACACCGGCTCCAACCTCCCCGCGCAGATCGAGCTCTACGCCGAGGACCCGCACGGCCACGCCGACGAGTACAAGCTGCTGTTCATGGCCAAGGGCGGCGGCAGCGCCAACAAGTCCTTCCTGTACCAGGAGACCAAGGCGGTCCTCAACGAGAAGCGGATGCTCCAGTTCCTGGAGGAGAAGATCCGTTCGCTCGGCACCGCCGCCTGCCCGCCGTACCACCTGGCGATCGTCGTCGGCGGCACCTCCGCCGAATACGCCCTGAAGACGGCGAAATACGCCAGCGCCCGCTACCTGGACTCCATCCCCACCGAGGGCTCCCCCAGCGGCCACGGCTTCCGCGACACCGAGCTGGAGGCCAAGGTCTTCGAGCTCACCCAGAAGCTCGGCATCGGAGCCCAGTTCGGCGGCAAGTATTTCTGCCACGACGTCCGCGTCATCCGCCTGCCCCGGCACGGCGCCTCCTGCCCGGTCGCCATCGCGGTCTCCTGCAGCGCCGACCGCCAGGCCCTGGCCAAGATCACGCCTGAGGGGATCTTCCTGGAGCAGTTGGAGACCGACCCGGCGCAGTTCCTGCCGGAGACCACCGACGAGCACCTGTCGGACGACGTCGTGAACATCGACCTCAACCGGCCGATGCCGGAGATCCTCGCCGAGCTCACCAAATACCCGGTCAAGACCCGCCTGTCCCTGACCGGCCCCCTGGTCGTCGCCCGCGACATCGCCCACGCCAAGATCGGCGAGCTCCTCGACGACGGCGGCGAGATGCCGCAATACCTCAAGGACCACGCGGTCTACTACGCCGGGCCCGCCAAGACCCCCGAGGGCTACGCCTCCGGCTCCTTCGGCCCCACCACCGCCGGCCGCATGGACTCCTACGTCGAGCGCTTCCAGGCCGCGGGCGGCTCCATGATCATGCTGGCCAAGGGCAACCGCTCCAAGCAGGTCACCGACGCCTGCAAGGCCCACGGCGGCTTCTACCTCGGCTCCATCGGCGGCCCCGCCGCCCGTCTCGCCCAGGACTGCATCAAGAAGGTCGAGGTCCTGGAGTATCCCGAGCTCGGGATGGAGGCCGTCTGGAAGATCGAGGTCGAGGACTTCCCCGCCTTCATCGTCGTCGACGACAAGGGCGAGGACTTCTTCACCGACTCCACCGGCCCCGTCCTGTCCATCGGCCGCCGCTGACCCCCTGACACCCGACACCCGATCACGCAAGGCCCGGCTCCCCGCGAGCCGGGCCTTGGCCGTCTGCGGTCCGGCCGAGCGACGGGCGGTTCCGTCCCATTGGTTGAATGGCTGGATGGACGAGGCGCAGGCGCGCGCGAGGTTCCAGGCGGCCCGGGTCGCCCGGCTGGCCACGGCCGACGCCCACGGCACGCCTCACCTGGTGCCGGTCACCTTCGACCTGGACGGCGACACGGTCGCCTTCGCGGTCGACCACAAGCCCAAGCGGACGACGGACCTGCGCCGCCTGCGCAACATCGCGGCCAACGACCGGGTGTGCCTGCTGGTGGACCACTACGACGACGACTGGTCACGGCTGTGGTGGGTCCGCGCCGACGGCAGGGCGCGGATCACCGGAGAGGGCCCGGCCCGGGAACGGGCCCTGGCACGGCTGGCGGAGCGCTATCCGCCCTACCGTGACCGCCCGCCGCGGGGTCCGGTGGTCCTCGTCGAGGTGCAGTCCTGGACGGGCTGGTCATACGCGTGCCCGTAGCCTCCGCCGGGCGGGTCCCCGCCGATCAGGCCGCGCCGGGGAGGGCTCCCGAGTGACCGGGACGGCGGATACCGCGCGCCGGCCGGACAGATCACAGAACTATGATCATGCTGTCCTTTAATTGATCTTTCCGGTATATCTGCACCCATGAGGCAGACACAGCCACTGCAGCCGGGCGACCCCACCCAGATCGGCCGGTTCCGCTTGACGGGCCGGTTGGGCAGCGGTGGCCAGGGCGTGGTGTTCCTGGGCGCGGACGAGGCCGGCCGGCGGTTCGCGGTGAAAGTACCTCACCTGCCCAACTGGGCCGACGGCGAGCTTCGGGAGCGCTTCGCCCGCGAGTTGGAGACGGCCCGGCGCACCGCCCCGGCGTTCACGGCCCGGATCGTCGAGGCCGACCTCGAGGGCAGGCAGCCGTACATCGTCAGCGAATACATCGAGGGCCCCAGCCTGGGTGAGCTCGTGACGGCCGGCGGCCCGCTGCACCAGGACGCCGTACACCGATTGGCGACGGGGCTCGCCTCGGCGCTGGCCGCGATCCACCAGGTGGGCATCGTCCACCGTGACGTCAAGCCGGACAACGTCCTCATGGGGCCCGACGGGCCGCGCCTGATCGATTTCGGCATCGCCCGGCTGCCCGGCATCACCATGACCACCTCGGGCCAGATGCTGGGCACGCCCCTCTACATGGCGCCGGAGGTCTTCAACGGCGAGCGGGTGGGGTCCGCGGCCGACGTGTTCGCGTGGGGCGCCGTCATCGCGTTCGCCGCGACGGGCAGGCACGCCTTCGGGGGAGCCGAGATCCCGGCGATCATGCGCCGCATCCTCACCGAGCAGCCGGACCTCACGGCGCTCTCCGAGCAGATCCGGCCCGTCGTGGCCGCGGCCCTCGCCAAACAGCCCGCCGACCGCCCCAGCTCGGTGGACCTGATGGTGCGGCTGGTCGGCGGCTCCTCCATGCCGCCCTCGCAGCTCAACACCATGGACGTCACCGACGCGGCCGTCCGGCGGCGCCGGACGCGCGTCCTGCTGGCCGCCGGGAGCGCGGTGCTCACGCTGGCCGCCGCCACCGGGGTGGTGCTGGCCGTACGGCAGGCGGAGCTGGGGCCGGGCGGCGGGACGGCGGCGCAGGGGGCGGGGTCCGGCCCCGTCGAGCGGGTCCGGCAGCCGGAGCCGGGCGGCGAGGGTCCGGCGCAGGACCCCGCCGGAAAGGACGGCGCCGGGAAGGACGGCGCCGGGAGACCGGAGCAGGACCCGGCCGGAGGGAACGGCGACGGGAAGCCCGGGAAGGACGGCGACGGGAAACCGGAACAGGACCCGACCGGCAAGGACGGCGACGGGAAACCCGAACAGGACCCCGCCGGAAAGGACGACAGCGGGAAGCCCGGGCAGGAGCCCGCCGAGGACGAAGGCGGCGGCGGATCGGCGGACCCTCTCGGGGAGGGCAAGCCGGTCACCGGCTCGCCGCCGGCGGTGTGGGACGGCGACGTGCGCGCCTACTACGACGTCGGCGCCGCCGAGCACGGCCGGCGGGCCGCACGCCTGAAGGCGGCGGGCTTCCGCCCGCTGTCGATCTCCATCACCGGCCGGGGCTACACGGCGCTGTGGCACAAGACTCCGGGCGTCGCGTACGTGACCGCGCACGGTCTGACGGGGGGCGAGTACCAGGCGTTCTGGGATAAATGGATCGCGAAGGGCTACGTGGAGACGGTCACGGCCGCGCACGGAACCGGCCCGGCGACGGTTTTCGCGCTCGTCATGGAGAAGCGCCCGGTCGGCCATCTGGCCTACTTCGGGCTGACCGGCGCCCAGCTCCGCACCCGCAACTCCGAGGCGGTGCACAAGGGGTACATCCCCTTGTGGATCACCGCCTACGGCACCGCCGGCGACCCCCGCTACACGGCGACCTGGGTGGAGAACACCGAGGGCACCGACTGGCACCTCACCTTCGGGCAGACGGGCAAGCGGTTCCAGACCGAGTTCGACCGGCAGGCCCGCGACCATTTCCGGCCGGATGTCACGATCGCCCCCGATGGGACGTATACGGCGGTGTGGAAGCAGCAGCAGGGCACCTGGTCCTGCTACAGCGGACTGACCGCCCAGCGGCACGTGGCCCGTCTGAAGCAGCTCCGGCGCGAGGGCTACCGGCTCACCCGCCTGGTCGCCGCCCAGGTGGGGGACGAGGTGCGCTACTCGCTGCTGGCGGACAAGAAGTAGTGACGGCGCACGGGGCCGCGGCCGCGTGCCGTACGGAGCCCCGGACATCCGGCGGGCCGTGCGGGGGGCGAGGCGCCAGGCGGGCCGTGCGGGCCGCGTGGCGGCCACGGACATCCGGCGCCCCCCAGGAGAGGCCGAGGCGCCGGGCGTGCCGTACGGAGGCTCAGGCGCCGGGCGAGAGGTAGACCCGGAAGGTCTCGCCGCGGGCGGTGAACTCGCGCAGGCAGCGCCAGCCCAGACGTTCGTAGAGGCGGACGGCGGCGGCGGCCCGGGGCGAGGTGACCAGCCAGGACCGGCCCGCGGCGGCGGCGATGCGCCGGACCAGGGCGGCGCCGACGCCGCGGCCGGCGCAGCGGGGGTCGACCGCGACCTCGTGGATCTCGAAGCGGGAGGCCAGGACCGACAGGTCGCCGACCGCGTCGGCGATGGGGAGGTAGAGGCGGTCCTCCGGCCAGGGATCCGGGGTCGGGAAGCCGTAGGTGAACCCGGCGGGCTCACCGTCCAGATAGGCGACGTCGCAGTGGAATCCGGGTGTCCGGACGTGGGCGGCCAGCCGTTCGGCGAAGGCGTCGATCTGGCCGGGGGTCTCGCACCACGGCGGCGGTGCGAACGCCGCCGCGTAGACCGACCTCAAGGCTGCGGTGGCCGGCGCTACGTCAAAGGTCAGCCCTGCAAGCACGAGACCCCCATCGGACCAAACTGACACTTGCCATGATGATGTAGATGCGACTTATTCGCAATAGCGACAGGACCTAGGTCGCAGGACTGATGCAGATGCAAGCAAGTTGCAATAGTGTCCGGAGGAGCATTGATCAACGAGGAGGTAAGACCCCATGGGCGAGTACACCCTTCCGGACATGCCCTACGACTACGCGGCGCTGGAGCCCGCGATCACCGGCGAGATCCTGGAGCTGCACCACTCCAAGCACCACGCCGCCTACGTCAAGGGGGCCAACGACACGCTGGAGCGGCTGGCCGAGGCCCGCGACAAGGGTGAATTCGGCGGCCTGGTCGGGCTGGAGAAGACCTTCGCCTTCAACCTGTCCGGGCACGTGCTGCACTCGATCTTCTGGCAGAACCTCTCCCCCGACGGCGGCGACCGCCCCGACGGCGAGCTGGCCGCGGCGATCGACGAGCACTTCGGCTCCTTCGAGGCCTTCCAGAAGCAGCTCACCACCGCCACGGCGGGCGTCCAGGGCTCCGGCTGGGGCATCCTGGCCTGGGAGCCGCTCTCGCGCCGCCTGGTCGTCGAGCAGGTCTACGACCACCACGGCAACGTCGGCATGAACACCACCCCGCTGCTGGTCTTCGACGCCTGGGAGCACGCCTACTACCTGCAGTACCGCAACGTGCGCCCCGACTACGTCGAGAAGCTGTGGGGCCTCGTCAACTGGACGGACGTCACCGAGCGTTTCTCAACAGTTACGAGCACGAAAATCTGACCGAAGAACGCAAGAAGATTCGGCCCGGTCTCTACTGGTCGCATTACGCAAATCGGTAAGCTGCCCCACATGCGTGCGCCGTCCGGATACCTTCTTGCAGCGCGCTACCGGCTGTCGGAGCCGGTCGGGCGCGGCGGCATGGGCACCGTCTGGCGAGCGCACGACGAGCTGCTCGGCCGCGAGGTGGCCGTCAAGGAGGTGCGGCTACCCCTCGTCCTCGACGAGGAGCTGCGTGCGGAGCTGTGCGCCAGGACCGAACGTGAGGGGCGGGCGACCGCGATGGTCGCCCATCCCTCGGTGATCACCGTCTTCGACGTCGTCACCGAGGACGAGCGTCCCTGGATCGTGATGGAGCTGCTCCGGGCCCGATCCCTGGAGCAGCTCCTCCAGGACCGGGGCCCGCTGCCACCGCGCCAGGTGGCGGAGATCGGGCGGCAGGTCCTGGGCGCGCTGCGGGCCGTGCACGCCAAGGGGATCCTGCACCGCGACGTCAAGCCCAGCAACGTCCTGGTGACCGACGACCGGGCGGTGCTCACCGACTTCGGGCTGGCCGCGCTCGAAGGCGACGTGTCGATCACCCAGGCGGGCATCGTGCTCGGCTCGGCCGGATACATCGCTCCCGAGCGCGTGCTGGGCGCCAAGGCCCACCCCTCCGCCGACCTGTGGTCGCTCGGCGCGACCCTCTACACCGCCGTCGAGGGCCGCGGCCTGCACGGGCGCCGTACGGCCGCCGCCGCGCTGGCCGCCCTCACCAGCGGCGAGCCCATCCCGATGGAGAAGGCCGGACCGCTGACCCCGGTGCTGCAGGGCCTGCTCAAGATCGATCCGAATGCCCGGCTCGACGCGGTGCGGGCCTCGCTGATGCTCGCCCGGGTGGCGGCCGGCGGCACCGCCGAGGAGCCGATCGCCCGGACCGCGAGCAAGCCCGTCCGGAGCACCGCGACGATCACGGTCCCGCCGTTCAACCGCCGCCCGCAGCACCGCGGGACGCACCGGGTGGGCTCCGCGCCGATCCCGGCCCCGCTGCCCGTGCCGACCCCGGTCCCGCAGCCCCGCGGGCACCGGCGCCCGGCCGAGGGGGTGCACCGCAAGCCGGTGGAGCGCCCCCCTGTTCAGCGCCCGTTCATCCGCTTCATGACACCTTTCATCCGGTTGGTGCTCCCACGACTTCTGTGGCCCAGGGAACTCCGTAAGCGCGGATAAAGCGTTCTTCAAGCAAGAATCGCTATCTTCTTCTCATGCCGGAACAGCAGACGCGCGTGCTCGCTGACCGCTACGAGCTGATCGCACCGCTCGGCCGGGGGACCATGGGCACGGTTTGGCGTGCCTACGACCGTTCCCTGGGCCGCGAGGTCGCGATCAAGGAGATCCGCCAGGAGTCCGGGCTCAGCGAGGCACAGCGCGCCGAACTTCGAGAGCGGATGATCCGCGAGGGCCGCACGGCTGCCCGCATCAGCCATCCCTCCGTGGCCACCGTCCATGACGCGATCATCGAGGACGGCAGCCCGTGGATCATCATGGAGCTCGTGCAGGCGCGCTCCCTTGAGCAGGTGATCGAGGAGGAGGGTCCGCTGCCGCCCCGGCTGGTCGCCGAGATCGGGGTGGACCTTCTCGGGGCGCTGCGCGCCGCCCACGCCCAGGGGGTGCTCCACCGCGACGTCAAGCCCGGCAACGTGCTGATCACCGAGAGCGGCCGGGTGGTGCTCACCGACTTCGGCATCGCCAAGGCAGAGGGCGACACCAACCTCACCAGGACCGGCATGGTGATCGGCTCCCCCGGCTACACGGCGCCCGAACGGGCCCGCGGGGAGCACACCGGCCCCGAGTCGGACCTCTGGTCGCTGGGTGCCACGCTCTACTTCGCGGTGGAGGGCCGGCCGGCCTACGAGCGGTCCTCGGTGGCCGAGACCCTCGCCGCGCTGATGACCGACCGGGCCGACCCGCCGACCCAGGCCGGGCCGCTCCGCCCCGTGCTGGAGCAGCTCCTGGAGCGGGACCACACGGCGCGGCTGACCTCCGCCCAGGCGGCGGCGGCGCTCCGGGCCGTGGCCGAGACCCCCTCGACCTCGGCGGGGCCCGCACCCGTCAGGCCGACGGCGCAGGCGGCGCCCGCCGTGCCCGTCACCCCCGCGGCCCCGGTCGCGCCGGCGCGCCCTCCCGCCCCGGCGGCCCCCACGGCTCCGGCGGCCCCCGTTCCGGCTCCGGCGGACGAGGAGTACGACGCCGACCGCACCATGCTGGTCGTCCGCCCCAAGGGGGGCCTGCGCCTGCCCACCGGCCACCCGTCCCCGGCCGCCGCCGGACCGCCGCCCGCTCCGGCCTCTCCCCAGGACACCCCGGCGGTGGGTCTCCCGGCGGACCGCCGGCCGGGCGGCGCGCCGGCCGGGCCCGGAACGCCGGCCCCGGGCGGGCCGGGGCCGTCCGGCCCGCCCCAGCGGGGCACGCCGGCCGCGGGAGGTCACGGCCCGGCCGCACCGGGCACGCCGGTCGCGGGCGGGCGTGGTCCGGCCGCACCGGGCACGCCGGTGGCCTGGGGACCGGGATCCCCCATGGGACCGCGGCCGGGAACCGCCCCGGACGACCAGCCGACGGACACCGGGCGGCCGCCCGGTCACGGGGGCCCCGTGCCGCCGGGCCCCTGGCAGCAGCCCGGACCGGGCGCGCCCGGCGGCCACCCGCACCAGGCGGGACCGGAGGAGCCCAGGCGGGGGGACCCGCGGTATCAGGGGCTGGGGACCGACCTGTTCGCGATCGCGGGACAGGGCGGCAAGGGAGAGCAGACGACCACGCCGCCCAGGACCCGGGTCGGTCTGATCGTCCTCATGGGGGTCGCGGCCCTCGCCCTGGTGCTGATCGTGATCCTGGCGGCGGCGACCCTGAGCTGAATCCCGCTTTATCCCGTACGACGCAGACTGGACCCATGAGCGAGTATCGGATCGAGCACGACTCGATGGGTGACGTACGCGTCCCGGCGGACGCGAAGTGGCGGGCGCAGACCCAGCGAGCGGTGGAGAACTTCCCCATATCCGGGCGCGGGCTGGAGAGCCCGCACATCGCCGCGCTGGGTCTGATCAAGGCGATCGCCGCCGAGGTCAACGCCGGACTGGGGGTGCTGGACAAGGAGCTGGCCCAGGCCATCGCCGAGGCCGCCACCGACGTCGCGGAGAACGAGTGGGACGGCGAGTTCCCCATCGACCTCTTCCAGACCGGCTCCGGCACCTCCTCCAACATGAACGCCAACGAGGTGATCGCCACTCTCGCCGAGGAGCGGCTGGGCCGCCCGGTCCATCCCAACGACCACGTCAACGCCTCGCAGTCCTCCAACGACGTCTTCCCCACCTCCATCCACGTCGCCGCCACGACCGAGGTGACCTACCACCTCATCCCGTCCCTGCGGCACCTGGCCACCGCGCTGCGGGAGAAGTCGCTGGAGTTCGACCAGGTGGTCAAGGCCGGCAGGACCCACCTGATGGACGCCACCCCGGTCACGCTCGGCCAGGAGTTCGGCGGCTACGCCACCCAGATCGACAACGCCATCGCCCGGGTGCGCGGCGCGATCCCCCATCTCGCCCAGCTCCCGCTGGGCGGCACGGCCGTCGGCACCGGCGTCAACACTCCGCCCGGCTTCGCCTCGCAGGTCATCGAGAAGCTCCGTGAGGCCACCGGTCTCCCCTTCTCCGAGGCCCCCGACCACTTCGAGGCCCAGGGCGCCCGGGACGCCGTCGTGGAGCTCTCCGGCCAGCTCCGCACGGTCGCGGTCTCGCTCAACAAGATCGCCAATGACCTCCGCTGGATGGGCTCGGGCCCGCGCGCCGGACTCGGCGAGATCAACCTGCCCGACCTCCAGCCCGGTTCGTCGATCATGCCGGGCAAGGTCAACCCGGTGATCCCCGAGGCGGTGTGCATGGTCGCCGCGCAGGTCATCGGGAACGACACGGCCATCGCCTTCTCCGGGGCCTCGGGCAATTTCGAGCTCAACGTGATGCTGCCGGTCATCGCCCGCAACGTGCTGGAGTCGATCCGGCTGCTGGCCAACGCCTCCCGGCTGCTGGCCGACCGCTGCGTCCACGGCATCACGGCCAACACCGACCGCCTGCGCGAGTACGCCGAGTCGTCCCCGTCGATCGTCACGCCGCTCAACCGGCACGTCGGCTACGAGGAGGCCGCCAAGATAGCCAAGCAGGCCCTGACGGAGCGCAAGACCATCCGCGAGGTCGTCATCGAGCGCGGCCACGTCGCCAGGGGCACCCTCACCGAGGAGCAGCTCGACGCCCTCCTGGACGTGCTGTCCATGACCCGGCCGCCGTCGTAGATCAACAGCCCTGGGAGACTGGCCCCATGACTCAGATCAAGTTCTACGGTCGCCGCGACGTCTGGTCCGGCCGGCGTCAGGAGATATCGGACACCGTGCACGGCTGCCTCACCGAGGTGTGGCGGCTCCCGGAGGACAAGAGGTTCCACCGGTTCCTGCTGCTGGACGCCGAGGACCTGATCTGCCCGCAGCGTGGCGAGCGGTATCTGATCGTGGAGATCGTCTGCTTCCAGGGCCGGTCGGACGAGGCCAAGCGCGACCTGATCCGCGCCCTGTTCGCCCGGGCCCAGGAGGAGCTCGACCTCCCGGCGGCGGACCTGGAAATCGTGATCATTGAGTCGCCGCAGGTCAACTGGGGCATCCGTGGGGTCCCCGGCGACGAGCTGGCGCTCACCTACCCGGTCACGGTCTGACCGCGACAGGCCGGCTGGACTCTCCCACGGAGGGAGAGCCCAGTCTGGCCCCATGAAGAAGACCCACCCCGGCCTCTACACGGCCAAGGCCGCGCCGGCGCTCCTGGACGTCCCCCCGCTCCCCTGTCTCATGGCGGACGGCTCGGGAGACCCGTCCGGCGACCACTACAGGGCCGTCGTCGAGGGCCTGTACGGCGTCGCCTACGCGGTCCGCGCGGAGCTCAAGCCGGTGCTGACCTACTCGGTCGCCCCCCTCGAAGGGCTGTGGGAGGGCACCCCCGACGACCGCGCGTCCATGCGGTGGACCATGTGCATCCCCCAGCCGGAGCAGGTCACCCCCGAGGCGGTGGCGCGGGCGGTGAGCGCCGTCCGGAGGAAGAAGCCCGGCGCGGAGATCGGCGGGGTACGGCTCGCCACCGCCCCCGGAGGCAGGGCGGCCCAGATCCTGCACACGGGTCCCTACAGCGAGGAGCCGGCGACCGTCGAGACGTTGCTGAAGTTCGTCGCCGACCAGGGGCTGACCGTCGCCGGGAGACACCAGGAGATCTACCTGTCCGTGCCGGGCCGTACGGCACCGGAGAAGATGCGGACCATCATCCGCTATCCCGTCGCCTCCGGGTGACGGCCCCGGACAGGTCCGTACGGCACACATAGGTGGCGGCATGACTATGGTGGCTGCCGACATGGGCCGGGATTCGACTGATTGCCTAGATTCGGCAGCATGAGTGACCTAGCGGGGCGGCGAGCCGTGGTGACCGGGGCGGGCAGCGGGATCGGGCGCGCCTGCGCGCAGCGGCTGGCCGCCGCCGGAGCGCATGTGGTGGTGGTCGACATGGACGCCGAGACCACGGCGGAGGTGGCCGCCGAGATCTCCGGGACGCCGGTGGTCGCGGACCTGTCGGCGCCCGACTTCGTGGACGCGCTCCCCGGCGACGTGGACATCGTGGTGAACAACGCCGGATTCCAGCACGTGGCGCCGCTCGAGGACTTCCCGCCGGAGGTCTTCTCGAAGATCCTCAAAGTCATGGTCGAGGCGCCGTTCCTGCTGGTCCGGTCGGTCCTGCCGGGAATGTACGGGCGAGGCTGGGGACGGATCGTCAACATCTCCTCGGTCCACGGCCTCCGCGCCTCGCCGTACAAATCTGCATATGTCACTGCTAAGCACGCGCTTGAGGGACTGTCGAAGGTCATCGCCCTGGAAGGCGCCCCGCACGGCGTGACCTCCAACTGCGTGAGCCCCGCCTACGTCCGCACCCCGCTGGTGGAGAACCAGGTCGACGCCCAGGCCGAGTCCCACGGCATCGGCAGGGACGAGGTCGTCGAGCAGATCATGCTGGCCCCCGCGGCGGTCAAACGGCTGATCGAACCGGAGGAGGTCGCCGAGCTGGTCGCCTACCTGTGCGGCCCCCACGGCTCGTTCATCACGGGGACCTCCCTCCCCGTGGACGGCGGCTGGACCGCCCGCTGACCCCCGACGCGCAGCGTCGCGATGAGCCCGCGAGGGTGCGCCGGTGAGCTGGACCGAGGAGCGAGGGAGCCCGCGAGGGTGCGCCGGTGGCTGGACTGAGGAGCGAGGGAGCGCAGCGGACGAGCGACGAGGGAAGCCACCGGTTACCAGCACCCGAGCCGCGACGCACAGCGTCGCGAACAACACAGCGGACGAGCGACGAGGGAAGCCACCGGTTATCAGCACCCGAGCCGCGACGCGCAGCGTCGCAATCAGAATGGAAGACATGAGTGCACGGGTCTTTCTCGAAATGCTGGCCAGGGAGGCGTCGGCGGTCGAGTTCGAGGGGCCCATCCTGGCCGCCCGGGCCGGTGGGGCGGACGCGGCGACGCTGGCCGAGCTGGAGGAGGCCAAGCTCGCCGCGCTGAAGGTACGGGCGCTGCTGCGGCGCAGGGCCAAACGCGAGGCCGAGCTGTCGGCGCTGTTCGACACCGCCGGCGACCTGGCGGGGCTGCGGGACCTCGACGCGGTGCTGGAGGCCATCGTGCACCGGGCCAGGCAGCTCCTGGGCACCGACGCCGCCTACATGACGCTGCACGACCCCGAGCGGGGCGACACCTGGATGCGGGTGACGGACGGCTCGGTCTCGGCCAAGTTCCGTGCGCTCCGGCTGGCCATGGGCGCCGGCCTCGGCGGGCTGGTGGCGCAGACCGCGACACCCTATGCGACGGCCGACTACTTCGCCGACGAGCGGTTCCGGCACAAGTTCCACATCGACGACGCGGTGCACGAGGAGGGCCTGGTCGCCATCCTGGGCGTGCCGCTCAAGCTCGGCGCGCGGGTCATCGGGGTGCTGTTCGCGGCCAACCGGAGCGTGCGGCCGTTCACCCAGGACGAGGTGGTGCTGCTGGGCTCGCTGGCCGCGCACGCGGCGGTGGCGATCGACAACGCCCGGCTGCTGCAGGAGACCAGGAACGCCCTGGAGGAGCTCAGCGAGGCCAACCAGCAGGTCAACGCGCACAGCGAGGCCGTGGAGCGGGCCGCGCTCGCGCATGACCGGATGACGGGGCTGGTGCTGCGCGGCGGCGGGATCGGGGACGTCGCCGCCGTGGTCACCGAGGTGCTCGGCGGCTCGCTGGTCGTGCTGGACGACGCGGGACGGCCGATCACCGGGGACCCGGGCGAGCTGGCGGCGGGCGTGCCG
Source organism: Streptosporangium sp. NPDC048886 (assembly GCF_055586905.1). Classification (NCBI taxonomy): domain Bacteria; kingdom Bacillati; phylum Actinomycetota; class Actinomycetes; order Streptosporangiales; family Streptosporangiaceae; genus Streptosporangium; species Streptosporangium sp. NPDC048886. The sequence continues at coordinate 20,029 of NZ_JBVJHH010000024.1, forward strand.
GCGCAGGAGGGCGGTCCGGCGCGCACGCGCCAGGGCTCCGAGACGACCGCCGCCATGATCGCGGACGCCGCGCAGTCGTCCCGGGCGCTGGGCCGTACCGTCAAGCGGGGCAACCTGCTGGTCGCGTCGGTGGACGTGGGGGGCGAGCCGCTGTGCACGCTCGTGCTGCGGGCCGACGGCCAGGTGGCCGACACCGACCAGCGCATCCTCGAACGGGCCGCGCTGGTCACCGCGCTGCTCCTGCTGTTCCGGCGTACGGTGGCCGAGGCGGAGGGCCGGGTCAGGGGCGAGCTGCTCGACGACCTGATCTCCCGCCCCGCCCTGGAGGGGCTGGGCCAGCGGGCCCGGCGGGTCGGGGTGGATCTGGACGCCGACCACGTGGTGGTGGTGGTCCGCCACGGCGGACGGCGCGAGCGCGCCGCCTTCTGGGCCTCCTCCCAGGCCACGCTGAACCACGGTCTGGCGGCCCTGCGCGGGGACGAGGTGGTGCTGCTCCTGCCCGGCGACCGGCCCGGCCACCTCGCCAAACGGGTGGCGGCCGAGCTCAGCGGGTCTCTGGGCCATCCCGCCACCGCGGGCGCCTCGGGCCCGGTGCGCGGTCCCGCCGAGGTGGCCGCCGCCCACCGCGAGGCGCAGCGCTGCGCCGACGCCCTGCTGGCCCTGGGCCGGGCCGGGGAGGGCGCGAGCGCCACCGAGCTGGGCTTCGTCGGGCTGCTCGTCGGCGACGGCCGCGACATCGAGGCGTTCCTCGGCTCGGCGCTCGGCTCGGTGATCGACTACGACGCCCGCCGGGGCACCGCCCTGATCCGCACCCTCACCGCCTACTTCGGCACCGGCGGCTCACTGTCCCGTACGGCCGAGGCCCTGCACATCCACGTCAACACCGTCACCCAGCGCCTGGACAGGATCGCCCAGCTCCTCGGCGCCGACTGGCAGGACCCGGAGCGCGCCCTGGAGATCCAGCTCGCCCTCCGTCTCCACCGCCTCAGCAACTGAAGCCGGCCCTCCCGCCCCGCCTTCCCGGCCCCGCCTCCGCAGCACCCTGCCGTGCCGCGGGCCCGCCGTACCGTGCCCTGCCGTGCCGCGGGCCCGCCGTACCGTGCCCTGCCGTGCCGGGCCGGCGACCGGCCACCCGCTGGCCGCGTCCGTCCCCGGTCTCCTCCCGGCCCTCCATGGGGCGACCGCGGGCATCCACATAGACCAGCCGCCGGGTATGGCGGCCGGAGCCATAGGAGTGACGCCGGTCACTACGTACCGTGAGCCGACATCCCCCCCAACAGCGCTACCCATTGGTGAGTGAGATGTCAGAGAAAACCCGCACCCCCATCGGAAAGATCGTCGCGGCCAGTCTGATCGGCACGACGATCGAGTGGTACGACTTCTTCCTGTACGGCTCCGCCGCCGCGCTGGTCTTCCCCGCGCTCTTCTTCCCCAAGTCGGACCCGCTGACCGGCACCCTGCTGGCCTTCCTCACCTACGCGGTCGGCTTCGTCGCCCGTCCGCTGGGCGCGCTGGTCTTCGGCCACTACGGTGACCGGCTCGGCCGTAAGAAGCTCCTGGTCATCAGCCTGCTGATGATGGGCGCCGCGACCTTCCTGATCGGCTGCCTGCCGACCCACGCGGCGGTCGGCGCGGTGGCTCCGCTGCTGCTGACCGCGCTCCGGCTCGTCCAGGGCTTCGCCCTCGGCGGCGAGTGGGGCGGCGCGGTGCTCATCGTCTCCGAGCACGGCGACACCGCGCGGCGCGGCTTCTGGGCGTCCTGGCCGCAGGCCGGCGCCCCCGGCGGCAACCTGCTGGCCACCGCGGTGCTCGCTGTCCTGGCCGCGGTCCAGTCCGACGACGCCTTCCAGAGCTGGGGCTGGCGCATCCCGTTCCTGCTGTCGGGCCTGCTGGTGCTGCTGGGCCTGTGGATCCGGCTGTCCATCAGCGAGTCGCCGATCTTCCAGCAGGCCGTCGCGGAGGTCAAGCCCACGGCGAGCATGCCCATCGTGGAGGTCTTCCGGTACCACTGGCGCGATGTGATCACCGCGATCGGCGCCCGTTTCGCGGAGAACGTCTCCTACTACGTGCTCACCGCGTTCGTGCTGGTCTACGCGACGGAGGCGGCCGGGCTGACCAAGCCCGTCGTGCTCAACGCGGTGCTGATCGGCTCGGCCATCCACTTCTTCTCGATCCCCATGTGGGGCGCGCTCTCCGACAGGCTCGGCCGCCGGCCGGTCTACCTGCTCGGCGCGGCCGGGGTGGGACTGTGGTCCTTCGCCTTCTTCCCGCTGATCGACACCAAGAACTTCGCCGCGGTCACCCTGGCGGTGACGGTCGGCCTGATCCTGCACGGCGCGATGTACGGCCCGCAGGCGGCGTTCTTCTCCGAGCTGTTCGCCACGCGGATGCGCTACTCCGGCGTGTCGATCGGCGCCCAGCTCGCCTCGATCGTCGCCGGCGGCCTGGCCCCGCTGATCGCGGTGGCCCTGCTGGGCGCCTACAAATCCTCGTTCCCGGTCATGCTGTACATGCTCGCCGCCGCCGCGCTCACCCTGATCACCGTGTTCGTCGCCCGGGAGACCCGGGGCCGCGACCTCGCCACCCTGGGCGCCGCCGAGAACTCCCCCAAGACCCCCACCACCCGCTGAGCCGTACGGAGAGACATTCGATGCGCCTGGACAACCGGCGGGTGCCCACCGCCCGGATCACACAGAACGTGCTGTCGACCGGCGAGACCGGGGGCGAGGCGGTCCTGTTCGTGCACGGGAACGTGTCGAGCTCCGTCTTCTGGCGGGACACGCTGACGGCCCTGCCGGGCGGCTACCGGCCGCTCGCGGTGGACCTGCGGGGCTTCGGCGACAGCGACCCCGCGCCGGTCGACGCCACCCGCGGCCTGCGGGACTACTCCGACGACGTGCTCGCGCTGGTCGACGCCCTCGGCCTGTGCGGCGTGCACCTGGTGGGCTGGAGCATGGGCGGCGGGGTGGTGCTCCAGGCGCTGCGCGACCGGCCGGCCGCCGTGCGGAGCGTGACGCTGGTCAACCCGGTCTCGCCGTACGGCTTCGGCGGCACGCACGGACCGGACGGCGCGCTGAACCACCCCGACGGGGTCGGCGGCGGGGCGGGGGCGGCCAACCCCGACTTCGTGAAGCTGCTGGCGGCCGGGGACCGTTCCGACGACTCCCCGGTGTCGCCGCGGAACGTCTTCCGGAGCACGTACGTCAAGCCGGGCACGGTGGTCGAGGACGAGGACGCCCTCGTGGAGTCGATGCTGTCGACGAGGATCGGCGAGGACCACTACCCGGGCGACGCGGTCGCCTCCGAGGTGTGGCCCGGGGTCGCCCCCGGCACCCGCGGGCTGCTCAACGCGCTGGCCCCCACCCACTTCCGGCTGGACGACCTGCACACCATCGACCCCAAGCCGCCGATCCTGTGGATCCGCGGCGCGGCCGACGTGATCGTCTCCGACACCTCGCTGTTCGACCTGGCCCACCTCGGCGCCCTCGGCGCCGTCCCCGGCTCGCCGGGCACCCCCGCGCAGCCGATGATCGCCCAGACCCGGGCCGCGCTCCAGCGCTACGGCGACCACCGCGAGGTCGTCCTCGACTCCGGGCACAGCCCGCACATCGAGCGGCCCGAGGAGTTCCGCGCCGCCCTCGTCGACCATCTGAAGCGGAGCTGAGCGATGCGCACACCGTCAGGATCACGCGGGCGAGCCGTGCCGGCCGCCGGGCTCGGCGCCGTCACCGCCGTCATCACCGCAGCCGCCCTGCTGGCGGGCGCGCCGGCCGCGGGCGCCGGGGTGTCGGCGGAGCGGGACCCGGTGGGCGCGCACTGCGCGCGCCTGGACCGGGTGACGGTCCCGGGGGCCGAGCACCAGGTGACGGCCTGCCTGGACGACCTCACCACGGCGGGCACGACGGTCTCCGGGCACACCGACCCCGCCGACTGGGCCGGACTCCACCCCGCCGGGGCGGTCAACCCCAAGGGCGTCCCCGGCATCCAGGTCGACGGCTACTTCCCCGACACCTCGACCTCCAACGCCACCCACGGCTGGAACCACGACTCCCAGTTCGTGCTCCGACTGCCGGACAGGTGGAACGGCGGGCTGGTCGTCGCCGGCACCCCGGGCAACCGGGAGCAGTACGCCAACGACTTCACCATCTCCGACTGGGCGCTGGCCAAGGGCTACGCCTACGCGGTGACGGACAAGGGCAACGTCGGGGTCACCTTCTACAAGGACGGCCGCCGGCCGGGCGACGCGGTCGCCGAGTGGAACCGGCGGGTCACGCAGGTGGCGGTCGCCGCCAAGGCGGTCGTCGCGCGGCGCTACGGCAGGCTCCCCGAGCGGACCTACGCCGCGGGCATCTCCAACGGCGGATACCTGGTCCGCTGGCAGTTGGAGAACCGGGCCTGGCTGTATGACGGCGGGGTCGACTGGGAGGGCACGCTCTGGCGGGTCGAGGGCGACAACCTGCTCACCTTCCTGCCCCCGGCGCTGCGGGCCTACCCGGAGGGCGACACCCAGGCGATGTACGACGCCGGGTTCGCCAAGGGCTCGGAGTTCCTGTGGCCGTTCCACTACCAGTACTACTGGGACCTCACCCAGCGCGTCTACCGTGAGGAGCTCGACCCGGACTTCGACGGCGACACCGAGGCGGGCACGCCCTTCTGCGCCACGGGCACCCCGGCCTGCGACACCGACTACGACTACGACGCGCGCAGGCCGTACCGGGCGGTGGAGAGGATCGGGCTCACCGGCCGGATCGGCAAGCCGCTGATCACGGTCCACGGCACGCTGGACACGTTGCTGCCGATCTCCCGCTCCGGCGACGTCTACGCGGACATGGTCGGCGACCGCCGGCCGTTCCGGTACTACCGGGTCACCGACGGCACCCACGTGGACAGCCTCTACGCCGCCTACCCCGACAGGCTCCGCCCGCTGCTGCCGTGCTTCCGCAGCGCGTTCGGGGCCCTGACGGACTGGGTGGAGCGGCGGCAGAGCCCGCCGCCGAGCACGACCCTGCCGCGCCCGGCGGGCGGAGACCTCGTCAACGAGTGTCAGCTCGCCAGGTAACGCTCCTGTACGGTCCGGGTCAGCCGGACCGCGCCCCGTGCCCCGGGGATCCGCCGCGCGATGCGCTTGAGCAGCGGGTTCCGGGGCGCGGGCGTTCCTTCGGCGGACTCGTAGATCTCCACCCGGCCGCCGCGGCTCATCCCGACCTTGAAGCGGAGCCCCACCTCCGGACCGTCCACCCGCAGGAACGGCACCCAGTCGCCTGGCGCGAGGGCGCCGTCGCGGCGGGTCAGCCGGGTGGGGATCTTGGCGACCAGCCGCCCGGGATGCTGGCCGGGCACGCCCGGCTCGACCAGGGCCGGCACGCAGACCTCGCGCTCCCGGCGCGTCTCATGGCGCAGCACCAGCTCGGCGGGCGGCCCCCCGCTCGGCGGCACGTACGGCACGGGCACGACGACGAAGACGTGCTCGCGCTGCCGGGTGATCGTCGTCCCCGCCGAGACCAGGACGATCGACTCGGCGAACGAGCGGGGCTCCACGCAGACGCCCAGCTCGCCCCGGTCCGACCACCAGGGGATGACCAGCCGCTTGGAGTAGTCGGCCAGCACACCGGTGCAGTTCAGCGGGGAGCCGGTGACGCGGGTGCGCGCGTGGTGGGCTCCGCCGTACATGCGCACGTGGATCTCCCACAGCCCGGGCGGCAGGGGGTGGCCCATGGCGGCGGAGGCGACGTCCAGCCGGGCGGTGCCGGCGACCTGGAGCCTGACCCCGTTGCGGTGACGTGAGCGCATCATCGAGCAGGTCACCGGGAGGAAGTAGACGAGCCCGGTGTCCTCGTGCCTGACGTAGACCTCGAACCGGGCGCGGGCGGCGGCCTGGGAGACGTCGGCCAGCTCGGGCGCGAGACGGAGGCCGTCGAGGGGCACGGGCGGCTCCCAGAGCAGGCCGTCCTCGCCGTAGGGCAGGAAACGCGTCGGGGACCCGTCACCCCGCAGGATCTCCACGCTGAGCCCCATGATGAACGCGCCGTCGTCCCAGACGACCTCCCTGAGGTCGGCCTGCAGGCGGGTGCCGCGCATGGCCTCGGCCAGCACGACCAGTTGGTCGAGCCGGCCGGCGCGCAGCAGCGCGGCGCGGGCGCGCAGGTGCACGGGCAGGTAGGGGTCCAGGCGCGGGGGGAAGCGCTGCACGGTCAGCTCGCGCAGGCTGGTGAAGGTGGCCGCCCGCTCCCTGGAGGAGGCGGAGACGAACCGGCCTCCCCCGAGCAGGCGCAGCACCGAGGTGCGGAACCAGTGCGCGTACATCCGGTCGCGCTGGCGCCCGGCGGGGACCTCGAAGTCGATGATGTCGAGCAGCTCGCGCAGCTCGGCGCCCCAGACGTAGGGGTCGCCCGGCGGCTCGGGCCGCTCCTCGATGTGGCAGCAGACCTGGTCGGCCAGGGTGGCGATGACCTTGGCCCGCAGGTAGGCCCGGAGCGCGAATGCCTGCTCGGCCAGGCGCCCGCCGGAGTCCGCGAAGGTCAGCGCCTCGGCGTCCAGGAACGTCCGGCGGTAGAGCTTGTGCGGGGTGAGCAGCGACAGCAGCCGGTCCCTGAAGATGTCGGCGCGTTCCCGGTTGCCGTCGAAGACCGTGGAGGGCAGCGGGCCCTGGTCGCTGACCAGGCGCCCGACGAGGATGTCGGCGTCGGTCTCCACGGCGCGCTCGTACATCCGCCGCAGGGCGGCCCGCTCCAGGCGGTCCGTCTGGTCCATCAGGTAGACGTACTCGCCCTTGGCGATCGCCATCCCGACGTTGCGCGCCCGGGCCGGCGAGCCGTCCGGTCCCAGATGGAGCACCCGGACGTTCGGCCGCACCGCCGCGACGGAGTCGAGGCGCTGCTGGATCCCGTCGTCGGACCCGCCGTCGGCGAAGATGACCTCGTACTCCTCCGAGGGCATCGACTGTTCCAGCAGCGAACGGATACACGCGTCGGCGGTATCACCGGGGTTGTGCACCGGCACTACCACGCTGACCTTCACATCCATACGGCCAAGCGTGCGATGCCGGCGGGCGGCAGACGGTCAGACTTGCCGACTCCTGGTGTCTCAGTACCAGCCCTTGGCCTGGGAATGGCCCCAGGCACCACAAGGCGTGCCATAGCGACCCTTGATATAACCGAGTCCCCACTCGATCTGGGTGGCCGCGTTGGTCTGCCAGTCACCCCCGGCGCTGGCCATCTTGTGGCCGGGCAGTGACTGCGGGATGCCGTAGGCGCCGCTGTAGCGGTTCATCGCCCGCTCGTTCCAGCCGCTCTCCTTCATCCAGAGCTTCTCCAGGCAGCCCCACTGGTCGGCCCAGCCGCGCGCCTCCAGCATCTGCTTGCCCAGCGCCTTGTTGCCGGTCGGGTTGGCGGTGCCGGGCGGGAGCTGCTGCGGGTCGAAGCCGCCGCCGCCGGGCGCCTCCTTGGGGATCACGATCTGGTCCAACGGCTTGCGGTGGTCGCGCTGGGCCTTGAGCTTGTCGGCCTTGAGCGCCTGGGCCGCCTGGGCCTTGAGCACGTCGCTCTGGGGATCGGGCGCGAACGGGTCGCCGCTGAGCATCTTCGACAGATCGCCCAGGCTGAGCGGCTCCTCCGCCGGGGCGGAGGCGTTCTGGACGGCGGTGTAGACGGTGAAGCCGCCGCCGCCGACGAGGATCACGGCCGCCGTGCCGAGGATGACGGCGCGCTTGGGGGTCAGCCACCCCTGCTTCTTGGCCTTGGCCGGTTTTCCGGCCGTGCGGCGGGGGCGGGGAGCTGAGTGCTCCTTCACGTGCGGCGGTCCTGAACTCACGACCTATGAGCTTGCCGTGGACAGGGGGGTGGTCCGCAACCCGAACGGGAGAGTTGGTTGGTGTTCCCCTGGACGGCCGCCGGTTTTTTTGCCGCCTACTTGCTGGTTACATGGACTTTCCTAGAATTTGGCCCGGTAAATGTGATTTTCATCACATTTACCGGGCGGGGGTCTCCCACGTGCCCCCGCACCGGAGGAAACGCCCTCCATTAGGCTTTCAACGCCATATTTGGTTACTGTCCACCTCATGTCACAGTTCCGTGACGGTGCAGGTGTCCTCCCATATTGGAAGAATAATTACCCGGTGGCCGGCATCCTCCTTGTTGAAGACGATCCCTCGGTCCGGACCGGGCTCGAACTGGCGCTGACCCGTCAGGGCCACTCCGTGACCTCCTACGCCAGCGGCGAGGAGGCGCTCGACCACATCCGGGCGCGGCGCCCCGAGATCGTCGTCCTGGACGTCATGCTCCCCGGGATCGACGGGGTCGAGGTGTGCCGCCGCATCCGCAGGCTGGACCAGCTGCCGGTGATACTGCTCACCGCCCGGGGCGACGACCTGGACGTGGTCGTGGGGCTGGAGGCGGGGGCCGACGACTACGTGGTCAAGCCGGTCGAGCCGCGCGTGCTGGACGCCCGGATCCGCGCCGTCCTGCGCCGGGTGGAGTCGGTCGCCTCCGACCGCATCACCTTCGGCGACCTGGTCATCGACCGGGGGGCGCTCAAGGTGTCGCTGGCCGGCCGGGAGGTCCATCTGACCCCCACCGAGCTGCGGCTCCTGCTCGAACTGGTCCGCCACCCCGGCCAGGTGCTCAACCGCAGATACCTGCTGCGGGCCGTCTGGGACCACACCCACGTCGCCGACTCCCGGCTGGTGGACGCCTGCGTCCAGCGGGTCCGCGCCAAGATCGAATCAGTGCCCGCCGAACCCCAGTTCATCCACACCGTCCGTGGGTTCGGTTACCGGTTCAGCCCACCGTGAGGCGGGCCTACACCGGGCTGCGCGGCCGCCTGGTCATCACCTTCACCCTGATCGCGGTGACGGCCTCCGCGCTGGTCGCGGGGATCGGCTACGAGCTCGTCAAGGGCCGGACGATCGACCTCGCCGAGCAGGTGGCCGTGCGCGACGTGCGCGACACCCTGGAAGGGATCAGGGTGCCCATCGGCGCGCTCTGGGCAGGAGACAGCCCGCCGACCGACGCGCAGATCAGCACGTTGCAGAAGAGCCTGCGCCTGCGCGACGGCGGGGTGGTGGTCCGCTACCAGAGCTACCTCTACCCCGACGGCGACTTCAGCATGAACGACGTCCCCGCCGACCTCGACGCCGGGGCCGCCCGGCGGCTGGTGACCAAGCGGCAGCCGATCGACGGGAAGATGTGGCTGCTCATCGGCACCCCCGTATGGCGGATAGAGCCCCTGCGCATCGCCAAGCCCACCGGGATGAGCGTCTTCGTGTTCGTCCCCCTGTCCGAGGAGGAGCAGCTCCTGGACGACCTGCGGCAGCCGCTGGCCGCCGCCGGGGCCATCATGCTGATCATCGCGCTCGCCGTCGCACTGGTGTCGGCCCAGCGGGTGCTGCTGCCGGTCCGGCGGCTCGGCTCGGCGGCCCGCGCGCTCGGCGCCGGCCACCTGGACACCCGCCTGCCCGTGCGCGGCCAGGACGAGCTGGCGGAGCTGACCGCGACGTTCAACGACACCGCGGCCGCCCTGGAGCGGAGCGTGACCGAGCTGCGCTCGCTGGAGGCGATGTCACGGCGGTTCGTCGCCGACGTCTCGCACGAGCTCAGGACCCCGCTGACCGCGATGACCGCGGTGACCGACATGCTCTCCGAGGAGGCCGAACGGCTGCCCCGCGAACCGGCGGCGGCCGTACGGCTCGTGCTGCGGGAGATCGGGCGGCTGCGGACCCTGGTGGAGCAGCTCATCGAGACGAGCCGGTTCGACTCGGGCACGGCGACCCTGAACCTGGACACCACGAACATCGCCGACGTGATCTACGACTGCCTGGAGACACGGGGCTGGTCGGAACGGGTGGAGGTGAACGTGCCGCAGGGACTGGCCTTCTCCCTCGATCCCAGGCGCTTCGACGTGATCATGGCGAACCTGGTGGGCAACGCCCTGCGCCACGGCGAGCCTCCCGTCGTGGTGACCGCCCGCAGCACCCCGAACGGCCTGGAGGTCAAGGTACGCGACCACGGCAGGGGCATCCCGCCCGTGGACCTGCCCCACGTGTTCGACCGTTTCTACAAGGCGGGCGCCCGGGGCGACGGGAGCGGCCTCGGCCTGTCCATCGCGCGGGCCAACGCCCGCCTGCACGGCGGCACCATCTCGGTGCGCCCGCAGGACCCGGGCACGCTCTTCACGGTCTGGCTGCCCTCGACATGAGGCTCCACGCTCCGATCTCCTTCCGCCCGCGCTGGTCGGCGTGCCTGCTCGCCGCCGCCCTGACGCTGGGCGGCTGCGGGATAGCCCCCACCGAGGTCCGCGACCAGGGCCGCCCTCCGGTGATCAGCTACAGCCCCACGTGGGTGACGGTCTACCTGCTGCGCGACGGGCGGCTGGAGCCCGCCAGCATCCCCGTGGGCTCCGACTCCGCCAAGGACATCGTCAACACCCTGTTCCGGGCCGGGAAGCAGCCGCCGAAGAAGGGGCTGAGCAGCGCGCTCAACGAGTTCAGTCACTACGACACCGAGACCACCCGATACTCCGACACGCCCCAGCGCAACGATCCCGGGGGCAAGCTGGGCTACCGGCTGAACGTGATCATCACGGGAGAGGGCGAGATCTCCAGGGCCGGGCTCGCCCAGATCACCTGCACCATCAGGCAGAACAAGCAGGAGAGCATCTGGAGCGTCGAGGTCACCCGGCTGTTCCCGGGCACCCCGGAGTCGCTGGGCGAGCACACCTGCTTCGAGTATCGGGACCTGGCCGCCAAGGGGGTACGGCTCCCGCCGTGACGGGCCGGGGACGGCTGCGCCCCGCACCGACCGTGAGGCGCGGCCCGCCGTATCCGTGACGGGCCGGATCGCCGTACCCGTGAGGCGCGGTCCGCCGTGACGGGCCGGGGCCGCGGATCCTCCTCGGACGGCCGGGTGACCGGCCCGCCGCGGGAGGACCCGCGGGCGGCGGCCTACATCGTGATGTCCTCCAGCATCTCGGTCACGAGGGCGGCGATCGGCGAGCGCTCCGAGCGGGTCAGCGTGATGTGCGCGAACAGCGGATGACCCTTGAGCTTCTCCACCACCGCGACCACGCCGTCGTGCCTGCCCACCCGGAGGTTGTCGCGCTGGGCGATGTCGTGGGTGAGCACGACCCTGGAGTTGGCGCCGATCCGGCTCAGCACCGTCAGCAGCACCCCGCGCTCCAGCGACTGGGCCTCGTCCACGATCACGAAGGCGTCGTGCAGGGACCGGCCGCGGATGTGGGTGAGCGGGAGCACCTCCAGCATGCCCCGGTCGATGACCTCCTCGATCACCTCGGGCGTGGTGACCGCGCCGAGGGTATCGTAGACGGCCTGCGCCCACGGGCCCATCTTCTCGTTCTCGGAACCGGGCAGGTAGCCCAGCTCCTGGCCGCCCACGGCGTACAGCGGGCGGAAGACGATGACCTTGCGGTGCTGGCGGCGCTCCAGGACCGCCTCCAGGCCCGCGCAGAGGGCGAGCGCGGACTTGCCGGTGCCCGCCCGGCCGCCCATCGAGACGATGCCGACCTCGGGGTCCATCAGGAGGTCGAGGGCGATGCGCTGCTCGGCGGAGCGGCCGTGCAGGCCGAACACCTCCCGGTCGCCCCGCACCAGCCGCACCGACTTGTCCGGCAGGACCCTGCCCAGCGCCGAACCCCGGCTGGACAGCAGCCGCAGGCCGGTGTGGGTGGGCAGGTCCCGGGCCTCGAGCAGGTCGGCGGTGCTGTGCTCGAAGAGCGTCTCGACGTCCTCCGTGGTCACCTGGAGCTCGGCCATGCCGGTCCAGCCGGACTCCACCACCAGCTCGGCGCGGTATTCCTCCGCGGCGAGACCGATGGAGGCCGCCTTGACCCGCATCGGCAGGTCCTTGGAGACCAGCACCACCTCACGCCCCTCCGCGGCGAGGGTCCGCGCCACGGTGAGGATGCGGGTGTCGTTGTCGCCGAGCCGGAAGCCGACGGGCAGGATCGACGGGTCGCTGTGGTTGAGCTCGACCCGGATGCTGCCCTCGCCGATCGGCATGGGCTCGTCCAACCGCCCGTGTGTCACCCGTAGGTCGTCGAGGTACCTCAGCGCCTTGCGCGCGAAGTATCCGAGTTCCGGATGGTGGCGTTTGCCCTCCAACTCGGTGATGACGACGATCGGGAGGACGACCTCATGCTCGGCGAAGCGGCTCATCGCCGCTGGATCCGCCAGCAGGACCGAGGTGTCCAGGACGTACGTACGCCGGCTGGTGACCGGCGACGTGGGTGAGGACGAAGGGTTTGCCACGCGTTCTCCCCCGGGCGCCATGGGGGGCGCCCTGCCATGAGCTGGGATGCGGACCGGACCCGGGCCCACGCTCGCGGCTTGCCGAGGAGGCGCCGGCGACCGGCCCTCCTTGGCAGTCGTGACGCAAAGGCGAGCCCTCTCCGGAGTAGGCGGGCTGTGCCCGCCTACTTGTTACGGTACGTCCTGAATACCCACCCACCAAAGGGACAAGCCTGTCCGAAAGGGGGTGTTCATGTGGTGTTTCAGTAGCCGTACCGTCGATGCCGCGCGGCATACGAGCGGAGAGCCCGCAAGAAATCGACCCTGCGGAAGTCAGGCCAGTAGGCCTCGCAGAAGTAGAACTCGGAGTGGGCGCTCTGCCAGAGCAGGAAGCCGGACAGCCGCTGCTCTCCCGAGGTCCGGATGACGAGATCCGGGTCAGGCTGGCCGCGCGTGTAGAGATGCTCCGCGATGTGCTCCACATCGAGGACCTCCACCAGGTCCTCGATGCTCGCGCCCTTGCTGGCGTGCTCCTGGAGAAGGGAGCGCACCGCATCAGCGATCTCACGCCTTCCTCCATACCCAACAGCAACGTTCACAATCAAACCCGGACGGTGTGATGTTGCTTCTTTTGCGTTTTTAAGGACATGCGCCGTGTGATCGGGCAGAAGATCGAGCGCGCCCATAGGATTGATGTGCCATCCGTCGGCGACGAGCTCCTGGACCACGTCCTCGATGATCTTCACGAGGAGGTCCAGCTCGTCCTTCGACCGGTTGATGTTCTCGCTGGACAGCAGCCACACGGTGACGACCTCGACGCCCGCCTCGCGGCACCAGCCGAGGAGCTCGGAGATCTTGTCCGCGCCCTTGCGGTGGCCCCGGCTGACGTCGTCGATGCCCATCGAGCGCGCCCAGCGCCGGTTCCCGTCGACGATGACGCCGACATGCCGGGGGGCCATGTCCTTCTGGCGGAGCAGCTTCGCCTCCAGCCGCCGTTCGTACAGCCGGTAGACGAGATCGCGCACGCCCATGGAGTCCCTCCCCTCAACGCCCGCCGTCGAAGGGCGCTGACAGGCAATTATCACCGCCCGCGAGACCTCTCCGCCCCGTCTATCGGGTTCCGGTTGAGTTGCCGGACTTCTGCGGCGCCAGGCACTCCTCCGCCTCCGTGACGAGTGCCTCCACGAAGGCGCCCAGCTCAGCCGAGGTGAGCACAGCCCGCATGCCCACCCCACCACCGCCCCAGGCCTCCACGAACGCCCGGCGGGTCAGCCGCCATTCACCGGCGCTCCCCCGCCTGGCCGGGACCCAGATCGGGATGGTGCGCAGCTGACATCGGAGTTCGCCCCCGCTCACGATCCCGTTCCTCGTCCGGTAACGAAAGGCGAACAGTTCTTCCTCCTCGGGGAAGCGGTCGTCGGGATCGGGCCACTGCGCCTCGAGCCCGGCCCGGGCCTCGGCGACGCCCTTGGCCAGTCGGACGAGGAACCAGCCGCACCGCTCCCCCACCGTCCCGTAGAGCGTGCCGTCGCGGTGGAGTTCGAGGGTGACCTCGTACGGCAGGCCGACGCTGTCCCGGCACGCCACCGGCGTAACGGTCAGATACGACCCATCAAGACAACGCAGTCCCCCCACCTCACAGAGGTTATCCCCGGCACAGCCTGCCAAAACGTTCTCAATGCCAGCGATGCTCACACCCGACGCCAGCTGTGCTCACGCCACCCGGGCGGCTGGTGCCACTCCGTCCAGCCGTGTCCCCGGCGGCCGTCCTCGGCCTCGAACCGGCACAGCGCGCGCGGGAAACGGGCGGGCTCGCCGTCCGGGGAGATCATCCCCACAGGGGCGAAGGCGACCGGGGTGACGGTCATCGGGGCCCCAGGCACGGCCAGCCGCGAGAGGACGGGCAGGCCGTGCTCGCCGAACTCGGTCGCCGCGGTGAACCCCTCCCGATGGTCGAGCACGCCCTCGGGCGAGACCGTGAAACACGGCCACGACAGCTCGGCGCCGAGGTTGGCCCGCATGCCGTGGAAGAACGTCCCGTCGTCGAGCCGCCCGGAGCTCCACAGCCAGGAGACCGTCCACCAGTCGCGCTCCCCCCAGCTGTGGTCGCGCTCGCCGTACCCGGCGAAGGGGATCTCCTCGCCGCCCACCCTGATCACGCCGGCGACCTTGCAGGGGATCTCGTAGCGCGGGACGAACCCGTAGGGGTAGACCCCGCCGACCGTCTCCCACTCCAGGTCGAACGCCAGCGAGGTCCTCGGGGCCCCGTCGGGGATGTCGTAGGCCCACGTCGGATCCTCCAGCACGGCGGCCGCCCCGGCCTCCAGGGTCAGCCTGGTGGAGCGCATGGGGGCCGTCGTCTCGTGGGTCGCCCGGTAGTCCCGGCCCCGCACCGTGAGGCCGGAGGCGGGCAGCGGGGCGCGGCCGTCGGCGAGCAGCACCAGCGGCCGGTCCCGGCCGACCAGGCACGCCCAGTACCAGGCGCGGTCCCAGTTGGGATACAGGCCCAGCCGGACGTAACCGGCCAGGGAGCCGTCCTCGGCCGCGAAGTCGAAGTAGAACGACTCGCTCCACAGCCGCTCGCCACCGGCCGGATGCGTCCCCTCGTCCGCCTCCCCCAGCGGCCACGTCCCGTGCTCGATGATCTTCACCACGGCCCACTCCCATGCAAGCGCTTGGCTACACGACCGGGCCAACCTAACCGACCGGCCCCCCGGCGGGACAGCCCTCAGAGATCATCTCCACCCCGCCCTCGCCGGGCGTCCGGCCCCCCGTCACCGCCCGGCGCCCGGCCCGGCGTCCCGGTACGGTCCCCGCCCTCCCGAGGGCCGGGGGCGCTGAGCGGTCCGTGGACGCCGGTCGGCGGCGGGGGGTCACCGGAGAGCGCGGAGGCGCCCGGCGCGGGAGGTGCCGGCGTGCCGCTCAGCGACAGCACGGCGGCCAGCTCCCGGTCACTCGCCCAGCCCAGGCCGTACAGGGCGATCCCGCAGAGGTCGAACTCCTCCTTGGAGACGTGGTCCCGGGGGCGCGGCGGCAGGGACGCCTCCTCGCGGTGGCGCAGGCGGTGGTGGACCAGCGCGGCCTGTCCCAGGCGGGTGGGCTCGACCCGCGCGGCACCGCACGCCTCGACCAGCCCCAGCCCCTCCATGTGCGCGATCAGCCCGGTGACCGCGGGCCCGCGGACGATCGCCGCCTTGACCTCCCACACCGGAAGCCCCCCGGGCCGGTCACCGAGCAGGGCGAGGATCTCGGCCTCCACCGGATGCGAGGCTCCCGCCAGGCGCGAGGTCCCCTCCCGGTCCGAAATCCTCCCCGGATCCGAAGCCCCCACCGGAGGGGTCCCTTCCGGGCCCGCGATCCCCTCCGGGGGCGGGATCCCCGCCGGGTCCGCGATTTCCTCCGGGGGCGGGGCCGCCCGGATCAGTTGCCCGTCGCGCCGGGCCGTGAGGGCCCCTCTGGCGGCCAGGGCGGCCAGGGCGGTGTTCGCCACCCGGAACCGGCCGCCCGCGAGCTGGGACAGCTCGTAGAGGTCTGGGGCCGGCCCCCGGTAGACCTTCGGGGAGTGCATGGCCAGTCTCAGCGCGATCAGGCCCACCGCCGTCACCAACGCCACCGTCACGACGACGATCAGAGTGGTCAGCATGACGACCTCCCCCCGAGAAGGTGTCCTCACCCAGTTGGACGAACGGTGCTCGAGAGAAGTTTCAGCACCCGCCGCAGGGGGCGGGACCAACGGCGGGTCCCGGCGGGCGGCTCCGGGCCCCGGCCGGGGTCCGGCAGCCGCCCCTCGGCGCTGAGCCGCTCGGCGAAGTCACGCGCGTCGGCGCGGGAGCCGCCGGACGGCTTGGGCCGGCCCCGTGCGTACGCCTCGAACTCCCGCGCGAAGTCGTCGCCGAGCAGCGCCACCAGGTCCGGCCGGAGCCGGGCCACCGTTCCGCGCCGTTTGGAGATCAGGGCGGCCGCCTGGATCCGCAGCCGTGCCTCGTCGAACCCCGCAGGCGCCTCGGCCCCGGCGACCAGAGCGGCCAGCAGCCCGGCCTGCGCACCGCCCAGCGCCTCCCGGGCACCCCCCAGTGCCTCCTGTGTACTACCCAGCGCCTCCCGGGCACCCCCCAGCGCCTCCTGCGTACTACCCAGCGCCTCCCGGGCACCCCCCGGCAGCCCGGCCTGCGCACCACCCGGCACCTCCCGGGCAGCGACCGGGGCGCTCCCGGCCCCGTCCGGCCCAGGCCGGGGATCCGTCGGCACGTTCCCCGCCCGGACATCCCGTACGCGCCCTTCGGCCACCGGCGCCTCCCCAGGGCGGTCCTCAGACACGGGCCATCGCGCCGCGGACCCGGTCGAGCTCCGCCGCGAGCGCGGCGTCGCTGGGATAGTCGTCGTCCCATTCGAGCAGCACGCCGGGCGGGTCGGCGCGGGCGCAGAGCTCGGACAGGATGTCCAGCACCTCGCCGGGGACGTGCGCGGTGTGGGTGTCGTGCCAGAGGCCGTGGTGGGAGTGGCCGCCGGCGACGTGCACGTAGGCGAGCTCGGACAGCGGCAGGCCGTCCAGCGCGGCGGTGGCCGACAGCCCCAGGTTGACCTGGTTGGTGTAGAGGTTGGCCACGTCGACCAGGAGCCCGACCCCGGTCATCTCCACCAGCTCGCCGAGGAACTGCGCCTCGGTCATCTCGTCCTCCGGCCAGCCGAACAGGGCCGCCACGTTCTCCAGGGCCAGCGGGACGGGGAGGGCCGCCTGCGCCCGCCGTACGTTCTCGGCGATCACCGAGAGCGCGGCCCTGGTGCGCGGGACCGGGAGCAGGTGGCCGGCCTCCATGCCACCCGCCCGCACGAAGGCCAGGTGCTCGCTGACCAGCGGCGCGTCCAGGGCCTGGGCGCAGGCCGCCAGGTGCGCCAGCCGGGCCGGGTCCGGCGGCTCGGCGCCGCCCACCCCCAGCCCGACGCCGTGCGGGATCACCGGCACCCCGCGGGCGCGGAGCACCCGCAGCGACTCCGGGAGCCGGTCGGGCCGCACGTTCTCCGCGATGACCTCGACGAAGTCCACGCCGGGCAGGCGCTCCACCGTCAGGTCGATCTCCGGGCGCCAGCCGATGCCGACGCCCAACGGCCCGGATCCGGACATCCTCCCACCACCTCCCCGATCACCACGCTTCCCCGACACCACGTGCCCCGGTCAGCCGCCGCCACAGCCCCCGCCGCAGCCGCCGCCACAGCCCGAACCGCCGCCGCAGCTCGAACCGCCGCCCGAGTCGCCTCCGCCCGAACCCCAGCCGCCGGAGCCGAAGTCGCCGCCCCCGCCATAGGAGGCGTCACCGGAGCTGGAGGAGCCGCCCCCGCAGGAGCCGCCGGCGCAGCCCGCGGAGCCCTGGTTCTGGTCGCGCTTCAGCTCCTCCTCCAGGCCCGGGTCTCCCAGCTCGCCCAGGCCGTAGAGGGCGACCGGGACGCCGACCGCGAAGGCCAGGTCCGGGGTCGCGGGGCGGGCGCCCCGCACATGGACCTTGCGGGCCGAGCCGAGCACGTCGTGGCCCGCCTTGCTGAGGACGCCGCGCAGTGCCTGCTTCTGGCGCAGGTAGGAGACCAGACCGCTCATCCAGGCGATGGTGCCGATCACCACCGCGGCCACGCCGAAGAAGCCCCAGTCGGAGACGGACAGGACGGCGCCGACCTCGAAGACGGCGGCGAACACCGTGAGGAGCAGCAGCCGATTCAGTAGCCGGCCCGCCCCGGCGAGGGAGCCGTCGGGCACCAGCAGGCCCATGCCCAGCAGGCGGTAGCGCAGGCCGCTCATGGCCTGGCCGTCGGCGACCGTACGGCGCAGCTCCCCCGCCGGGCAGGAGTTGCCCCGGGCGCGCAGGGCGTCGAGGACGGCCTGCTCGATCGGTTCGGGGGAGGGCAGGGCGCCGACCACGAGGCTGACCTGGCCGCCCCGTGACACCCGGACGGCCCCGCCCCTGGCCAGCAGGCCGAGGGCGGTGTTGACCACGCGCAGCGGCCCACCGGACAGGTAGGCGAGCTCGTAGGGGCTGAACTGGCCTCCGTGATGATTGGCCGCGACCGAGCGGACCCGGCGGTGCTCATGGCGCACCGCCGCGGCCGTGGCGTTGACCACGACGGCCAGGGCGAAGGCGATGACGAACAGTACGAATTCCATGTCCGCCTCCCGGGGGGAAGGCGGGGCGTGTGCCCCGCTGTCATGTAGACGCACGGGGCCACACGGAAGTTGCAGCCGGGAGGTCTCAGTTCAGCCGCTCGACCAGAGCGTGGTATTCGTCCCAGAGCTCCTTGGGGAGGTGGTCGCCGAAGGTCTCGAAGAAGGCCGGGATCAGTGCCGCCTCCTCCTTCCAGACGTCCCTGTCCACGCTCAGCAGGGTCCGCAGGTCCTCGGCGGGGATGTCGAGGCCCTCGGTGTCGAGCTCGGCGGGGAGCAGGCCGATCGGCGTCTCGACCGCCTCCGCCTCGCCGTTGAGGCGGTCGACGATCCACTTGAGCACGCGGCTGTTCTCTCCGAAGCCGGGCCAGATGAACTTGCCGTCGTCGTTCTTGCGGAACCAGTTGACGTAGTAGATGCGCGGCAGCCGTACGTTCTCGCGCTGGCCGACCTTGATCCAGTGGGCGAAGTAGTCGCCCATGTTGTATCCGCAGAACGGCAGCATCGCGAACGGGTCACGACGCAGCTCGCCGACCTTGCCCTCGGCCGCGGCGGTCTTCTCCGAGGCGATGTTGGCTCCGGTGAACACACCGTGCTGCCAGCTCAGCGACTCGGTCACCAGGGGGACGGCGCTGGCGCGGCGTCCGCCGAACAGGATCGCCGAGATCGGCACGCCCTGGGGGTCCTGCCACTCGGGGGCGATCGTCGGGCACTGCGCGGCGGGCACCGCGAACCGGGCGTTGGGGTGGGCGGCGGGCTCCCCGCTGCCGGGGGTCCAGGGACGGCCCTTCCAGTCGGTCAGGTGCGCCGGGGGCTCCTCGGTGAGCCCCTCCCACCACACGTCGCCGTCGTCGGTGAGGGCGACGTTGGTGAAGATGCTGTTGCCCCAGAGCGTCTTGATCGCGTTGGCGTTGGTGGCCTCACCGGTGCCGGGCGCCACACCGAAGAAGCCGGCTTCGGGGTTGATGGCGTACAGGCGGCCGTCGGCGCCGAAACGCATCCAGGCGATGTCGTCGCCGACCGTCTCGACCTTCCAGCCCGGGATGGTCGGCTGGAGCATGGCCAGGTTGGTCTTGCCGCACGCGCTGGGGAAGGCCGCCGCGACGTAGCGGGTCTCCCCGGACGGCGGGGTGAGCTTGAGGATGAGCATGTGCTCGGCCAGCCAGCCCTCGTCGCGGGCCATCGTGCTGGCGATGCGCAGCGCGTAGCACTTCTTGCCGAGCAGCGCGTTGCCGCCGTAGCCGGAGCCGTAGGACCAGATCTCCCGCGTCTCGGGGAAGTGGCTGATGTATTTGGTGGAGTTGCACGGCCACGGCACGTCGTCCTGGCCGGGCTCCAGGGGGGCGCCGACCGAGTGGACGGCCTTGACGTAGCCGCCGCGCTCCTCGATGAGCCGCAGCGCCGCCTCGCCCATGCGCGTCATGATGCGCATGGAGACGACCACGTAGGGCGAGTCGGTGATCTCGACGCCGAGCTGGGAGATGTCACCGCCCAGCGGGCCCATGCAGAAGGGCACGACGTACATGGTGCGGCCGCGCATGCTGCCCTTGAAGATCTCGCCGAAGGTCCGGCGCATCTCGGCGGGGGCGATCCAGTTGTTGGTCGGCCCGGCGTCCTCCTCGCGCTCGGAGCAGATGTACGTCCGGTCCTCGACACGGGCGACGTCACTCGGGTCCGAGGCGGCGTAGAAGCTGTTCTGCCGCTTGGCCAGGCGCTTGAAGGTGCCCTGTTCGACCAGCAGGTTCGTCAGGCGCGTCCACTCGGTCTCCGAGCCGTCGCACCATTCGATCCGGTCGGGCTGGGTCAGCTCGGCGATCTCCTTGACCCAGGCGGCCAGCTCCGGGTGGCTGGTCGGGCTGGGGGCGGTTACGTCTGCGATAACGGACACTGCTGCGGCTCCTTACGCTTCTCAGGGCCAAAACATCATTGACAGAGAAACCGCATTTAATCCAATTGGCGTAGACCAGTGAATGCGTGCGGTCCGGCGCCGCGTCACCCCTGTTCCACCCGCCCCGCGGGACATATGGGCTGGCAGAGGCAGCGACGTTCTGAGTGACGTACCCCGAAGAAGAGAAACTAAAGAAAGCCGTTCCGGCAGTGGTATAGGCCATTCAAAGAGGTCTAAACCAATCGCTGAACAGGTTCAGACCAATTTTCGACCGTTCGCCCTGACCAGCCTCAGGAGTTCACGTCCGGCCCCGAGGCACGCACCCGGTCGACATGCTGGAGCGCGTCTCGCAGATCGGTCAGCCAGGTGTCGGTGTGCTTGCCCACCAGGCGCACGCACCAGGCCAGCGCGTCGCTCCGGCTGCGGGCGACCCCGGCGGCCACGAGGGTGTCGAGCACCCGCCGCTCCGACTGCCGCAACCGGGTCATGACCGGCACCGACAGTGTGGTGAACATCACCGTCTCGTCGCCGACGGCGACCCCCCAGGAGACCTTCCGGCGGAAGCGGTGCTCGGCCTCCAGCGCGATCTCGATGCGGCGCTCCCTGGTCTCCTCGCGGAAGCGCTGCACGCCGCCCTCCACGGCGGCGGCCCGCTCCACCTCGGAGGCGTCGTCGCCGAGCGCGGGCGGCCGGAGCCGGCCGACCACCGCGATCTCCTCGCGGTCCAGCACGATCTCCGGCGGCCCCTCGAACCACCCCTCGGGCAGCCGGCCCGAGAACCATCCGCGGAGCTTCCCTACTGCTTCGTCGTTTTCCATGTAATGGAGATTACATCGCTTCATCCGACAGAGCCAGCACCTCGTGCCGACCGGTTGCGCGCAGCGCCCGCGCTGGTGAACGCGGTGCCGGCGGCGGTGTTCAGGCAGGTGACCGAGAGGTCAGAATCGACGCATGAGTTCACCTCCGCGCCCCGAGGGAGTGCGTGAACGCAAGAAGGCCAAGACCCGGCGGGCGATCCAGGACCACGCTCTGCGGCTTTTCGCCGAGCGGGGGTACGAGGCGACGACGGCCACGCAGCCGGCGGGCCGACGCCCTCGACGAGGCCCTCGCCCTCCTCGAATCGGGCCTGCGCCCCTGAGCGCCGGCCGGCCCTCAGGGGCGTGCGGCGACGTCCGGCCCGCGGGGCGTCAGCGGACGCGGGCGGCGACGTCCGGGCTGATCCGGACGGCTCCGGCGAAGTTGCGGGTGCTGACCGGGACGAGCTTGACCACGTCTCCGGTCCTGGGGGCGTGCAGCATCTTGCCGCCACCCCAGTAGATCGCCACATGTGAGACGTAGCTGGGGTTGGTCGGGTCGTGCCGCCAGAACAGCAGGTCACCGGGCTGGGCCTGGGAGAGGGGGATCTGCGGGCCCGCGACGAACTGCTGGTGGGTCACCCGGGGCACCTTGATGCCCGCCTGAGCGTAGGCCCACTGGACCAGCCCGGAGCAGTCGAAGGTGTCCGGCCCCTCCGCGCCCCAGACGTAGGGGCGGCCGAGCTTGCTGATCGCCGCGGTGAGGGCGGTCTTGACCTGGGGGGCCGTCATGAAGGCGCCCGCCGACCAGGTCGCGCGCTTGGGGGCCGACAGCACCGGATTGATCGTGGCGACCTGGCTGCCCCGGGGGAGGATCCGCAGCAGGGCGCGGCGCAGCTTGGCCGAATCGGCCTTCGGGGCGCTCACCACCAGCGCGTTGTTCTCCGGGATGCCCAGCGCACGGGCGGTCTGCCGCGAGACCACGGCGTCGATGGCCCCCATGCCCATCGTCGCGTAGGCGCCCACGCGCAGAGTCTGCCCGGCCGTGGCGACGGACTTGCCCAGCGGCATGCCGCCGTCGTTGCCCAGGACGAAGGAGACGGCGATCTCACCGGCGGAGACGTTGCGCCAGAGCCTGTCGGAACGCGCGGTCGGTTTGGGGGTGTAGGCACGGAACGTCGAGGGGTTGACCCCCAGGGTCTGCACCCGCTTGCCGTCCATGCCCACCTCCGCCGCGTCGGCGCGCTCCACCGCCCGCACCCCGGCGACCTGCGCGACCCGCGCCACCACGGCCGAGCGCAGCGGCTTGGCCGCGACGACGAAGAGGTTGGGCCGGTGCATCGAGGTGAGCGGGGCCACCGGGAGCGGCGGGGCCTGCGTGGGCGGGGCCTGCGCGGGCGGGGCCGTCGCCGTGCCGGCCTGGAGGCTCTGCCGGGCGACGGGCCTGCGCAGGGCGACCGTCTCCGGGGTCCGCTCCGGCAGCTGGGTGACCACCACCACCCCCGTGGCCAGCACGGCCACGAGGAAGAGCGCGATGACGGGGACGGCCTGCCTGGGCAGGCGGGCGCCGCGGCCGTAGCGGATGCGCGGGCGGTAGGCGAGGTCCTGGCGGGCCTCATGGATCAGACCGGAGACCCGTGTCCGCCGATCCAACACGGCATCCCCCTTCCACCCGTTCTGATCCAGCCCTAAGAGAGTGCCGTACACCGCGCCATGATGCACGCGAACCCGCCAAAACACTCTGTTATCTACGACACGGTCACAAGCCGGACGGCATGCCTCAAGGACCCGCCTTCAGGACATGTCTCGGAGCGCACGCCTCCCAGGACATGGCGATCCGCCGGGACGGGGTCCCGGCGGATCAACTGGTCGGGCGAGGTCAGCTGCCGATGTAGGGAACGGCCTCAAGGATCTCGACGGTGTTGGAGCGGCCGTTGGGCATCGTGTAGGTGGCCTTCTCGCCGATCTTCTTGCCGTTGATCGCCGCGCCGAGCGGCGACTTCGGCGAGTAGACGTCGATCGGGGCGCCGCTCTCCTCGCGGGAGGCCAGCAGGAAGGCGACCTCCTCGTCGTCGCCCTCGAAGCGGATGGTGACGGTCATGCCGGGGCCCACCACGCCCTCGGTGCGCGGCGCCTCACCCACCTTGGCGCTGTCGATGATCTGCCGGAGGTGGAAGATGCGGGCCTCCATCTTGCCCTGCTCGTCCTTGGCGGCGTGGTAGCCGCCATTCTCCTTGAGGTCGCCCTCTTCGCGGGCGGCCTCGATCTTCTTGGCGATATCGACGCGCCCGGGCCCCGAGAGGTATTCGAACTCCGCCTTCAGGCGGTCGTACGCCTCCTGAGTGAGCCAGGTGACGCTCTCGTTGTGGGAGTCGGCCACGGGTTCTCCTTGCATCCTCTATGGGGGCTTCGTGCTTGGGTAGCTGTCGTTCGAATTTCGAAAGGCTAACAAGTTAACCGCTCGAACGCTTCCCCAAATATCTCACTATACGAGATAGCAGTAGTGGACTGCGCCGGAAGTCGCCTGGGCACTGGTCTCTAGCCGCTCAGTAAGGCGGACATATCCCTCACCAGCAGGAATAGTGACCTCACGGCTCCCGACTTCCACGTGAGCCACATCCATGGCCCGCAGCCGGCAGAGGGCCGCGCGATCGGATGGCTTGACCACTTCGAAGGTGATCTGAATAGAATCGCCGCGGCTGGCATCGAAAGCGATGACCTGGTCGATAACCTCGGTGTTGCCCTTGGACGCCCACATCACGTAGCCCCACCCGCCGGCGCACACCGCGCACAGGATCGCGATCACGACGTGCACGACGAAGCGGCCCCTGCGCTCCGGACGGTCGGGGAAGTCGCCCGGGGTGCCGAGCACCGGACCGTTCTGCCGGCCCTGCTCGGCCTCGCTGGTGGCCATGACGGAATCTCCCTGCACTACCTCGGCGTTATCCAAGACAATTGTCCCTCGCGGGGGCCTCGCCCTCGCGACCGCCATAAGAGAAACTAACCTCTCCCCGGAGTGCCCAGGCCCAGCCGGGGAGTGGCGCGGCATCGGAGCGAGCACAATGGACGCGTACGGCGGAGCCTGCCGTCCTCAGGGCGAGCGAGGATCTGAGCGCGACCTATCAAGAGGAGACATCGAGCCCGTGAGTGCACCGCTGAGGCTGATGGCCGTTCACGCGCACCCTGACGACGAGTCGAGCAAGGGCGCCGCCACGATGGCGCGCTACGTCGCGGAAGGTGTGGAGGTGCTGGTCTGCACCCTCACCGGAGGAGAGCGCGGTTCGATCCTGAACCCCAAGATGGACCGTCCCGAGATCCTTGAGAACATCGGCGAGGTCCGGCGCCTGGAGATGGAGCGCGCGCGAGAGATCCTCGGCGTGCAGCAGCGCTTCATGGGGTTCGTCGACTCGGGCCTGCCGGAGGACGAGAGCGAGCCGCTGCCCGAGGGCTGCTTCGCCCTGCAGCCGATCGAGACCGCCTCGGCGCCGCTGGTGGCGGCCGTGCGCGAGTTCAGGCCGCACGTCATCCTCACCTACGACGACGACGGCGGCTACCCGCACCCCGACCACATCATGACCAACCGCGTCTCGGTGGAGGCCTTCGAGGCCGCGGGCGACCCCGACCGCTACCCCGACGCCGGGGAGCCCTGGCAGCCGCTCAAGCTCTACTACCACATGGGCTTCACCAAGGACCGGTTCGAGGCGCTGCACGAGGCCATGACCTCCCGGGGCATCGGCTCCCCCTACGCCGACTGGATCTCGCGCTGGGAGGACCGCCCGCAGAAGTGGCCGGTGACCACGCGCATCCCCTGCGGCGACTACTTCGAGGTCCGCGACGAGGCGCTGCTCGCCCACGCCACCCAGGTCGACCCCGACGGCTTCTGGTTCGTCTGCCCGCGCGACCTGCAGCGGGAGATCTGGCCGACCGAGGACTACCACCTGGCCCGCTCCCTCGTCGACACCGAGCTTCCCGAGGACGACCTGTTCACCGGCATACACGCCGAAGAGGTGTCCCCCGCCTGCCACTGACACGACCATGGGGTGGCGGTGGCAGACTTGAGGTGTGATTGCATTCGACACCGTCGCCAAAGGTGACGTCAGCCCGGGCCTCCTGGGATTCCTCGTCGTCGCGGCGCTGGGGTTGGCGCTGTTCCTGCTCGTCAAGTCGATGAGGCGGCAGATCTCCAGGATCGAGGTCCCGTCCGAGTCCGAGCTGAACAAGCAGAACCCCGCCGCCTAGCCGGGCCGCGCTCCGGCCCGGCCCCGCGGGGTCAGTCGGCCGACCATGCCCTTTCCAGGGCCTTCGGCAGGCCCCAGCGGCCCAGCGGGGTGAGCACCTCGCGCTTGTCCACGATCCCCAGGCACGCCCACAGCGGCGTGACCGAGCTGAACAACGTCTCCGCCGCCTCCAGGTCGTCCGGTTCGTCCATCTGCACGTCGATGTCCTCGGACTCGGCGATGAGCCGGGCGATCCGCTCGGGCGAGGCCAGCACCCCCGGGCCACGTCTGGCCAGGGCCGCCACCACGGCCAGCCAGTCCGCGTGGTGGATCGCGCAGAGCGCGGCCAGCACGGAGTCCTCGTGGCTCAGCTCGCCCTCCAGGTCGGAGAACGCCTCCGGCGTGTCGTCCTCTTCGGGCAGGTCCGAGATCGGCCCGGCGATGCCCGCCGTGACGGTCAGCCAGAGCTCCTCGTCGTCGGCGGGCAGCGGCTCCCCGTCGTATCCGGCGCAGGCCCGCAGCACGTTGCCCGGATAGCCGGGGCCGGCCAGCACCTCGCGCAGCCGTACGCACGCGGCCCGCAGGTCCCCGGCCGGCCGCTCGGGGTCGGGCAGCTCGGCCAGGATGCGCCGCAGCTCGCTGAGCGCGAACGCCTCCTCCTCGTCCCAGGCCGCGAACAGCTCCTCGTCCTGCTCGTCGCTGACCGCGATCCCGGGCATCCGCCCGTCGGGCAGCGGGCTGTTGAGCCAGCGCTCCTGCAGGTCCTCGTAGACCTCCCGGGCCGCCTCGTCCCCCTGGGCGAGCGCGTCCGGGTCGACCTCACCGGCGGCGACCCGCTCCTCCAGGTAGGTGACCAGCCTGCCGAACATCTCCTCGGCGACCGGCCCCCGCTCGTCCTCCTCGGGCCAGACGAAGAAGCTCCGGGTGAGCAGGAGCGGCTCGGTCCCGGTGGACTCCAGCCACCGCTGCACGTCGCCCACGGTCGCGCCGCCGGACTCGATCGCCCGCAGCGTCGCCTTGGCGGACTCCCAGAAGGGCAGGGACAGCGGGTTCCCCGCCGCCATCAGCGCCCGGCGCAGGTCGGGGAGGGCCACCAGCGCCACCCCCGACGGCACCGCGAGCAGGGCGAGGGCCACATCACGGCGGGTCAGCTCGGCGGCCGGCCGCCCGGCGTGCACACAGACGAAGTCGAGATCCACGCCCAGTGAGCCTACGCCCGAAGCCCCATGAACACACCTCCCGCCCCGGCGACACGTCCGCCGCCGGGACGTCCGCCGTCAGGGGGCGATCCGGGCGAGGGCGGCGGTGTAGATCTCGACGGCCTCGTCGATCCTGGAGATCTCGCAGAACTCGTCGGTGACGTGCGCCTGCTCGGGCTCGCCGGGGCCGCAGATCACGGTGGGGACACCGCCGCAGGCGGGACCGAGCACGGAGGCGTCGGTGAAGTAGCTGGCGGCCGGGCGGTCGCCCGGGGGGAGGGCCCCCGCGGCCAGCAGCGCGCCCACGAAGGGGGCCTCCGGGTCGGTCCACACCGCGGGCAGGTCGATCAGCACCTCCAGCGACGTCTCCGCGCCGAGCTCGGCCCGCAGCCGCTCGCGCAGCAGCGCGTGGTCCTGTCCGGTGACCGTGCGCAGGTCGACGGTCGCCTCGGCCAGGTCGGGGACGGAGTTGACGTTGATCCCGCCGTGCGCCGTCCCCACGTTCACGGTGGAGGCGCCGAGCATGGCGTGGGCGGGGACGCCGGGGTCGAACCCCTCGACCCTGCCGATGGCGCGGGCCAGTTTGTAGATCGCGTTGTCGCCGAGGTGCGGCATCGAACCGTGCGCGGTATGGCCCCGCACGACCATCCTCAGCCACAGGGCGCCCTTGTGCCCGAGCAGCACGCGGTTGGCGGTCGGCTCGGCGACCAGCAGCGCCCGGGACCGCCCGACCAGGCCACGGGCGATCATGTCGATCGCGCCCTCGCAGCCGGTCTCCTCGCCCACGGTGAGGATGAGTTCCAGTGCCACCCGGGGACCGTGACCGGCCGCGTGCCGCTCCGCGGCGACCACCATCGCGGCCACCCCGGCCTTCATGTCGCTCGACCCGCGCCCGTAGAGCCGGCCGCCGTCCACCTCCGCCGCGTGCGGCCCGTGCGCCCATTCCTGGCCGCCCAGCGGGACCGTGTCGAGGTGGCCGGTGAGGGTGACCGGCAGCCCCGATCCCCACCGGGCGACCAGCCCGGTACGGCCGGCGGCGTGTTCGTGCGCCCGGACCTCGAACCCGGCGGCCTCCAGCCGGCGGGCGAGCGGTCCGGCGGCCGCGGCCTCACCGCCCCCCACCGTGTCGATTCCGATCAGCTCGCGGGTCAGCGCGAGTGCGTCGCTCATGCCGCTCTCCCTCCGGTCACGTCGAACCCCGTCACGTCGAACCCCGTCACGTCGAACCCCGTCACGTCGAACCCCGTCACGTCGAACCCTCCGATCACGCGGGACCCCAGGCCATGTTGGGCCCCGGCCGCGCCTGCCCCCGGGTCACGTCGGACCCCAGGCCATGTTGGGTCCCGGCCCCGTCGGCCCCCCGGGGCACCTCGGCCTCCAGGGCCACATCGGACCTCCGGATCACGTCGGGCCTCCGGCCGGCGTGGATCCCGCGCCGGCCGCCCCGCGGTCACCGGAGACCCCCGCGACGGGCCTGCTGGTCTCGCGGACGACGAGCCGCGGGGCGATGGCGATGCGCTGGGCGGGGCGCGGATCGTCCATCCGCACCTGGCCCAGCAGCCGCAGGGCCTCGGCCGCGATCGCCTCGACCGGCTGGCGCACGGTGGTGAGCGGCGGGTCGCACATCGCGGCGTAGCCGACGTCGTCGAAGCCGACCACCGACACCTCCGCGGGCACCCGCACGCCGCCGAGCCGCAGCGCCCGCAGCAGGCCGATCGCGATCTCGTCGTTGCCGCAGATCACCGCGTCGGGCAGGGAGTCCTCGGCGAGGAGCAGCCGGCCGGCCTCGACGCCCCAGCCGAGGGTGAAGTCGCCCAGCAGCGGGGGACGTACGGACACCCCCGCGCGCGCGGCGGCGCGCTCGAAGCCGTCCAGCCGCAGGCGGGCGGAGGAGTTCACCAGCCGGCTGCCCACGAAGACGACGGAGCGGGCCCCGCCGGCGACCACGTGATCGACGGCCAGCGTCAGGGCCTGCGCGTCGTCCACCCCCACCCAGTCCGCCCCGCCGTCCTCGATGTAGCGGTCGACCTGCACGAGGGGGACCTGCTGGGCGGCGTTCAGCACCGCCGGCACGCTGCCCTCCATGTCGCACGGGCTGATGATCAGACCGTCCACCCGCCGCGCCATGAGGGTCTCCAACCGGCTGGCCTCCACCTCCGGGGTGTACTGCGAGGCGCACAGCAGCAGGTCCACGCCGGTCTGCTGGAGCTGGTGCTCCACCGCCTCGACGATCATGGTGAAGAACGGGTTGCCGATGCCGGGGACGACCATGCCGATCGTCCCGGTGGTCCGGTCCCGCAGCGCCTTGGCGACGGCGTTCGGCCGGTAGCCGAGCTCGGCCACGGCCCGCGCCACCCGCTCGGCCACGTCGGCCCCGACCTTGCGGCGGCCCGAAAGGGCGCGGGAGGCGGAGGCCACGGAGACTCCCGCGGCCCTGGCCACATCGTGGATCGTCACACCCATTGCTGAAATCGATTTCCTTCACGGAGCGCGCCTGGGATGGCTCACCGCTGACCGCGGGGCCGTCGGCAGCCTATCGCGGACCGGCGCCGCCCGGCGGTTGAGCAGGAAAATTGACCTTTTCGGACATACATCACCTTGACGCCACTTTGCCCCCGTGACTAGCATCCCGGCAATGGGTAATCGATTACCCAGCGCACCCCCCACAGCGGTCCCCGCGAAAGGCTGATCCCGATGGCACGATCCAATCGACTCACCCGCCTGACAGCCACCACCGCGCTGCTGGCCACCGGCCTGCTGGCCGCGGCCTGCGGCGGCACGGACGGCTCCGGCGCCGCATCGGGCGGTGACCGCCCCCGCGTCGGCCTGGTGCAGATCAACCAGCAGGCGATCTTCTTCAACGAGATGAACGCCGGCGCCCAGCAGGCGGCCAAGGAGGCGGGCGTCGATCTGACGATCTTCAACGCCAACGACGACGCCGCCAAGCAGAACGAGGCCGTCGACAACTTCGTCCAGCAGCAGTTCGACGCCGTCGTCGTCGTGGCCATCGACGTGGAGGGCATCAAACCCGCCGTGAAGATCGCCAAGGACGCCGGCCTGAAGGTCGTGGCGGTCGACGCGATCGTGGACTCCCCCGCGGTCGACACCCAGGTCGGCGTGGACAACGCCGCCGCCGCCAAGGACGCCGGCGCGTTCGTCAACGACTGGGCCAAGGCGCAGAACCTGGCGGCGCCGAAGATCGGCGTGGTGGGCGCGCTCAACTCCTTCATCCAGAACATCCGCAAGGACGACTTCAACGCCACCGTCCAGGCGGGCGGCGCCCAGATCGTGCAGACCGTGGACGGGCAGAACAAGCAGGAGGCCGCCATGACGGCCGCCGAGAACCTGCTCACCTCGCGCTCGGACATGGACGCCATCTACGCCACCGGCGAGCCCGCCCTGCTGGGCACCGTGGCGGCGGTGAAGTCGCAGAACGCCGCCGACCGGGTGAAGGTCTTCGGCTGGGACCTCACCAAGGAGGCGATCAGCGGCATCGACGCGGGCTTCGTCGCCGGAGTCGTGCAGCAGGATCCCCGGTCCGAGGGCTACGAGGCGGTCAAGGAGGCCAAGTCCCTGGTCGGCGGAGGACAGGCCAAGAAGAAGATCGACGTGCCCGTCACGATCGTGACCAAGGACAACGTCGACAAATACCGCACCACCTTCAAGTAGGCCGGCGGGAGACCCAGCAGAGATGAGCACTCAGCAGACGGAGGTCGCCGACCGCGTGGTCATGCGCGACATCCGCAAACGGTACGGAATGGTCGACGCCCTGCGCGGGGCGTCCCTCCGGGTCGGCGTCGGCGAGGTCGTGGGACTGGTCGGCGACAACGCCGCCGGCAAGTCCACCATGATGAAAGTGCTGGCGGGCGCGGTCGTGCCGGACTCCGGCGAGATCGTCTTCGACGGCCGCCCGGTGTCCTTCACCAATCCCCGCGACGCCCGCGAGCTGGGCATCGAGATGGTCTACCAGGACCTCGCCCTGTGCGACGACATCGACGTGGCGGGCAACCTGTTCCTCGGCCGTGAGCCGCGCCGGAGCGGCGGCCTGCTGCTCGACACCCGGAAGATGCACGAGGAGGCCCGGCTCCACCTCGACGCGCTCAACATCCGGATCCCGCTCACCGACATCCCGGTGGGCGGTCTGTCCGGCGGGCAGCGCCAGGCCGTGGCCATCGCCCGCGCCGTCACCTTCGCCCCCAAACTCCTCATCCTCGACGAGCCCACCGCGGCCCTCGCCGTGACCGAGGTCGAAACGGTCCTCGAACTCATCAAGACGATCTCCACCCAGGGGGTCGCGGTCATCCTCATCACGCACCGCCTGCAGGACCTCTTCCGGGTGTGCGACCGGCTCTGCGTGATGTACGAGGGGACGCTCCGCGCCGACCTCGACGCCCGCGAGACCAGCCTGGAGCAGCTCGTCTCGGAGATCGTCGCCCACGAGCTGCCCGAGGGGGCACGATGACCACCGCCACCAGCGACCGGGTGGTGACCACCCGGTCGGCCCGCGCCAACGCGCACATCGGCAGGCACGCCCAGACCATCGCGATCGCGGTCGTGCTGGTCGTACTGCTGATCTTCTTCTCCTTCTCCGCCGACCGCTTCGCCACGGCCGGGAACATGCTCAACCTGATCCGGCAGATCGCCCCGACGCTGATCGTCGCGACGGCGATGACGTTCGTGATCTGTACCTCCGGCATCGACCTGTCGGTCGGCTCGACCGTGGCGCTGTCGGGATCACTGCTGGCGATCGTGCTCCAGCACGGCTGGGACCCGACCCTCGCCCTCATCGCGGTCCTCGCCCTCGGCGCCGCGATCGGGTTCGTGAACGGGTGGTTCTCCGCCTACCAGGGCATCCCGCCGTTCATCGTCACACTCGCCATGCTCTCGATCATGCGTGGTACGGCGCTGCGGGCCACCGAGGGCTACTCCACCCCGATCGACGGCGATCTGTGGATCGTCCAGCTCGGCCAGGGACGCGTCGCCGGGGTCCCGGTGCCGGCGATCCTCGCCGTGGTCATCGCGCTGGTCGCCTGGCTGGCCCTGACCCGCACCCCGTTCGGCCGGTACGTGATCGGCCTCGGCTCCAACGGGGAGTCGCTCCGCCGGGCCGGGGTGAACACCCGCCGGGTGGGCCTGATCGTCTACGTCCTCACCGGCCTGGCCGCCGCCCTCGCCGGCGTGCTGATCGCCACCCGGCTCAGCTCGGGCTCCTCCAACGCGGGCACCGGGTTCGAGCTGGAGGTCATCACCGCCGTCGTGCTCGGCGGGACCAGCCTGTTCGGCGGCCGGGGCAGCATGCTCGGGACCATCCTGGGCGCCCTGGTCCTCGGCGTCATCGCCAACGGCCTGGTGCTGCTGCACGTCTCGCCGTTCTACGTCCAGATCGTCCAGGGCGGCATCCTGCTGCTGGCCATCTTCTCCAACAGCAAGGTCTGGGCGAGGTTCGGCGCGGTGCGGAAATGACCGGCCGGCCCGGAGCCGGCGGACCGGTGAGCGCGATGACGGTGCTCGGCCCGGTGCCCGTCGCCGAGCTCGGCGTCACGCTCTGCCACGAGCACCTGCGCAACGACGGCGCCAGCGCCTGGCACCCGGCCCCGGCCGGAGACGCCGAGGGGGAGCTGATCGCCGGCTCCCGGCTGCGGATGGACTTCCTCGGCCGGCTGCGGCACGACCCCTACCTCTCCCGCGACAACGTCTCACTCGACGACACCGAGGTCGCGATCGAGGAGGTGGCCCGGTTCGCCGCCCGCGGCGGCCGGACCCTGCTGGAGGTGACCCCCGACGGCATCGGCCGCGCCCCCGGCGAGCTGGCCCGGATCGCCCGCGCCGGCGGTCTGAACATCGTGATGGGCTGCGGCTTCTACCTGGAGCGCACCCATCCGGCCCGGGTACGCGAGATGAGCGCCGACGACGTCGCCGCCGAGATCGAGCGGGACCTGACCGAGGGCGTGGACGGGGTGCGCGCGGGGGTGATCGGCGAGATCGGGATCTCGGCGGACTTCACCCCGGCCGAGGAGAAGGTGCTCCGCGGCGCCGCCCGCGCGCAGTCCCGCACCGGCGTGCCGCTCTCGGTGCACCTGCCCGGCTGGGTACGGCACGGCCACCGGGTGCTCGACGTCGTCGCCGAGGAGGGCGGGCTGCTGCCGGCCACGGTGCTGTCGCACATGAACCCCAGCCTGCACGACCGCGACTACCAGGTGTCGCTCGCCGTCCGCGGCGCCTACCTGGAGTACGACATGTGCGGCATGGAGTATCTGTTCCCCGGGGAGGGCCAGTCGCCGTGCGACGAGGAGAACGCCGCGGCCATCGCCTGGCTGGTCCGCGCCGGGCTCGGTGACCGGCTGCTGCTCTCCCAGGACGTCTTCCTCAAGACCATGCTGGTCCGGTACGGCGGGGCCGGCTACGCGCACATCCTCACCGACTTCGTCCCGCGGCTGCACCGCCACGGGCTGACCCCGCGGGACACCCACCGGATGCTCGTCGCCAACCCGCGAGAGCTCTTCACCGCCGCGCACGGGCATCCGCGGTCCGCCGCCCTGCCCCACGACGGCTGAACACCCACAGAACGCCCTGCCGTACGACGGCCGGACACCCACAGAAGGAGACATCCGTATGACCCGCGTGCTGGTCGCCGGCGAGTCGTGGATCAGCGAGTCCACCCACTACAAGGGCTTCGACTCGTTCACCACGACCACCTACCACACCGGCATCGAGCCGCTGCGTGACGCTCTGGTGTCCGACGGCATGGAGGTCGACCACCTACCGGCGCACGACGTGCCGGGGCTGTTCCCCGCGACGCTCGACGAGCTGTCGGCCTACGACGTGGTCGTGCTCTCCGACATCGGCGCCAACAGCATCCTGCTCCACCCCGACACGTGGCTGCACAGCAGGAAGTCGGTCAACCGGCTCGACCTGCTGGCACGCTGGGTGGAGCAGGGCGGCGGCCTGGCGATGGCGGGCGGCTACCTGAGCTTCCAGGGGTTCGAGGCCAAGGCCGCCTTCCGCGGCACGGCCGTGGAACGGGTGCTCCCCGCCCGGATGTCCCCCTACGACGACCGGGTGGAGACCCCCCAGGGCGTCCCGGGGGCCGTCGCCGACCCCGGCCACGTCATCGTCGCCGGGCTGCCCGCCACCTGGCCCGACCTGCTCGGCTACAACCGCTTCGAAGTCCCTCAGGACGCCGCGCTGCTGGCCACGGTGGGCGGGGACCCGCTGCTCGCCGTACGCGAGGCGGAGGCCGGGCGCACCCTCGCGTGGGCCTCGGACATCGCCCCGCACTGGTGCCCCGAGGAGTTCGTGGGCTGGGACGGCTACCGCACGCTCTTCACCCGCGCGGTGCGCTGGCTGGCGAAGGAGATCTGACATGGCGATCCCGGTGATCCTCGACTGCGACCCGGGGCACGACGACGCCCTCGCCATCCTGCTGGCGGTCGCCCACCCGGCGATCGACCTGCGCGCGGTCGCCACCGTGGCGGGCAACCAGACCGTGCAGAAGACCGCGCTGAACGCGCGGCGGATGCTCGGCCTCGCCGGCGCCACCGGCGTACCGGTGGCGGCGGGCTGTGACCGGCCGCTCGTCGCGCCGCTGGAGATCGGCGACTACGTGCACGGTGAGAGCGGCCTGGACGGCCCGGCCTTCGGCGAGCCGGACGTGCCGCTCGACCCGCGCCACGGCGTCGAGCTGATCCACGACACGCTCGCCGCCGCGGAGGAGCCGGTCACGATCGTGGCGATCGGACCGCTGACCAACATCGCCACGCTGCTGCGCCGCCATCCGGGCGACCGCGAGCGGATCCGCGAGATCGTGATCATGGGAGGCTCCACCGAGCGGGGCAACCACACCCCGTACGCCGAGTTCAACGTCCACGCCGACCCGGAGGCCGCCGCCGAGGTGCTCGGCAGCGGCGTCCCGACCACCTGGGTCGGGCTCAACGTCAGCCACCAGGCCCTGGTCACCTCCGACGTGCTGGAGCGCATCAGCGCGCTGGGGACCCCGCTGGCGCGGATCTGCGTGGAGCTGCTCACCTTCTTCGGCTCCAGCTACCACAGGGCCTGGGGGTTCCCCGCGCCGCCGCTGCACGACCCGATCACCGTCGCCTACCTGATCGACCCGGCGGTCCTCACCCGGGTCCGGGTGGGCCTGCGGATCGAGCTGGACGGCTCCCACACCCGGGGCGCCACCGTGGCCGACCTGCACGGCCGGATGGACTGGGAGCCGAACGCCGAGGTGGGCACCGTCCTGGACAAGGACCGGTTCTGGGACCTCATGATCGGCGCCATCGACGTCCTCGGCCGCGGGTGACCCCCGGGCCGCCCGCCTGACCGTACGGCCCCGCTCACGGCCCCGCCCCCCGCGGATCCGCCGGTGAGCGGGGCCGTACGGCGTGAGGGCCTCCCCGTACCGCCCAGGCCGTCCTGTGCCGCCCCGCCGCCCCGAGCCGTCCCATCGCGCAGCCGCCCCGGAGCGTCCCGCCGGCCTGTCCCGTCCTGCCCCGCGTCGCCCCGCCGCTGCGCCCTCCCGTCGCCTGGTTCGAGTGGGGTGCGGAGGCGTTCTCCGAGGCCGGACAGCGGGACGTGCCGTTGCTGATCAGCGTGGGCTACTCGGCGCGCCACCGGTGCCACGACATTCATGCGAGTAGTTGAGATCTCGTCGTACGCTGGCAGATGTGAAAGGTGGTGTCATGAGCGCTCAGCCGGTTCACAGTGGCGCAGTAGAGCACCCGCGAGTGCCGAGAACCATCGGCGCCATCTCCAGCGCGCTGCGGGGCAGCCGCCGTGCGCAGTTCTTCGCCGAGCTCCTGGAAGCCCAGCAAGGTCCCGAGCTGGACAGCGTGCTCAGCGCCTGGTGGGGCCGCGCGATGCTCGACACCGATCCCGACCGTGACCGGATCCGAGCAGCGGCCGAAGCCGGCACCCTGCCGACCACCTCGATGGACGACGTCCTACGCCGACGACAGGAGCGCGGCGCCCAGTGAGCGAGGACGACCTATGGCCGGTCGTGCCTTCGGAGGTCGTGGCCGACACGCTCGCCGACCCGTCCGTCTCGCCGGACGTCTTCTCGACGTTGGTCGCGCTCACGGTCGCCATCTGCGAGGATCCTTGGCTCGCCGGTAGCGATCAGGTCGGTGCCGATCCAGACTGGCGGGAGATCCTCATCCCCGAAGGACTCGGTATCGCGGAATATCGGATTGACAGGAAGAACCAGCAGGTGCTTCTCACCCGAGTCGTCCTCTTCCGACACCTGTGAGAGTCTGATCTTATGAACAGGCTTGGTAGTGAGACTTCTCCCTACCTCCTCCAGCACACCAGCAACCCGGTTGATTGGTGGCCTTGGGGTGCGGAGGCGTTCGCCGAGGCCAGACGGCGGGACGTGCCGTTGCTGATCAGCGTGGGCTACTCGGCGTGCCACTGGTGCCACGTGATGGCGCACGAGTCGTTCGAGGACGAGGGCACCGCCGCGCTGATGAACGAGAACTTCGTCAACGTGAAGGTCGACCGCGAGGAACGGCCGGACGTGGACGCGGTCTACATGACGGCCACCCAGGCCATGACCGGCCAGGGCGGCTGGCCGATGACGGTCTTCGCCACCCCCGAGGGGCACCCCTTCTACACCGGCACCTACTTCCCCAGGTCGCACTTCCAGCGGCTGCTGGCCGGGGTGTCTAACGCCTGGAACGGCGAGCGCGAGGCGGTGCTGGAGCAGGGCTCGAAGATCGTGGAGGCGCTGCGGGAGCAGTCGTCGCTGCCCTCGGGCCCGCTGCCCACACAGGACACGCTGGCCCGCGCCGTGCGCGCCCTGGGCGACTCCTTCGACCCGGTGCGCGGCGGGTTCGGCACGGCGCCCAAGTTCCCGCCGTCGATGGCGCTGGAGTTCCTGCTGCGCTACGCCGCCGCCCGGCCCCGCACCGGGGGCGGGCCGGAGCGGCCGGGCCCGGAGGCGGGCACGGAGCCCGGGGCCGACGCGGCGACGGCGATGGCCGGGCGGACGCTGGAGGCCATGGCCAGGGGCGGCATCTACGACCAGCTCGGCGGCGGCTTCGCCCGCTACAGCGTGGACGCCGGATGGGTGGTGCCGCACTTCGAGAAGATGCTCTACGACAACGCGCTGCTGCTGCGGGTCTACGCGCACTGGTGGCGCCTGACCGGCTCGGCGCTGGGGCGAAGGGTGGCCCTGGAGACGGCCGACTGGCTGCTGGCCGAGATGCGCACCCCCGAGGGCGGCTTCGCCTCGGCCCTGGACGCCGACAGCGAGGGCGTGGAGGGCAGGTTCTACGCCTGGACCCCCGAGGAGATCCACGAGGTCCTGGGTGAGGAGGACGGCGCCTGGGCGGTCGCCCTGTACGAGGTGACCGGCACCTTCGAACACGGCACCTCGGTGCTCCAGCTCCTGTCGGACCCCGACGACGCCGAGCGGGCCGCCCGGGTCCGCGCCGCGCTGCTGGCCGCGCGGGCCCGCCGGGTACGGCCCGGCAGAGATGACAAGGTGGTGGCCGCCTGGAACGGCCTGACCATCGCCGCGCTCGCCGAGGCCGGGGCCCTGTTCGACCGGCCCGACCTGGTGGCGGCGGCGCGGGCGGCGGCGGTGCTGCTCGATGAGCTGCACATGGACGGCGACCGGCTGCTGCGCACCTCGCGCGACGGCCGGGCGGGCGCCAACGCCGGGGTCCTGGAGGACTACGCCGACCTGGCCGAGGGGCTGCTCACCCTGTACGGCGTGACCGGGGAGGTCCGCTGGTTCCACCGGGCCGGGACACTGCTGGAGACCGTGCTCGACCGGTTCGCCGACGGCGCCGGCGGATTCTTCGACACCGCCGACGACGCCGAGCCGCTGTTCCGCCGCCCGCAGGACCCCACCGACAACGCGACCCCGTCGGGCCAGTCCGCCGCCGCCGGGGCGCTGCTGTCCTACGCGGCCCTGACCGGCTCGGCCAGGCACCGGGAGGCGGCCGAGGCGGCTCTCGGCCCGGTGACCCTCCTGGCCGACAAGCACGCGCGGTTCGCCGGGTGGGGGTTCGCGGTGGCCCAGGCCGCCGTCTCCGGCCCGGTCGAGGCCGCGATCGTGGGCCCGCCCGGCGACCCGGCGACCTCGGCGCTGCACCGGACCGCCCTGCTGTCCACCGCCCCCGGCCTGGTCGTCGCGCTCGGCGCGCCCGGATCGGCCGAGGTGCCGCTCCTCGCGGGCCGGGACCTGCTCGACGGCGCCCCGGCGGCCTACGTGTGCCGGGGGTTCGCCTGCAGGATGCCCGTCACCACCCCGGCCGGGCTACGGGCCGAGCTGGCGTCCTGACGGCCCCGCGCTAGCGGCCCGGGGCTCTGTCGAAGACGTCGCCGGGGGGCTGCCCCTGGTCACCGGTGCCGCCGTCGTCCGTGCCGTCACCGGTCCCGTCGTCTCCGGTCCCGTCGCCGCCCGCGCCGTCACCGGTGCCGTCGCCCGTCCCGTCCGGGGACTGGCTCTGGTCGGGGGACGGGTCGGCCGTCCCGTCGGGGAGCGGTGTGGGCGTGGCGGTGTCGTAGTCGTCTCCGTCGCCGTAGTCGCGGTTGCCGGAGTCGTAACCGTCGTCATAGCCGTCGTCGTAGCCGTCATAGGTGGAGTAACCGTAGTTGGACGGCTCGGCGAACTCCTTGACCGGCTTGCCCGACATCGCCTCGGTCATGAAGGCGCGCCAGATCTGGGCCGGGTAGGTCCCGCCGTACTGGGCGCTGCCGTTGACGACCACCGGCCTGTTGTCGTCACGGAACATGTCCACCGCGACCGCCAGCTGCGGGGTGAACCCGGCGAACCACACGGCCGCCGACTTGTCGGTGGTGCCGGTCTTGCCGGCCACCGGGCGGTCGTAGAGGCGGGCGGCCGAGCCGGTGCCCGCCTCGACGACCTGGGTCAGCGCGTAGGTGGCGTCGATGGCGGTCTGCTCGGTGAAGGCCCGCTCGCCCTTGACCTTGATCTTGGTGGTCCTGCCCTTGGCGTCGGTGACCGACCGGATCACGTGGGCGTCGCGGTGGACGCCCCCGGCGGCGAACGTGGCGAAGCCGGAGGCGTTCTGCACCGCGCTCACCGACGCCGTCCCCAGCGGCAGTGTGGGAAAGCCCTCCTGGCGGGCGAGCTGGTCGGCGGGGATGCCCGCGTCCTTGGCGACCTTGGCGATCTTGTCCAGCCCGACCCGCTGCCCGAGGTCCACGAAGGCGGTGTTGACCGAGCTCTGGGTCGCCTTGACCAGGTTGACCTGGCCGTAGGAGTAGTTGCCCGAGTTGGGGATGCCCCTGTCGCCCGAGGTGACGTGCAGGGGCGAGTTGCCGTCCACGCGGGTGTCGAGGCCGAAGCCGTTGTTCAGGGCGGCCGCGAGCGCGTACGCCTTGAACGTGGATCCGGCCTGCACCTTGGCCGAGAAGGAGTTGTCGAACTTGTTGGCCTCGTAGCTGGGCCCGCCGTAGAAGGCCACGACCTCGCCGGTGGCGGGGTCGACGGCGGCCAGGCCGGTGCGGACCTTGGCCGAGGTGCCCTCGGGCAGGACCGAGGTGACGGCCCGCCCGGCGGCGGCCATCAGCCCCTTGTCGAAGGTCGAGACGATCTTCAGGCCACCCTGGTTGATGGCCTCGTCGGTGTATCCCATGCGCTTGAGCTCGGCCGTCACCTGGTCGAGCATGTAGCCCTCCTGGCCCTTGGGCGCGAAGATCGCCCTGGGCTTCTTGAGGGTGGGGAAGGCGGTGGCGGCGGCCTGCTCGGGGGTCAGGGCCCCGGTCTGCACCATGCCGTCGATCACCGACTGCCAGCGCGCCCTGGCCGCCTCCAGGTCGGTGCCCCGGGGGTCGGCGAAGCGGGACGGCTGCTGGATCACCGCGGCGAGGTAGGCGCCCTCCGCGACGGTCAGCCTGCCGACGTCCTTGCGGAAGTAGGCGTCGGCCGCCGCCTGGATCCCGTCGGCCCCCCGGCCGAAGTAGATCGTGTTGAGATACTGCTCCAGCACCCAGTCCTTCGACTTCGACTGGTCCACCTTCAGGGAGATCAGGACCTCCTTGAGCTTGCGGGCGACGGAGCGCTCCTGGCTGAGGCCGCTGTAGTAGTTGCGGACCATCTGCTGGGTGATCGTCGAGCCGCCCTGGAGCTGCTGGCCGGTGACCGTGGACCACATGGCGCGGAAGGTGCCCTTGAGGGAGACGCCCTTGTCCTCGTAGAAGGACCGGTTCTCCGCGGCGATGACCGCGTCCCTGACGCTCTCGGGTATCTGCGACAGGGCGACGCTCCTGCGGTTCACGCCCTGCTTGGCCAGCACGGTCTTGCCGTCGCGATAGTAGATCACCGAACCCTGCGCGGTGGCCCTGGGCTGCGTGCTGTCCGGGATCGGCGTCATGACCCACGCCACCCCGAGGAGGCCGATCATCGAGAGCACGGCGGCGCCGGCGACGACGAGCGCGATCCGCAGGACTCTCCGCCGCGGACCGCCCCTCTCCTGCCCCTTCTCCTGGCCTCTCTCCCGGCCCTTCAGCACGCCCGAACCCCCATCCACTCCGCATTCACCCCCCGTGAGCAGTGCGGACCGTAAGGGTAAACGATGGATAACGGTGTCTGAACCCCGCTTGGGATAGTACGGCTAGCTCTTCCCCTGGCGCGGTACATCGGCCACCAAAGGAAGGACCCGGTATGGCACGGGTGTGTCCAGCGCGATCACCGACGAGGTCCGGACCACCCCGCGAACGTCAACAATCAGGTCGATGACCCTCTGCAGATCGGCATTGCTGCGCGCCACCACGCGGCAGTGCATGTCGTCGCCGCCGGTGATCGTGTGCACCTCCAGCACCTGGGGGATCGCCGCGAGCTGGTCGGCGACCGGGTCGTGCCCGCTGACCTGACGGATCTGCAAAGTGACGAACGCGGTCACGTCGTAGCCGAGCGCGGCGGGGGCGATGTCGGGGCCGAAGCCGGTGATCACACCCCGGGCGGCCAGCCGGTCGAGACGGGCCTGCACGGTGCCCCTGGCGACGCCCAGCCGCCGGGAGCACTCCAGCACGCCGAGCTTGGGCTCCCCCGCCAGCAGGGCGATGAGCCGGGCGTCGAGTTGATCAATCGTCATGATGTACAGGCACTCCGGTGGAACAGGCGGACAGATATACAAATTGTCCACTAATTCAAGTGACTGTTGCACAACCAGCCCATCAATACAGAGGGTGTGCGTATGAGCGACAACTTTCCCGTGAACGGTATGGACGCGGTGGTCTTCGCCGTCGGCAACGCCAAGCAGGCCGCCCACTACTACTCCAGCGCCTTCGGTATGAAGCTGGTGGCCTACCGGGGTCCGGAGAACGGCAGCCGTGACGAGGTGGCCTATGTCCTCACCTCCGGCAGCGCCCGGTTCGAGTTCCGCGGCGCGGTGCGGCCCGGCACCGGCGTCGCCCGTCACGTGGCCGAGCACGGCGACGGCGTGATCGACCTGGCCATCGAGGTCCCGGACGTGGAGGCGGCCTACGCCCACGCGCTGGCCCAGGGCGCCCAGGGCCTGGCCGAGCCGTACACGCTGGAGGACGACCACGGCAAGGTCGTGCTCGCGGCGATCGCCACCTACGGCGAGACCCGGCACACCCTGGTCGACCGGTCCAACTACAGCGGCCCCTACCTGCCCGGCTACGCCGCCGCGGAGCCCATCGTCGCGGCCCCCGACGTGAAGAACGGCCGCCTGTTCCAGGCCGTCGACCACTGCGTCGGCAACGTCGAGCTCGGCAAGATGGACGAGTGGGTGGAGTTCTACAAGCGGGTCATGGGCTTCACCAACATGGCGGAGTTCGTCGGCGACGACATCGCCACCGAATACTCGGCCCTGATGTCCAAGGTGGTCGCCGACGGCACCCGCAAGGTGAAGTTCCCGCTCAACGAGCCGGCGATCTCCAAGAAGAAGTCGCAGATCGACGAGTATCTGGAGTTCTACGGCGGCCCGGGCGTCCAGCACGTCGCGCTGGCCACCAACGACATCCTCAGCACCGTCGACCACATGCGCGCGGCCGGGGTGCAGTTCCTCGACACGCCCGACTCCTACTACGACGACCCGGAGCTGCGCGCCCGCATCGGCCAGGTCCGCGCCCCGATCGACGAGCTGAAGAAGCGCAGGATCCTGGTCGACCGCGACGAGGACGGCTACCTGCTGCAGATCTTCACCAAGCCGGTGCAGGACCGCCCGACGGTGTTCTTCGAGCTCATCGAGCGGCACGGCTCGCTCGGCTTCGGCAAGGGCAACTTCAAGGCGCTCTTCGAGGCGATCGAGCGCGAGCAGGACCTCAGGGGCAACCTGTAACGGCTCTTGGCTTTGCCGAGGTGAGTCCCTGGTGATCACAGGGTCATGGGACCACCGCCACCGCCGCCG
The DNA here is from genome assembly GCF_055586905.1 of Streptosporangium sp. NPDC048886. NCBI lineage: Bacteria > Bacillati > Actinomycetota > Actinomycetes > Streptosporangiales > Streptosporangiaceae > Streptosporangium > Streptosporangium sp. NPDC048886. Next base: position 61,860 of record NZ_JBVJHH010000024.1, read on the forward strand.
CCGGACGACTCTGGATCAGCCCCCTGGTCCGCCCCGCCCCCCGGGCGGGGTCCCGGCGGCGGGCCGGCGCCCGTGAGACTCGGCGGGCGATGGCGCCGCCTGATCGCGGGCGTCCTCGACATCGTCATCGTCGGCCTGATCTCCTCGCCGTTCACCTACGAGACGTTCACCACCGTCTGGGACACCGACAAGGACATCTTCGTCCGGGTGCCCGTCCAGCACACCTTTCTGGCGGCCCTCATCGGTTTCCTCTACTACTGGCTGCTGACCGCCTTCTGGAACGGTCAGACGCTGGGCAAGAAGCTGTTCGGCCTGCGCGTGGTCGACGACAGCGGGCGCAGGGTCGGGGTCGGGCAGGCCGCGGTGCGCGAGCTGGTGGCGTGGCTGCTGTACGCCACCTGCTGCCTGGGCTGGATCAACCTCGCCTTCATCCTTTTCACCCGACGCAAACAGGCCATCCACGACATCGCCGCCAGGACATTGGTCGTAGATGCCTGATCGCCCCAGGTCAAGCACCTGTCTGGCGTAGTCTGCCGTTCGGTGGTCCGGTCCGACCGGGCTCGGAAAGGGGATTTCAGGGCATGGCGTCCGGTCGGCTGGCTATCGCGGCAACCGCCACTCTTCTCGGCTTACTCGGCTCGGTCGCCTGTTCGGCGTCACAAGGGGAGAGCGTCAGCTCCGAGGGCGCGGCGCCCTCCGGCGCCCTCGGCTCCGCCCCGCCGCGGGCGGCGGGCACGATCGGCGCCCCCGGGATCGGAGACCCCGACTTCCCCACCGACGGCAACGGCGGCTACGACGTCGACCGCTACCGGCTCAAGCTCGCCTACGACCCCGCCGCCAAGCGCCTCTCCGGCGTGGTCGGGATCGAGGCGAGGGCCGTCCAGGACCTGTCCAGGTTCAACCTGGACCTGCGAGGGCTGGAGGTCGGCCGGATCACGGTGGACGGCCGTCCCGCCAGGTTCGAGCGGGTCAAGGACGAGCTCATCGTCGCCCCGGCCGAGCCGATCCGCGGCAGGTCCGGCTTCACCGTCGAGGTCGCCTACGCCGGAGAGCCCAAGCCGGTCACCGGCTCCTCCAACCTGGGCACCTACGGGTTCATCCCGACCGAGGACGGCGCGTTCGTCACGGCCCAGCCCAACGGCGCCAAGACCTGGTTCCCGAGCAACGACCACCCGGCGGACAAGGCGCTCTACGACTTCGAGATCACCGTCCCCGCGGGGCTGAACGTGCTGGCCAACGGCGAGCTCGTCGGCGAGCCGAAGACCAGCGGCGGCAAGACGACCTTCGTCTGGCGGGAGAGCCACCCGATGGCGAGCTATCTGGCCACCATCACGATGGGCCGCTTCGAGCTGCGCCAGGGCAAGACGGCGGCGGGGATCCCCAACCTGGCGGCGGTGGACCCGCGCTACCGCGACGCGCTCGACACCCTCTACACCCAGTCGGGGCAGATCACCGACTACTGGAGCACGGTGTTCGGGCCCTACCCGTTCTCCTCCACCGGCGGCGTGATCGACGACTTCACCGCCGGATACGCGCTGGAGAACCAGACCAGGCCCATGTACGGCGGGTTCAACCCGGACGAGGGCATCATCGCCCACGAGCTGGCCCACCAGTGGTTCGGCGACAGCCTGAGCATCAGGCGCTGGAAGGACCTCTGGCTCAACGAGGGCTTTGCGACCTACGCCGAGTGGCTGTGGTCGGAGCACAAGGGTGACTCCACCGCCGAGAGGATCTTCCGCGGCCACTACGCGGCCGGCCCGTCCGCCGCCATCTGGAGATACCCGCCCGGTCGCGCCAAGCCGGAGGACCTGTTCAACAACTCGGTCTACACCCGCGGCGGCATGACGCTGCACGCGCTCAGGCAGCGGATCGGCGACCCGGTGTTCTTCAAGCTGCTGAAGACCTGGACCGCCGAGCACAAGTACGGGAACGTGACGACCGAGGAGTTCGTGGCGCTGGCCGAGAAGCTCTCCGGCAAGCAGCTCGACAGCCTCTTCGAGGCCTGGCTGTTCACGGCCGGGAAGCCGACCGAGTGGTGACGGCCCGGCGGCGGGTCAGCCGAAGATGAGCCGGTAGCCCTCCTTGCGCAGCGACGCGAGCACCTCGTCGGAGTGGGCGGGGCCCTTGGTCTCCAGCTGGAGCTGGACCTCGACCTCGCCCAGGTGCACGCCGAGCCGCTCGTGCACGATGTCGAGCACGTTCGCGCCGAGCCCGCCCAGCTTGGTCAGCAGCAGCGCCAGCACGCCCGGCCGGTCGGGCAGCGGCACCCGCAGGGTCAGATAGCGTCCCGCCGCTGCCAGGCCGTGCCGCAGGACCTTGGCCAGCAGCAGCGGGTCGATGTTGCCGCCGGAGAGCACGGCCACCACCGGCGGCTCGAAGACCTGCGGCTCGGCCAGGATCGCGGCCACCCCCGCCACCCCCGCGGGCTCGACGACCTGCTTGGCCCGTTCGAGGCAGAGCACCAGCGCCCGGGAGATGTCGCTCTCGGTGACCGTCACGACGCTGTCGACCAGGTAGTGGATCAGCTCGAAGGGCAGCTCGCCGGGGCGGCCGACCGCGATGCCGTCGGCCATGGTGGCGGCGGGCTGGACCATCACCGGCCGCCCGGCCGCCAGCGAGGCCGGGTAGGCGGCCGCCCGCTCGGCCTGCACGCCGACGATCCGCACGCCCGGCCGGAGCGACTTGACCGCGAGCGCGACCCCGGCGGTCAGCCCGCCGCCGCCGAGCGACATCACGATGGTGCCGACCTCGGGGAGCTGCTCCAGGATCTCCAGCCCGATCGTGCCCTGCCCGGCGATGACGTCCGGGTGGTCGAAGGGGTGGATGAACACCGCCCCGGTCCGCTCGGCGTGCTCCTTGGCGCTGGCCAGCGCGACGTCTACGGTGTGGCCGGCGAAGACGACCTCGGCGCCGTAGGAGCGGGTCGCGGCCACCTTGGGCAGCGGCGCCCCCTCCGGCATGTAGACCGTCGCCCTGGCGCCGACCAGACCCGAGCCGAGCGCCACCCCCTGGGCGTGGTTGCCGGCGCTGGCCGCCACCACGCCGCGGGCCCGCTCCCCCTCGCTCAGCCCGGCGATCCTCACATAGGCTCCGCGCACCTTGAACGACCCGGAGCGCTGCAGGTTCTCGCATTTGAGGTGGACCGGCCCGCCGATGGCGTCGGACAGCACGTGCGAGTGGAGCAGGGGCGTCCGCAGGGCCACGTCGGCCAGGAGCTCACGGGCGGCGACCACGTCGTCGTAGGTCACCTGAGGGTGGGACATGCATGCCATCCTCCCACCCGCGCCCGGTACGGCCGCGCCCGGCGCGGCCGTACCGGGCAGGCGCGGCAAGTCCTCCGAAGGCCACAGTTGACCATACTTCGCTCGACGAAGTATGGTCCTCCGCATGGCTAAAGGACCACCTGCGGTCAGCGAGCCGACCTACTTCATCCTCGCCTCGCTGCTCGACGGCCCTCTGCACGGACACGGAATCATCAAGCAGACCCTGGAGCTCTCGGAGAACCGGGTGAGGCTGCCGGTCGGCACGCTCTATGGCGCGCTCGACCGGCTGGCCGCCGCCGGCCTGATCGCCGTGGACCGCGAGGAGGTCGTCGACGGCCGGCCGAGGAGGTATTTCCAGCTCACCGACCAGGGCCGGCACCTGGTGTCGGCCGAGGCCCTGCGCATGCAGCAGGCCGCCTCGGTCGTGACCCGGCGGATCCTGCGCCCGGGATCGGCGTTCTCGTGACCGCCGTGACAGAACACCGCGCCGCCACGGGGGCGGGCGCGGGAGTTCTGGAGCGGCGCTACCGGCGGCTGCTGCCGGCCTATCCCCGCGCCTACCGGTCGGGATACGGCGACGAGCTCATCGCCACCCTGCTCGACACCGCCGAACCGGGGCGCACCCTGCCCTCGCTCCGCGAGTCCTCCGCGCTGGTCGCCGGCGGACTGCGGACGCGGGTGATCTACGCCGCGGCGCGGCCCGCCTGGGTCGACGGGGTCCACCTCGGGGTCCTGGCGCTGTCGGTCGCCCAGTTGGCGATGCTGGTGCCGTACGCGACGACCGTCCCGCTCTGGGTGGGGCTGTCGGCGCTCGCCGTCCTGCTGATCATGCGTGGCCGGGTACGGCTCGCGCTGCCGGTGGTGGTGCTGGTCGCGGTGAAGGTGTGCGCGATCACGCTGGGCCGGCCCTGGCTGGACCGGACCCTGCTGCCCGTCGACCCCGACCGGTTCTGGGACGCCGGAGCGCTCTACGGAGGCGGTGGCCCGGTGGCACCGATGATCGGCTACGCGCTGGCCGTCCTCGGCCTGCTGGTGCTGGCCGCCCACGGGGGACGGCTCGGCAGACGCTCCTGGTTCTGGCTGCCGGCGGTCCCGCTGCTCGCCGGCGCCGACCCGGCGGGGCTGGACTTCCCCGCGGCCGGCGGGTCGCACGCCATGGCCAGGGTCGGGCTGGAGATCGGGGTGCTCCTGCTCGCCGTCCGGGCCGGTCACGTGGCACAGGACCTGCGCTGGGCGACGGCCGCCGGCATCTACCTGCTGCCGGTGCTGGCGGTGTACGCCGAGAACCTCGGCAGCCACTCCGAGCGGGACCTGGCCCATCTGGCCGTGCTGATCCTCCTCACCGCGTCCGCCGCGGCCATGCCGTACCACGCGAAACGGCACGTCCCCCTGTGACGGCCGCTCGGCCCTCCTGACTCCTCGGCTCTTCCCGGCTCTCAGCCCTTCCTCCTGGAAGTTCTCTCACCGTGGGCGGCGCCACTGCCCCTCACGAGCATGCCCGCACATCAGAACGGGGTCACCCGATGTCACGAGTTCTCACCGCCATGCCCGCGGCCGCCCTGGCCCTGGCCGTGCTCACCGGCTGCGGCGCGGGGGCGGCGCCGTCCGCCGCGCCCGCCGGCGGCAAGGCGTCCGCGCCCGCCGATCCGCTCGGCAAGCGCCGCCAGGCGGAGGCGATGCGCGCCGACTGCATGAAACAGAAAGGCTTCAAGTACATCCCGAACGTCTCCCCACCGAGGCCGGCCGACAAGGACGGCCTGCTGCGGCGGAGCGGCGACTACGCGGCGATGCGCGAATATCGCGAGAAGCACGGCTTCGGGATCTTCTTCGTCTTCGCCTATCCCGACGACCCCGAGGAAGGCCTCAACCAGCCCCTTCCCGACCCCAACATGAAGCTGGCGGAGTCGTTCTCCATGACCCAGTTCGATGCCTGGAACGCCGCTGACGACGCCTGTTACGTGACGGTGTTCGCCAAGCTGACCGGCAAGAAGATCTCCTCCGAGGACGACCTCTACGAGCGGGCAGATGCCCTCTACCTCAAGACCAGCCGGCGCCTGCTCGACGGCGACCCCCGGCTGGCCGAGCTGGCCAGGGACTTCGGCGACTGCCTCAAGGGCAAGGGCTACCCGGTGACCTCGCTCAAGCCCACCGCGATGGAGACCCGCGGCTGGGACATGTTCGCCAAGCAGCGCACCGCCGTGATGGACAAGCGCAAGGAGTCGGGGGCGACGGGCATCGACGCCCTGCGGCCGCCGCCCGACGTGGCCAGGCCGTACCTGGCCAAGGAGATCAAGGCCGCGCTCGACGACCTGGAGTGCGGCAAGGACTTCTACGCCGAGTACTTCCCCAGGAGCGTGAAGCTCCGGGACGAGGTCTGGGACCAGTTCGGCCGGAAGGAGGGGCTGCTGCCGTGGTGAGGCCGGCGGGGTGAACGGGCGGCGGTGAGCCGGGACGGGCGAGGTGTGGTGAGGCGGGTGGATCGACCGTGGCGAAGATGAGGCGGGTGGACCGACCGTGGTGAGATCGAGGAACCGGGTGCTGAGCGGCATCGTGGCCGGGGTCGTCGTGGTCGCCGGCACCGGATGGGCGGTCGGCACCCGGCTGCGCTCCCCCGCCGACGAGGCCGCGCTGCGGCAGCCCCCCAAGCCGTCCCTGATCACCTCCCCCGTCGTGCGGAAGAAGCTGACCAGCACGGTCGCCGTGAGCGGCACCCTGGCGTACGGCTCGCCGCTGCCCGTCGCCCTCGCCGGGGTGGTCGGCGGCACCGCCGAGGCCCAGCGGGTCACCCGGGCCCCGCGCCCCGGCAGGATCGCTGAGGGTTCGGTGCTGATGGAGGTCAACGGCCGCCCGGTGTTCGCCCTGCGCGGCAAGGTCCCCATGCACCGGACCATCGCGCCGGGCACCGCCGGCGCCGACGTCAGGCAGCTTCAGACGGCGCTGCGCCGACTCGGGTCCGGCGCGCCGGTCACCGGCGTCTTCGACCCCGCGACCACGGGCGCCGTCCAGCGCTGGTACACCAAGCGGGGCTACAAGGTCCAAGAGCCCGACCTGGCCGCCAAGCAGACCAGGGAACAGCTGCGCCAGGCCGTGCAGGCCGCCGAGGAGGCCCTGCTCACCGACCGCGAGGCCCTGGAGGCCGGGCGTGACGTCATGCCGCTGAAGCTCAAGTTCGACAACGCCCGCGAGGACCTGCGAACCGCCGAGGGCGCGCTGGAGGAGGCGGGTTCCGCCGACCTCACCGCCGAGGAGACCCGTCAGCTGGAGGACCTGCGCCGGGCTGTACGGGCCGCCGAGGAGGAGGCGCTGGCCGCCGAGCAGGCCCTCGCCGCCGCCAAGCCCGAGGACGACAGGCGGCTGCTGGAGATGAAGGTCTCCAACGCCCAGCAGAACCTGGAGTCCGCCCAGGCGGCACTCACCGCCTTCGGGGAGCAGGCGGGGGCCGGCAAGGAGAAACGCCTCGAGGATCTGCGCAAGGCCGTGCGGCTGGCCCGGGAGTCCGTGGTCACCGCCGAGCAGGCGCTGCGCCAGGCCCGCCGGAACTCCCCGCTCCGGCTGAAGATCGCCAACGGCCGCGAGAACGTGGCGAGCGCAAAGGCGATCCTGACTGAATACATGAAGACGTACGGCGTCGGCGTCCCGCCCGGCGAGATCGTCTTCCTCCCCTCGCTCCCCGCCCGGCTGGACAAGGCGTCGGTGAAACCCGGCGACGCCGTGGAGGGCAAGGTCGCCACCGTGACCAGCTCGGCCTTCGCGGTGACCGGCTCGGTGGACAGCAAGGAGGCCAAGCTCCTGCGCAAGGGCATGAAGGCGACGATGGAGACCACCGACGGCACCAGGTTCCCGGCCGTGCTGAGCGCGACCGGGGAGGCGGCCGAGCCGCCCGAGGATGAGGGGAAGAAGTCCGGAACCGGCGGGACCTCCGACGAGAAGCTGGGCTCGGTGCCGGTGCTGCTCACCCCCGCGGTCACCAAGGGCCTGCGGGAGCTGGTCGGCGTGCCGGTCACCGTGAAGATCTCCGTCGGCGCCACCGGGGGCGCCGTGCTCACCGTGCCGGTGGCCGCGGTCGTCACCTCGGCCGACGGCCGGCCGCGGGTCCAGGTGGAGGTGCCCGGCGGCGGCGACGAGGTCCGCGACGTCGAGATCAGGACCGGCCTCACCGCCGACGGCGACGTCGAGGTGCGGCCCGTGAGGCCGGACGCCCTGAAGGAGGGCGACCGGGTGGTGGTGAGCGGCGATGCCTGACGTCATCCGCCTGGACGGCGTCAGCCGGGTCTTCCCCACGGAGCCGCCCGTGCTCGCGCTCTCCAAGATCAGCCTGCGTGTTGAGCAGGGGGACTACATGGCCATCGTGGGCCCCTCGGGGTCCGGGAAGTCCACCCTGCTCAACACGTTGGGTCTGCTGGACCGGCCCACCTCGGGCTCCTACCTGCTGGATGGGATCGAGACGACCACCCTGAAGGACGGCGCCAGGACGAGGCTCCGCGGGCGCAAGATCGGGTTCGTCTACCAGTCGTTCCACCTGCTCGCCCATCGGACGGTGGCGGAGAACGTCATGCTCGCCGAGGTCTACGGCCGAGGCGGGAGAGGCGTCTTGAGCGTCCGGGGCGACCGGAGTGCCCCGGGCACCCGTGACGGCCGTACTCAGCGTGAGGGGGCGGCAACCGCCCCGGCGGGCGCCCGGGTGAGCGCGGTCACCGGCCGGCACGGCCGGCGGGGGCGGCGCGCACGCGCCGAGAAGGCCCTGGAGAAGGTCGGGATGACCCACCGTCTCGATTTCCCGCCCGACCGGCTGTCCGGCGGCGAACGCCAGCGGGTGGCCATCGCCCGCGCCCTGATGGGCGGCCCGTCGCTGCTGCTGTGCGACGAGCCCACCGGCAACCTCGACAGCAGCAACACCGCGGCGGTCCTCGACCTCTTCGACGACCTCCGCGACCAGGGACTCACCCTTCTGGTCATCACTCACGAGGACGCGGTGAGCGCCCGCGCCGGCCGCCGGGTCCGCATCAGCGACGGCGTCCTCACCGAGGAATGACCATGGACATCCGCGACCTCTGGGCCGAGGCCCTCGCGGGCATGCTCGCCCGCCCCGTCCGCTCCGCGCTGACCACGCTCGGCACCGTCCTGGGCATCACCACCCTCGTCATCACCCTGGGCGTCGCCGCCACCGCCGGCAACCAGATCGTCGGCCGGTTCGACGAGCTGACCGCCACCGCGATCACCGTCGAGGTCCCCGACAAGCCCGCCCCCCTGGTGACCTGGGACGCGCCCGCCTCCCTCGCCCGGCTGCGGGGAGTCACCTCGGCCGCCGCGCTCGCCCAGACCGACGAGAGCTCCAACCTCCAGGTCACCTCCAACACCCTGGTGGACCCCACCAGGGTCACCGGCCAGACCCTGGCCGTGATCGCGACCGGGCCGGAGCTCCCGCGGGCGGCCCGCGGCCGGATGGTCGAGGGCCGCTTCTTCGACGTCGGCCACATCGAACGGCGCGACCGCGTGGTGGTCCTGGGCGACCAGGCCGCCAGGATGCTCGGCGTCACCCGCCTCACGAACGCCCCCGCCGTCTTCATCGAGGACCGCGCCTACACGGTGATCGGCATCCTGGGAGACCTGCGCCGGGAGCAGATCCTGTCCACCGCCGTGGTCGTGCCGCCCACGATCGGCGCCGACTTCGGCCTGAGGAACGTCACCCGGGTCCTGGTCAACACCACCCTCGGAGCCGCCGAGCTGATCGCCGGCCAGGCACCGGTCGCGCTGAGCCCCAACCATCCCGACGAACTCCAGCTGGTCGCCCCGCCCAGCCCCAAACGCGCCCGCGACGGCGTCCAGGACGACGTCAACGGCCTGTTCCTGATCCTCGGCCTGGTGTCCCTGGTGGTCGGCGCGGTCGGCATCGCCAACGTCACCCTGGTCACCGTGATGGAGCGCGTCGCCGAGATCGGCCTGCGCCGCTCCCTGGGCGCCGCCCGCCGCCACATCGCCGCCCAGTTCCTGCTGGAGTCCACGCTGATCGGCATGACGGGCGGCGTGATCGGCGCCGGCCTCGGCCTGGTCGCCGTCGTCGCCATCTCGGCCGCCAAGCAGTGGACCCCCGTCCTGGACGCCCGCCTGGCGCTGGCGGCCCCCCTCGCCGGCGCCCTCGTGGGTCTCCTCGCGGGCCTCTACCCGTCCCTGCGGGCCGCCCGCATGGAGCCCGTGGACGCCCTGCGCTGAGTCCGGCGACGATCGCGGACCCGGGTGACCGGGTCCCGGTACGCCACCCGCCCGCGCTTCACCGCGCTGGACCGCTCACCCGCCGGCGGCGGCCGCGCGGGCGAGGAAAAGGGTCCGCTCGCGCTCGTTGCGGGTGAGCGCGGCGGCGCGTCCGAACTCCTCGCGCGACTCGTCGAGGCGGCCCAGCCTCGCGAGCAGTTCACCCCGTACGGCGGGCAACTGCGGATAGTCCCTGAGCGCGCGCTCGGCCATCAGCCCGTCCACGATCTCCAGGCCCCGCGCCGGGCCGTACGCCATGCCCACCGCGACCGCGCGGTTCAGCTCCACGACGGGGGAAGGGGCGACGTGGGCGAGCAGCCGGTAGAGGGCGGCCATCCGCTCCCAGTCCGTATCCTCGGCCGACAGCGCGCGGGCGTGGCAGGCCGCGATTGCGGCCTGCAGGCCGTACGGGCCGAGCGTGCCGAGCGCCTCGGCGCGTCCGAGCGCGTCCAGCCCGCGGCGGATGAGCAGCCGGTCCCACAGCCCCCGGTCCTGGTCGAGGAGCAGGACCGGCTCACCGCTCGGGCCCGTCCTCGCACGGGTGCGGGACGCCTGGATCTCCATCAGGGCGACGAGGCCGTGTGCCTCGGCCTCCTTCGGCATGAGGCCCGCCAGGATCCGGCCCAGGCGCAGCGCCTCCTCGCAGAGCGAAGGGCGCATCCAGTCGTCGCCGGCGGTCGCCGAATAGCCCTCGTTGAAGATGAGATAGACGACCTCCAGGACCGACGAGAGCCGCCCGGCCAGCTCAGCCGGCGCGGGCATCTCGATCCGTACTCGCTTGTCGACGAGTGCGCGCTTGGCCCGGACGATCCGCTGTCCGACGGTCGGTTCAGGCACGAGGAAGGCCCGCGCGATCTCCTCCGTCGTCAGGCCGCCGAGCAGGCGGAGGGTGAGCGCCAGGCGACCTTCGGTGGACACCACGGGGTGGCAGGCCGTGAAGAGCAGGCGCAGCACGTCGTCGCCGATGTGGTCGTCGAGGGCGTCGTCCAGCTCGGCCTCGGTCGACTCCTGGCGGATCTCCATGTCCCGGCCGACCTCTTGGAGCTTCTGCTCGTACCGGGTCCTGCGGCGCAGCAGGTCGATCGCCCGGTGCTTGGCGGTGAGCATGAGCCATGCGCCGGGATTATCCGGAACGCCCGACTCCGGCCACTGCTCCAGCGCGATGACCAGGGCATCCTGCGCCAGCTCCTCGGCCAGGCCGACGTCGTGCAGCATCCGGGCAAGTCCCGCGATCACCCGAGCGGACTCGATCCGCCAGACCGCCTCGACCACTCGATGAGGATCTCCAACCGTCATGGCCACCGATCCAAGCACCTCATCCCCGCCCGCGGCACCTTTCATCCTGACATGCATCCGAACAAGTGACCGGCTGGGATGAGGGTGCCCGCAAATGCGCGCGCCCCCGGCAAGGACCCTGGTGGGGGTCCCGGCCGGGGGCGCTGTCACGATGTGCCGCAGATCACGGCTGGCGGTGGGGCTACGCGGGGGCGGCGAAATCCTCGGGACCGAAGACGCGGAGGACCTCAGCCTCCCCCTCCCAGCCCTCCCAGTGGTCACGGTGGATCTTCAGGAAGCGGGAGGTCCACTCGATGGCCTCCTCCTTCGATCGGACCTGGTAGAGGGCGTAGCTGACCAGTTCCTTCGCCTCGGCGAACGGGCCGTCCGTGACGCTCAGCTTTCCCCCGGTGAGCTCGACCCGGGCGCCTTGGGCGCTCGGGGCCAGCCCGGCGGTGTCGAGCAGGGCGCCGGCCTTGGTGGCCTCCTCGCCGAGCTTGGCGATGGCCTCCATCAGCTCGGCGGGCGGCGGAGTGGCGGGCTGGGCGGTGACCTTGAGGATGATCATGTATCGCATCGTGGGTCTCCCTCGATCTCGTTTCCTGGATGGTGTGGTGGGTGGGTTCAGACGCGCTTGGGCGTGGTGTGCCGGTAGAGGTGGAGCGACAGGGCCGAGAGCCAGATCCAGACGATCACGACTCCCGCGACGAAGCTCAGGTTGGCCCAGACGGCGCCGGCACCGGTCGCGACCGCGGTGAAGGCCGCGAGGAACAGCACGCCGGTGACCCGGGAGTAGACGGCCCATCCCGTACGGCCCGCGGCGGCGAACCGGTGGCCGATGACGAAGCAGGCCGCGATCAGGCAGAGGAAGCCGACGGCGCCGCAGGCGAAGTGGAGCATCCCATGCCAGCTGATCGCCCCCGGCCCCTCCGGCGTCCCCGCAGGAAAGCCCATCGCCGGGTCCGCCCGGAAGATTCCCGCGCCGATCAGGCTCACGCCGTACGCGCCGACGAGCCGGGGGGTCCAGGTCGCGCCGCGTCCCGGGGTCAGAGCCCGGCGCAGGCCGGCCGCGCAGGCGAGGGTCGTCAGCGCGGCGACGATCAAGTTGGTGATCTGTATCCAGCCGAGGCCGCCGTTGGCGAGCAGGCTCCACTGGTGGCGGGCGAGGTCGAACCCGTCCCGGCTCAGCGCCTGGGCCAGGGAAACCACGATGTAGACCGGCCCGGCGATGACGCCGTAGCCCAGGAGCGACCTGGTGACGCTCGTCCGCGGGTCGCAGGTCACCGGGTTCGCGTTCCTGGTCATCTGCTGGGTCATGGCCTTCTCCTATCGAGTCTGGGGCTGGTTGTCGGGTTCCTCTCGGCCCTTTGACTACGCTTCGAACGGCACCACGCCGATTCGACAGGTCCGCCGAATCTTTTTCAAGATTCTTTGAGGCGCTTGTTTTCACAGGTCGGAGCCGGAGGTCGGTGACGACCTCGCGTCCTGGGCGGCTCCGGAGCCTGGAGGATGCCGGCGAGGTCCGTCCGCCCCTGAAGCCGCCGCCGGTACGGCGTGGCGGCGGTACGGCCGGGCGCGCTGGACGGGCGGCGTCCCGCGGAGCCCGGCCCCGTACGGCGGGGCGCGCCAAGGGTGCGCGGCCGTACGGGATCGTGGGCACATGACCGTCGGTGAGTCCGGTACGCGACCGTCAGCGGGTCCAGTACGCGACCGTCAGTGAATCCAGTAGCGGTCGGCGCCGAGGATCAGGGCCGCGGCGCCGACCAGGCCCGCGTCCTGGCCGAGAGAGGCCGGCACGACCCGGACCCGCCGGGCGAACTCCATCCGGGTGTGCTCCCTGAGCGTGGCCTCCAGCGGGTCGAACAGCAGCCGGCCGCCCAGGATCAGCCCGCCGCCCACTCCCGTGGACACGACCATGCCGAGCATGTTGGCGCTGCCCCGCCCCGCACCCCGCCAGTGCTCGGCGGCGGCCAGGCAGACGGCGTCGTTGTGGACGCGCACCGGCACGCCGGGGAAGCGCTCGGCGAGCCGGGCCCGCAGCGGGAAACCCCGCCACCCCGGCATGTTCAGCGGGGAGACGGCCCCCTCCGGCCAGGCCGTCGGGCCGCCGCAGCCGATCCCGACGCCGGCGAGCGCGCCGTCGGCCGTGGAGCCGGCCGGCACGGAGTCGATCAGCTCGCCGAGCGCCTTCCACAGGGTCCGCGCGTCGCCGCCGGACGGGTGGCCCGCACGTTCCCGTCGAGGTCCACCAGGGCGACGGCGAGCTTCGTCCCGCCGATGTCGACGGCAGGCGCCGATCCGGACATCTAACGATCGTATGGCCGGCCCGCGGCCGGCTGAGAGGAGAAGGCCAGGACGGAGGCGGTGAACCCGTGCACATGGTTGTGCCCGCTGACCGGGCCGACCTCCCCGGCCGCGAAGAACCCGGCCACGCTGATCGGGCCGAGCGTGTCGCGGAGGGCGACCGCGTCGTGGTCGGCGCTGCCGAACATGGCCGAGCCCCGGCCGTTGCAGGAGAACAGCAGGGCGCCGTCCACCCGGCCGAACTCCTCGCGGTGGGCGTCGAGCAGCTCGTAGAGGTCCTCGTCGGCGGTGGCCGCGTCGCGGACCTGGAAGCGGACGGTGCGGCCGATCTCGACGACGTCGCCGATGGCCACCGCCTCCCTCTCGGGGTCGATCCCGAGCACTCCCCTGATCAGGAAGTCGCCGCGCTCGTGCCGCTCGGCGTATTCGTCCATGGCGACACCGATCTGCAGGCCCGAGGCGACCAGGTCCCGCTCGTCCTCGTCCAGCGCGCTGACGATCTCCTCCAGCCGGGCCAGAGCCGGCTGGCCGGCGAGTTCGAGGAGCAGGTTGTCCTCGACGGCGGTGACGGCCATCGTCGGGCCGATCGGGCGGCACCCCTGGCTGACCACGGTGCTGATGTTGACGGGGCCGCTGAGCAGCACCCCGACGGCGCCCTCGGTGTAGACCTCCCCGTCGGCGAACAGCCGCACCGCGCCCCGGCCGCGCAGGGCGTTGGCCAGCCCGCCGATCAGCGGGAGGTTGCCCAGCACCTCCTTGGAGCGCTCGACGAACCCGTCGGTGGGGAAGCTGTAAGGATCGGTGAACAGGATCGCCGCGTGGTCGTCGGGGTGGCGCTCCGGCAGGCCGACCACGACGAAACGGTCCTCGGTCCGTAACGTGTCCAGCGCGAAGGTCGTCAACCGGGCGCCCGCCAGGGTGGCGGCCCAGACGCTCACCGCGGGGGTCACCTCGACTCCCTGGCCGTCACCGATCACCCCCGTGGCGCTGCAGCCGAGCACCGAGGCGTCGAGGGTCATGTCCATCACGCGCAGTCCCGCGCGGGAGACCTCGTCGGGATCCTCGCCGCAGATGAAGAAGCAGACCAGGTCAGGGGGTGCGGTCAGACCCGCCAGGGCCTGACGCACCGCGGTCTCGGCGGCGGTGACCAGGTCGGCCCCCACCGCGAGACCATCGGCGAAACGACTTGTCAAAAGCACCACTCGTCTCGCCTCTCCTTCTTTTCCGAAGCCTTGTCTTGGTGCGATTCTCCCCACTGTGGGAACAAGCACGCGCACCGAACGTCACTCAATGGCAAGATCCGAAACCGGGATAAGAGTGCCGGTTTCGGCGTCGGGGACGTAGGCTCGATCCCGTGCCTCAAATCCCAGAGCCACGTACTCTGCGCGAGCTACGCGCGAGCGGCCATATCCACCGTACGGTAAAGGCCGAGATCCGCGAGAACCTCCTGGCCCGCCTCAGGGCCGGGGAGACGCGGTTCCCCGGCATCGTGGGCTTCGACGACACCGTCCTGCCCCATCTGGAACGAGCCCTGCTCGCCGGGCACGACCTGGTCCTGCTGGGCGAGCGCGGCCAGGGCAAGACCCGGCTCATCCGCACCGTCACCGGCCTCCTCGACGAGTGGACCCCGGTCGTCGACGGCTGCGAGATCAACGACCACCCCTACGAGCCCTCCTGTGTCCGCTGCCGCCGGCTGGCCGACGAGACGGGCGAGGACCTGCCGATCTCCTGGAAGCACCGGGACGAGCGCTACGGCGAGAAGCTCGCCACCCCCGACACCTCCGTCGGCGACCTGATCGGCGACATCGACCCGATCAAGATCGCCGAGGGGCGCACGCTCGGCGACCCGGAGACCGTCCACTACGGCCTGGTCCCGCGGAGCAACCGGGGCGTCTTCTCGGTCAACGAGCTGCCCGACCTGGCCGAGCGGATCCAGGTGTCGCTGCTCAACGTGCTGGAGGAGCGCGACATCCAGGTCCGGGGTTACAACCTGCGGCTCCCGCTCGACATCCTGCTGATCGCCAGCGCCAACCCGGAGGACTACACCAACCGCGGCCGGATCATCACCCCGCTGAAGGACCGCTTCGGCGCCGAGATCCGCACCCACTATCCGCTGTCGATCGAGGCCGAGCTCACCCTCATCCGTCAGGAGGCGGCCCTCGGCCAGGTGGGCGCCGACCTTCCCGACCACCTCGTCGAGGTGATCGCCCGGTTCACCCGGCTGGTGCGCGAGTCCACCGCGGTGGACGCGCGTTCCGGGGTGTCGGCCCGCTTCTCCATCGCCGCGGCCGAGACCGCCGCGGCCTCCGCCGTGCGGCGGGCGGCCCTGACCGGCGAGGAGCACGCGGTCACCCGTGTGGCGGACCTGCCGGGCATCGTCCACACGCTCCGCGGCAAGGTGGAGTTCGAGGTCAGCGAGGAGGGCCGGGAGACCGAGGTCCTCGCCCACCTGCTCCGCCGGGCCGTGGCCGAGACGTTCCGGGGCACGCTCGGGGGCGCGGACCTGACCGCGCTGCTGGAGAGGTTCGCCGAGGGCGTCCAGGTCGAGTCCGGGCCCATGGTTCCCGCCGCCGAGCTGCTGCGCAGGATCGGCCCGGTGCCCGGCCTGGCCAAGATCATGTCGAGGCTCGGCATCGGCGACGAGTCCCCCGGGCACGCCGCGGCCGCGCTGGAGTTCGCCCTGGAGGGCCTCTACCTCCTGCGCCGCCTGTCCAAGGACGAAGTGGACGGCACGGCGGTCTACCGCACCTGAGGTGTCAGCATGAGCTATCGCTATGGCGAATACCGGGACGGGCCCGACCCGCTCGCCCCGCCGTACGACGTCCGTTCGGCGCTCGACCAGATGGGCGACGCCGTCCTGGCCGGCTCCAATCCCGGACACGCCCTGCGGGACCTGCTCAAGCAGGGCCTGCCGGGCGCGCAGGACCGGCGCGGGCTCGACGACCTGCTCCGCGAGGTACGGCGGCGCCGCCGCGAGCTGCGCGAGCGCGGCCGGCTCGACGGCACCCTCGAACGGGCCAGGGCGCTGCTGGACAAGGCGATCGGCCAGGAGCGGAGCGAGCTGTTCCCCGACCCGTCGGACGAGGCCCGGCTGCGCGAGTCGGAGCTCGACGGCCTCCCGGACGACACCGCCAGCGCCATCCAGGAGCTGAGCGGCTACGAATGGCGCTCGGCCGCCGCCCGGCAGACCTTCGAGGAGCTGCGCGACCTGCTGCGCAGGGAGGTGCTCGACAGCCAGTTCCGCGGCATGCGGGAGGCGCTGGCCAACCCCGACCCCGCCGCGATGGAGCGGGTCCGGCAGATGATGTCCGCGCTGAACGACATGCTCGACCGGGACGCGCGGGGCGAGCACACGCAGGACGACTTCGAGGAGTTCATGTCGGACTACGGGGACATGTTCCCGGAGTCTCCACGGAACCTGGAGGAGCTGGTCGACATCCTCGCGCGCCGGGCCGCCGCCACCCAGCGCCTGCTGGCCTCGCTCACCCCCCGCCAGCGCGAGGAGCTCAACGCGCTGATCAACCAGACGCTGGAGCAGGCCGGGATGGGCGAGCAGATGCGCCGCCTGGGCGAGTCCCTCTACTCCCGCCGCCCCGACCTCGCCTGGAACACCCCGGAGCGGCTGACCGGCGACGACCCGATGGGGATGGGCGACGCGGTGACCGCGCTGGACGAGCTCGCCGACCTGACCCAGCTGGAGGCCGCGCTCCGCCAGGACTACCCCGGTGCCCGGCTGGACGACATCGACGAGGCGGCGATCCGCCGCGCGCTGGGCCGTTCGGCCGTCGACGACCTGGAGGCGCTCCGGCAGATCGAGCGGGAGCTCGAGCAGCAGGGCTACCTGCGCCGCCAGCGCGGGAAACTGGAGCTCACCCCCAAGGCGGTCCGCCGTCTCGGCGAGACCGCCCTGCGCCGCGTCTTCGCCTCGCTCGACTCCGGCCGCCGCGGCGACCACGACCAGGTGGACGCCGGCGCCGCCGGGGAGCTCACCGGCTCCTCCCGGCCCTGGCGGTTCGGCGACGAGCAGCCCATCGACGTGGTGCGCACGGTGGTCAACGGCGTACGGCGCGGCGGGGGCGGCGGCACGGTCACCCTGTCCGTCGACGACTTCGAGGTTGCCGAGACCGAGAGGCGCACGGCCGCGGCGGTGTGCCTGCTGGTGGACCTGTCCTACTCGATGGCCCTGCGCGGCACCTGGGCGGCGGCCAAGCAGACCGCGATGGCCCTGCAGGCACTGGTCAGCTCGAAGTTCCCGCAAGACTCGGTGCAGATCATCGGCTTCTCCAACTACGCCCGCGTCCTGCAGCCCGACGAGCTCGCCGGGCTGGAGTGGGACATGGTCCAGGGCACGAACCTGCACCACGCCCTGCTGATCGCGGGCCGCCACCTCGACCGCCACCCCGACTTCGAGCCGGTGGTGCTCGTGGTCACCGACGGCGAGCCCACCGCCCACCTGCGGCGCAACGGCTCGGCGGCCTTCGAGTGGCCCCCCACCCAGGAGACGCTGGAGCTGACGCTCGCCGAGGTCGACAAGATGACCCGGCGCAGGGCGACGCTCAACGTGTTCATGCTCGCCGAGGACGAGCGGCTGAAGGAGTTCGTCAACGAGGTCGCCCGGCGCAACGGCGGCCGGGTGTTCTCCTCCGGCGCCGACCGCCTGGGCGAATACGTCGTCAGCGACTTCCTGCGGACCCGCCGTACACGCTGACCACGGGCGGGGCGGCCGCGGCTCAGGAGCGGGAGAGGGCGCTGCGGGTCTCCCCGGCGGGGACGCGCCGCGGACCCGTCTCACACGCCGCCGCGGCCCGTCTCACGCGTCGGTGCAGGCCCGTCTCACGCGTCGGCGTAGGCGAGGTAGCCGTTGAGCGCGAGGTCGAAGCCGTCGCGGTAGTGGCGGTAGGAGCGGTAGCAGGGCCGCCAGGCCGTGCTGTTGCCCACGCCCGCCCGGGCGTCGGCGACGGCGGAGGGGACCCGCTCCGGGCGGAGCAGCAGGCCGCCGCCGAGATAGCGGCCCTCGGCGAGCACCGTGCAGGTCTCGCGGTCGCCGGACACGTAACGGCCGCGGCGCCAGCCGCTCTCCTCGTCCCACACCAGTGCCTCGCCGCCGGCCAGGAGGATCGTGACGGTGCGCGGGTCGCAGGGACCCTCCCACCAGTCGACGGCCTCGGCGCCCAGCGCCTCGACGACGCGGCTCACGTAGAGAGCCGGCTGCCTCAGCCACTCGTCGGTGTAGGGCTCGACATGTTTCACACCCACAGTGGGCACTCCCTTGTGCCGTCGTGCACGGTCCGTTCCGGCGCCCGCCCGGCACGGCCGCGACCTCACCGCCGACGACCTCATCACACAGGAACAGGCTCGCCAGTGATCCTACTCACTCCGCCGGGATGCTCAGGGCCGAAATGCGAAGATCTACCGTCGCGCGACGGCTGGAACGGGACCATCCGAAAATGTGACCTCTCCGTGACAACCACTTCTCCATCCGATCGGTCTCTACTCATCGATGGCGCTCGCCATCAGGGAACGGAAGTGAGGCTGTCCGATGGTCACGGCGATTCTCGTGGCGCTGATGCTCATCGCCTGCGTCTGCTACGAGCTGTGCGCGCTCTCCCGCACCCGCGACAGGCGCGACGCCTTCAGGACGGAGTGACCCCGGCCCCGCCCCGGGACCGGCGACATCCGGAGAACTCCCGCGCGCCATACCCATGCGAGATCATCGAGGGCTAATGTCTGGCGCATGACAGACCTGCTGCTCTGGCTGCACATCGGTTTCGCGATCTTCGCTCTGGGGCCGGTCACCGCCGCCACCATGTCCACGCCCAGGTTCATCCGCGCCAAGGACGTCAACGTCCTGCGCTACCTGCACAAGACCACGCGCGTCTACGCCATCGCGGCCGTCGGCGTGTTCGTGTTCGGCCTGCTGCTGGGCCGCGAGTTCCTGGGCAAGCCCTACTTGTCGGTCTCCATGACGCTCTTCATCGTCGCCGCGGTGCTCCTGGTCCTCGTGGACCGGGACCAGCTCAGCGCCATCCGGGTCCTCAGCGAGGAGAACCCGGGCGACGACGCGAAGATGCAGACCGGCCGGATCGCCGCGTTCTCCGGCGTGGTGGCGCTGATCTGGCTGGTCATCCTGGCGCTGATGGTCTGGGGCGACCCGTACTGATCGGGGCGCCCCAGACCGGCCCGGCCCCGCGCCGGGGCGGCCCGTACCCGCCGCCCCGGCCCGGCGCCGTCCAGCCCGGCGTCTTCCGGCCCGCCGGCCGTACTGGCCTGAGCCGTACTGGCCTGAGCCGTACTGGCCTGAGCCGTACTGGCCTGAGAGCCGGGTACGGCTAGCCCAGCGCCTGGCTCAGGTCGGCGAGCAGGTCGTCGATCGACTCGATGCCGACCGACAGGCGGACCAGGTCACCGGGGACCTCCAGCGGCGAGCCCGCCGCGGAGGCGTGGGTCATCCGGCCGGGGTGCTCGATCAGCGACTCGACGCCGCCGAGCGACTCGCCCAGGGTGAAAAGCTTGGCCCGGTTGCACACCTCGACCGCCTCGGCCTCTCCTCCGGCGACCCGGAAGGAGACCATGCCGCCGAAACGCTTCATCTGCTTGGCCGCGACCTCGTGACCGGGGTGATCGGGCAGCCCCGGGTAGAGCACCGAGGTCACCCGCGGGTGGGCCAGCAGGAGGTCGACCACCCGCTCGGCGTTGTCGGAGTGGCGGTCCATCCGCACCCCGAGCGTCTTGAGACCGCGCAGCGTCAGCCACGCGTCGAAGGGCCCGGCCACCGCGCCCATCGCGTTCTGGTGGAAGGCGAGCTCGGCGCCCAGCTCGGCGTCGGCCGTGACGAGCGCGCCGCCGACCACGTCGGAGTGGCCACCCACATATTTGGTGGTGGAGTGCACCACGATGTCCGCGCCCAGCGACAGCGGCTGCTGAAGGTAGGGCGAGGCGAAGGTGTTGTCGACCACCAGCAGCGCGCCGTTGTCGTGCGCGAGCTCGGCCAGGGCCGCGATGTCGGCGATGCCGAGCAGCGGGTTGGTGGGCGTCTCCACCCATACGATCTTGGTCTTCTGGGTCATGGCGGCCGCGACCGCGCTCAGGTCGCCGAGCGGCGCCGGGTCGTAGCGCAGGCCCCAGCGCGCGTGCACCTTGGAGAACAGCCGGTAGGTGCCGCCGTAGGCGTCGTTCGGGATGATGACGTGGTCATCCGGCTTGCAGACCGTGCGGAGCACGGCGTCCTCGGCCGCCAGCCCGGAGGCGAAGGCCAGGCCCCTGGTGCCGCCCTCGACGGCGGCCATGGCCTCCTCAAGGGCGGTCCTGGTCGGGTTGGCCGACCGGCTGTATTCGTACCCGGCGCGCAGGCCGCCCACACCGTCCTGCTTGTACGTCGACACGGCGTAGATCGGCGGGACGACCGCCCCCGTGTGGGGCTCGGCCTCCTGACCTGCGTGGATGGCAAGCGTCTCGAATCCTTCACTCATACCGCCAACGCTACTCGTAAAATCGCAGGCGCCATGCGGCAGCATGAGGGGGCCACAGGGCCGGGCGGCCGCCGATCGGGCCGCCCGGGACTCGCGATTCACCGCTCCGGCCGGACGGCCCGCCGTACGGCCGGGCCGGGCGGCGGTCCGCCGGTCAGGCCGCCTGGGGCTCGCGGTTGTCCACCGGGCGCGGCCGCAGCCGCACGACCTCTCCGCCGGCGTCCGCCTGCGGGGCATGGATGTGGCGGCCGCTGGCGCCCTCGGCGGGCTCCCCGTTGATGCGCGACAGCAGGACGGGGTCCGCGAGTGCCAGTGACACCACGACCACGAGTCCGGCGGCCAGCAACATGATCCCGATGACGGTCATTTCCCTCTCCCCTTCGACACTTCAAGCATCGGTTGCGGGCCCCCCGCCCCGCCTCCGCTGAAGGGCCGGTCCGGGGGCGGGCAGGTCGGCCGAACGGTTGATATGTCATTCAGCCGGGAGGCTTAGGCTCGGGGGCCGTGGGTGAAACACATCGCGTCGTTTACTGGATCCAGCGGCTCAGCGAGTTCGCGCTCATCGGGTGGCTCTCGCTGCTGCTCATGATCGACCTCGCGGCGGCGGTGTCGGACGGCGGCTGGGCGATGTGGCTGAGCCCGCTGTGCGGCCTCGCCGGCATCCTGGCCGTGCTGTGGCGCCGCACAAGGCGGGTCGGCGGGTTCGTCGCCGTCCTGGTGCTGTCGCTCACCTGCACCCTGGTCATCGGGGCCACCGGCGGCCGCGGGTTCCCGGGAGTGGCCGAGACGGGATCGCTGCTGATCCTGACCATCGGCGGGCTGCGCTGGATCGAGCCGATCAAGCGGGCCGCGCTGTTCTCCGTCGCCTCGATGATCGTGCTGGAGACGGCGGCGGGGCGGACGAGCCATGGCAACGAGTCCGTGGCCGCCGGTTTCCTCATCTTCGTCGGCTGGTCCGTCGCCGCCGCGGTCGGCGCCTACCTCCGCTTCCAGCTGGAGCGGCGCAGGGAGGCGGTGGACTCCGTACGGCGGGCCGAACGCCTGGAGCTCGCCAGGGAGCTGCACGACCTGGTCGCCCACCACATCACCGGGATCGTCGTCCAGGCACAGGCGGCCAAAGTCGTCGCCGAGCAGAAGCCGGAGGCCGTGGTCCCCTCGCTGGAGGCGATCGCCAACGCCGGCGCCGACGCGCTCACCTCGATGCGCCGCCTGGTGAGCGTGCTGCGGGCGGAGGACGAGGCCGCCCGCTCCCCCGGCAGCAGGCTCGTCGACATGCGCACGATGGTGGAGCGCTTCTCCGCCGGCGGCCCCCGGGTCGCCTTCGACATCGGCCAGGGCATCGACGACGAGACCCTGGCCCCGGAGGTGATGACCACCCTCCACCGGGTCCTGCAGGAGTCGCTCACCAACGTCCGGCGGCACGCCCCGGGCACCGGCTGGGTGGAGGCGGACCTGCGGCTGGTCGCCGCCTCCGACGGGCCGGCCGGACCTGGCCGGCGCTCCCCGAACGGCAGGCCGGATCCGCGGATCCGGCCGGGCCGCGCGACGGGCACGGTGCGACTGCGCGTGCGCAACTACGGCTCGGCCTCCGACACCAGGGTCTCCCGGCTGGGCGGCGGGTTCGGCCTGGTGGGCATGGCCGAGCGCGTCGAGGCGCTCGGCGGCCGCCTGGTCGCCGGCCCCACCCCCGAGGGAGCCTGGGAGGTGCTGGCGGAGTTTCCCGTCTGACTAGTGGTTGGCGAGGAAGGCCAGCAGGTCCTGCCGGGTGAGCAGCCCGACGGGCTTGCCGTCGTCGAGGACGACCGCGGCGTCGGCCTTCTCCAGCGCCTCGACCGCCATGGAGACCGGCTCGCCCGCGCCGATCATCGGCAGCGGCTGGGACATGTGACCGGCCAGCGGGTCGTTCGGCCGCACCCGGCCGCGGTAGAGGGCGTCGAGCAGGTCGCGCTCCAGGATCGAGCCGACCACCTCGGCGGCCATGACCGGCGGCTCCTCCTTCATCACCGGGAGCTGCGACACGCCGTACTCCCGCATGATGGAGATGGCCGTGTCCACCGACTCGTGCGGGTGGGTGTGCACGAACTCCGGCATGCCCGAGCCCTTGCGGGTCAGCACGTCCTTGACCAGGCCCTCGTCGCTGGAGGTGGTCAGGAAGCCGTAGTCGGCCATCCAGTCGTCGTTGAAGATCTTCGACAGGTAGCCCCGGCCGCCGTCGGGCAGCAGCACCACGACCACGTCGTCCGGCCCGGCCTGCCTGGCCACGCGCAGCCCCGCGACCACCGCCATGCCGCAGGACCCGCCCACCAGCAGCGCCTCCTCGCGGGCCAGGCGGCGGGTCATGCCGAAGGAGTCCTTGTCGGAGACGGCGATGATCTCGTCGCAGATCGTGGTGTCATAGGTCGTCGGCCAGATGTCCTCGCCGACCCCTTCCACCAGGTAGGGCCGTCCGGTGCCGCCGGAGTAGACCGATCCCTCCGGGTCGGCGCCGATGATCTTCACTCGGCCGCCGGAGACCTCCTTGAGGTAGCGGCCGGTGCCGCTGATCGTGCCGCCCGTGCCGACGCCCGCCACGAAGTGGGTGATCCGGCCCTCGGTCTGCTCCCAGATCTCCGGGCCGGTGGAGTGGTAGTGGCTGTCGGGGTTGCTCTGGTTGGAGTACTGGTCCGGCTTCCAGGCGTTCGGCGTCTCCCTGGCCAGCCGGTCGGAGACGGAGTAGTAGGAGTCCGGGTGGTCGGGCGAGACCGCCGTCGGGCAGACCACGACCTCGGCACCGTAGGCGCGCAGGACCGCGATCTTGTCCTGGGCGACCTTGTCGGGTACCACGAACAGGCACTTGTAGCCCCGCTGCTGCGCGACGATGGCCAGGCCGACCCCCGTGTTGCCCGACGTGGGCTCCACGATCGTGCCCCCGGGGCGCAGCTCGCCCGACTTCTCCGCGGCGTCGATCATCCGCACCGCGATCCGGTCTTTCACCGAGCCGCCCGGGTTGAAATACTCCACCTTGGCCAGCACCTGGGCCGGCAGCCCCGCCGACACCTTGTGCAGCCGGACGAGTGGAGTGTTGCCCATCAGCTCCACGAGTGAATCATGTACGCGCACCGGGTGATCACCTCGAAATACCAAAGCTCTGTCAGCTTGTTGTGTTGGGCGCCGAGATCCCCTGGGGGTGGGTGGGGCTCGGCTAGTTTCAAGGCAACGCTACCGCCGCGCCGCATCGAGGGAGCAACACCACGTGACCTGGACACCGGGGGCGGCGCGGGCCGCCCGGCGCATAGCGGCCGCCGCGGCCGTGGGCGGTGGCGGGCTCACCGTGCTCGGAGTGGCCACCTACGGTGTGCTGCTCGCCGAGGCGCTGGTGGCCCGCCGGATCGTCGGCCGCCCGCACGGCATGGAGGGGCCGCCGTCGGACGGGCTCTACGGCGACTTCCCGGGCGAGCCGATCCGGATGGTCATGCTCGGCGACTCCACCTCGGTCGGCCTGGGCACCACCGACCCCGCGGAGACCCCGGCCGTGCTGATCGCCTCGGGGCTGGCCGTCGTCGCCGAGCGGCCGGTGCGGCTGACCGTGGTCGGCAAGTCGGGGGCGGCCTCCGCCGAGCTGGGCGAGCAGGTGGACCAGGCGCTCGACGCCGACCCCGAGATAGCGGTGATCTTCATCGGCGCCAACGACGTCACCACCCAGACGCTGCCCGCGCAGGCCGTACGGCATCTGCAGAAGGCCGTGCGGCGGCTGCGCGAGGCGGGGGCCGAGGTCGTCGTGGGCACCTGTCCCGACCTCGGCACGGTCCGGCCGATCGTGCAGCCGCTGCGCTGGGTGACCCGGCGCTGGAGCCGCCAGCTCGCCGCCGCGCAGACGGTCGCCGTGGTCGAGGCGGGCGGGCGGACGGTGGCCTTCGCGGACCTGCTGGGGGCGGAATTCGATGCAAACCCAGCCGAAATGTTCGGACCGGATCGTTTCCATCCATCTGCCCAAGGTTATCTACAGGTTGCTTACGCGGTGCTACCTTCTGTAGGCAGTGCGTTGGGACTGTGGCCCGAACCACGGGTCCGGCGCAGTGAGTCGATCTACCTCGCGGCGGCTATGGCCGCGGAGGAACCCGGCACCGAGGTCTCCGCGACCCGCGTCGCCGGCCGGGCAACCGGACCCCACGGACGGTGGGTGACGATGTTCCGCCGGAGGCCAGGGGCGCCGCCTCACGACGCCTGAACCCGGTTACCCTCCGCGGCGAAGTCGTGACCTCTCGCCGACCTTGGAGTGGAATGCCCGTCATCTGGCCTCACGCGAAACCGGCCCTGGTGCTCGCCGGAGCCCTGGCCCTGGCCGGCTGCTCCGGCAGTGAAGCGGCCACACCGGCCCATCCCACCTGGCACAACACCGAGGTGAACGCGGTCAGCCGCACCACCGCCGCCGGCGGGGTCGCCATGACGACCTCCATGAGGCCCGACGGCACCCTGGAGACGGTGGCCGTCGACCTCGCCTCGGGCAAGAAGCTGTGGGCCCATCCCGCGACCATGGCGGGCCGTCTGCCCGGGATGGGGATCCCGGCGCCGGCGATCGTCGAGACCGGGCCGGGCCAGGCCGTCGCGGTGGCGATCGACCCCGCCAGGCGGGGCCGCTGGAACGCCACGCTCGTCGCCCGTGACGCGAGGACCGGCGCGCAGAAGTGGACCCGCCCGGTGCACTCCACCTTCGGGCCGCAGCGGTGCGGGGCCTTCGTGTGCCTGTCGGAGCAGACCGCCCTCGCCACGGCCCGGGTCGTCGTGCTCGACCCCGCCACCGGCGGGCTGAGGTGGAAGCTCCCCGGCATCGCCGAGGTCGAGTGGTCCGACGCCTCCCGCGTGGTCCTCCTGCGCCTGGCCCAGCACCCCGTCCTGGAGGCCTACGACCTGAAGACCGGGAAGGCCGGCTGGCGGCTCCCCGTCGAGCAGCCCCTCGGCACCGGGGTCGACATGTCGGGCGGCTGGTCGTTCGGCGCGACGGCCGACAACCTCATCGGCTACGTCGCCCCCTACACCCACCCGGAGACGGAGAAGGTCTCCGCCTTCGGTCTGTTCTCCGTCAAGCTCGCCGACGGCACGGTCAACTGGATCCGCCCCTCGGTGGTGCGCGTCTACCCCAGCGGCAGCCCCGGCTACGCACCGGTGGTCCGCCCGGTCGACCAGCAGGGCCAGTACGGCGGCTTCGCCCGGCTCGACGCCGAGAGCGGCCGGGTCCTCGGCCAGATCCCCGCCACCCAGGTCCCCGACTCGGGCTGGTGGCTGGCCTTCCCCGCCCGGATGGACAAGCTCGGCTTCCTCAAGCACGACAGGCCGGGCAGCGCCTTCGACCTGGCCACCGGCCAGAACGCCGAGATCAAGGACGCGCGGGGCTGGTCCTTCTGCGTCACCGACCCCAAGCCTCTCGCGCTCAAGGGCCAGAACCCGGGCTTCTACTCGGTCGCCTCGCTGTGCGAGTTCGAGCTGGCCGACGGCAGGAAGGTCTCGGGCTCCGGCGCCCCACCGGCCTGGTTCACCGGCAGCCAGGACGGCTGGCGGACGTGGCGTGACGAGCGGGGCGGCCTGCACGGGATCAAGGACGGCACCGGCACCGCGCCGGGCATGTACGGCTGACGCGCGGAGCGGGCACGGCCGGCGCACTCCGGACCGGGCGGCCGAGCGGCCGGGCGGAGGCGGCGCTCCCCGTGACGGGGGCCCCGCTCCGGGCGGGCCCCCTGTGCGCGCCGTACAAAGTTCTGTTTCATCCCGCCCCGGGGCGTGGCATCCGAGCTACCGCGCGGTAACCTCCGCATGAGGAGCGACCAACGAACCCAGGAGAGCCATATGCCCGAGGCAGTCATCGTCGCAACCGCGCGCTCGCCGATCGGACGCGCCTTCAAGGGGTCCCTCAAGGACATCCGCCCCGACGATCTGACCGTGCAGATGATCAAGGCCGCGCTGGCCAAGGTCCCGCAGCTCGACCCGGCCACCATCGACGACCTGATGCTGGGCTGCGGTCTGCCGGGCGGGGAGCAGGGATTCAACATGGCCCGCGTGGTCTCCACCCTGCTCGGGCTGGACACCGTGCCCGGCACCACCATCACCCGCTACTGCTCGTCCTCGCTGCAGACCACCAGGATGGCCCTGCACGCGATCAGGGCGGGCGAGGGCGACGTGTTCGTCTCGGCGGGTGTGGAGTGCGTCTCCCGCTTCGCCACGGGCAACTCCGACTCGCTGCCCGACACGCAGAACACGCTGTTCGACGAGGCCCGCGCCCGTTCGGCCAGGGCCGCCGAGGGCGGCGGCGGTGTCTGGCACGACCCGCGCGAGGACGGCGCGGTGCCCGACGTCTACATCGCGATGGGCCAGACCGCGGAGAACCTGGCCGGGCTCAAGGGCGTCTCCCGCCAGGAGCAGGACGAGTTCGGCGTCCGGTCCCAGAACCTGGCCGAGAAGGCCATCGCCAACGGCTTCTGGGAGAGCGACATCACCCCGGTCACCCTGCCCGACGGGACCGTGGTCAGCAAGGACGACGGCCCTCGCGCGGGCACCACCTACGAGGCGGTCTCGCAGCTCAAGCCGGTCTTCCGCCCGGACGGGACGGTCACCGCCGGCAACTGCTGCGCGCTGAACGACGGTGCCGCCGCGGTGATCGTGATGAGCGACACCAGGGCCGCCGAACTCGGCATCACCCCGCTCGCCCGGATCGTCTCCACCGGCGTGACCGGCCTGTCGCCCGAGATCATGGGTCTGGGCCCGGTCGAGGCCTCCAGGCAGGCCCTGGCCCGGGCGGGCATGTCCATCGGCGACGTGGACCTCGTCGAGATCAACGAGGCTTTCGCCGCCCAGGTCATCCCGTCCTACCAGGACCTCGGCATCGACCTCGACCGGCTCAACGTCAACGGCGGCGCCATCGCGGTGGGCCACCCGTTCGGCATGACCGGTGCCCGGATCACCTCCACGTTGATCAACAGCCTCCGGTTCCACGACAGGTCGATCGGCCTGGAGACCATGTGCGTGGGCGGCGGCCAGGGCATGGCGATGGTCCTGGAGCGCCTCAGCTAGTCACCCGTGGACGTCGGGACCGGCGCGGGTGATCTCGATCCTCAGGATCACCCGCCTGTCCCGCTCCATGGCCCTGCGGTAGTCGTCCCAGTCGGGGTGCTCGCCGGAGATGTCACGGTAGTAACTGACCAGGGGTTCCATCGCCTCAGGCAGCGAGACGATCTCCGCGGTGCCCTCGATCTGGATCCACTCGCCGTAGAAGGCGTCGGTCGTCACGCAGAGCGCCACCTGAGGGTCTCTGCGGAGGTTACGGACCTTCGCCGCGGTCTCCCTGGTGCTGACGATCACGTGTCCCTCGGCGTCGAGCCCGACGGTGACCGGGGACATCTGCGGCCGCCCGTCGGCGTGCCGGGTCAGCAGGACCGCGTGATGGTTGTCGCGGATGAAGTTACGTGCCTTGTCGAGATCCATGGCACCATCATGCACGCTCGCCCACGCGAAGATCAGGTATGTGGAGGCCGTGCTCGCGCGTGCGAGGACCCGCGCCGCTGGACGGGGCGCGGGCCCTTCAGAAGGTAGGCGGCTTACAGGTGACGGCTGCGGCGGTAGCGCTCGTGCTCGTGCACGATGGCGGCGGCGTAGCCATGGGTCAGCCCGTGCTCGTCGGCGAGCCAGTTGGCACGCTCATCGCAGCGCAGGAAAGACGGGCCGTTGTCGATAGCCTGGAACCACTCTGGGAGTGCGCGTCCCGTGATGTCCGGGACCCTTGCGATCAGCTTGCTCTGCGTCTCCATTGAGTGGTTCAACGACATGGGCACCTCCACGGATAGGGCTCCTTTGCTCGACAGTGCATCACGAGTCCGCAGATAGCAAGCCCTCACTAGCTGGTCATCGGTGATGATTCGTCGCTCATTGGTGGCTTCTCGTTCACCGGCGTTCCCATCCTGAGCAAGAAGAAACCCCCGCCTCCTGAGCAAGGAGAAACCCCCGCCGGAGACACTCCGGCGGGGGCTCTCGTCCACGCTCAGTCGCTGCTGGAGAAGTAGCTCAGCAGACGGAGGATCTCCAGGTAGATCCAGACCAGGGTGACCGTCAGGCCGAAGGCCATCAGCCAGGAGTATTTCTCCGGGGCGCCGGCGCGCACGCCCTGCTCGACCGAGTCGAAGTCGAGCAGCAGGAAGAAGCACCCGACGAGGATCGCGGCGATGCTGAACACGTAGGCCAGGGCGCCACCGGAGCGGATGCCGATGCCGTCCGCGATGAAGAAGGTCGCGACCCAGTTGACGAGCATGAGCCCCATCAGGCCCAGGCCCGCCGCCACGACGAACTTGGTGAACTTCGGCGTGACGCGGATGATGCGCAGCGAATACACGACGAGCGTGGCGGCGAAGGCGAGAGCCGTACCGACCACCGCCTGGAAGACGATGCCGCTGAACCGGTCGTTGTAGATGTGGCTGGCCACACCGACGGCGACACCGTAGGAGACCGCGTAACCGAGGATCAGCGCCGGGTTCATGCTCTGTTTGAACGAGATGATCAGACCGAGCACCAGGCCGACGAGCACACCGGCGATCATCGCGCCGACGCCGAGGTTGAGCGCCCAGGCCACGGCGGCCGAGACGGTCAGGGTGCCCAGGGTGATGAAGCCGCGCACCACCACGTCGTCGATCGTCATGGTCCGCTGTGCGGGGGGTGCGTACGCCGGCCTGTCGTACATGCCCTGAAGCTGGTCAGGGGTGGGGGTCGGCGATCCCCATGCCTGCTGGTACCCCTTGGACTGCCGACTGAATACGGGGTTCTTACTCTCCATCGCTGCCTCCACGCTGCGACCTACGCGATCAGCGTATTAGATCGGTTGTCACACGGCCGTATCGTGTTGATATCCATGTCTGCCTGGTCCATGTGACCGTACGGCTACCGCCGAATGATCCAACGAACGGCCTGTCCGCCGGGTTCCCACCTCTCGCACCGCAATCGCCGCCCGTCCGCCGGGTCGGCCCCGGCCTCCAGGGGTGGTCGACCCCTCCGGCGGGCGGCCGCCTGAGCGGCCCCGGAAGATCGATGCACGGACAGGCCCGCGACCCCATCCGGTCACGGGCCTGAACCAACTGATAACCGTCAGTGCCCCCGGAGGGACTCGAACCCTCACTCGAACCCTTTTAAGGGGTTTGCCTCTGCCGTTGGGCTACGGGGACGCCGTAATCATACGTAACGGACCACTCATCCGAGGAGCACAACTTCGTATCAGGCGTCACACGGATCATGTCCGCGGCCTGCCCTCTCAGGCCGCGGAGGTGACGGCGGAGTGGGCGGATGGAATACCGTTTTAAGCCGAAAAAACCTTAATAACCGCAGAACGCACATGTCATCCACTTCTGGCCTGCTCCACCATCGGTCCCGTACGGTGGATCGCCCATGAATGGACGAGGCGGTCGAGGAACAGCACACCATCGAGATGGTCGAGCTGGTGCTGGATGCAGCGGGCCTCGAAGGCGTCGGCGTCGACGGTGACGGGAGCGCCGCTGCCGGGGCGTTCGCCCCGGACGGTGATGCGGGTGGCCCGCAGGACGTCCCCGGCCAGGCCGGGCACGGACAGACACCCCTCTCGAGTGGGCTCCCATCGGGAGGCGGCCACCAGGCGGGGGTTGGCCATGACCAGCTCCCCCGCGCAGGAGCGGGCTCCGGGGTGGAGGGAGACGTCGACGGAGAGCAGCCGCCAGCCCAGCCCTATCTGGGGAGCGGCCAGGCCCGTGCAGTGCCGCACCCGGCGCATGGTGGCCAGGAGATCGGCCGCCGCGGAGACGACCAGGGGGTCGGCGGGGTCGACGGGGAGCGCCTGGGCGGTCAGCACGGGGTGCGGGGCGGTGATCAGCTCCCGGGCGGTGCCGGTCATGCCCCTGCGCCGCCCCGCCGCACGCCGCCGCGGTCCCCGGCCCGTCGCACGACACCGGCGGCACCGCCCCGCCGCACAGCGCCGCGGTCCCCGGCCCGCCGTACGGCGCCGCCGCCTCCCGCCGCGCGGGGGCATCCGGCACAGCGCCTCCGGCCCGTCACAGCACCTCCGGCTCGGCGGGGCGGAAGGCCATCCGGGAGCCGAGGTCGGCGGCCACCGCGGCCAGACGGCACATCAGGTCGGCCACGTCCACCGTCTCCGGCAGCCGCACGTCCGCGGCCAGGACGTACAGCCGGCCGCAGAGACGGGTCGTCATCCCGGTGATGTCGCCGCCGGCGTCGGCGAGCACCGCGCTGACCGCGGAGATGACGCCGGGACGGTCGGGGCCGTGGAGGGTGAGGACGTAGCCGAGACCCTCCGGGGCGCGGCCGGGGTCACGGCGGGACTCGACCCCGGTCACGGTGACGGCCATCCCGGGGAAGGCCGAGGGCGGTGGCAGCCGGCCGGAGACCAGCAGCATCATCGCGACGTGGCCGCCGAGCAGCGCCACCGCCGAGTCCTCGACGTTCGCCCCGTACCCGGCGAGCACCGCGGTCACCTCGGCGACCGTTCCCGGTCTGTCCACTCCCAGCACGGTGATCGCAGACAAGCCCACCCCCGGCCCCCTCCCGGCTCGGGCTGGGGCTCAAGGGGCGAGCATGACGGTCAGCAACAGACCCTGACGAGGACCCAGCGGTTTCCCACCTGCGGGCGCCCGGGACTCAGGTCGTCGCCGCCTCGCGGAACTCCGTGCGCGGAGCCTCGATCTCTCCGAGCGAGACGGTCTCCCGCTTGAAGAACAGCGCCAAGGTCCAGTCCGCCATCACACGGACCTTGCGGTTGAGAGTAGGCACCCGCGACAGATGGTAGGTGCGGTGCATGAACCACGCAGCCAATCCGCGAAGCTTGACCCCGTAGACGTTGGCGACGCCCTTGTGGAGGCCCAGACCGGCGACCGATCCGACGTACTTGTGCCGGTAGTCGACCAGTTCCTGCCCGTGGAGCCGGCGGGTGATGTTGTCGGCGAGGACCTTGGCCTGCCGTACGGCGTGCTGGGCGTTGGGCGCGCAGTACTGGCCGGGGTTGGTCACGTCGGGCACCCCGGCCACGTCTCCGGCGGAGAAGGCGTCCTCGACCCCGGCCACCGTCAGGCGGGTGGTCGTCTTGATCCGGCCGCGCTCGTCCAGTGGCAGGTCACCGGCGTTGACGACGGGGCTGGGCTTCACGCCGGCGGTCCACACGATGGTCGCCGACTCGAACTCCTCCCCGTCGGAGAGCTTGACCAGGCCGCCCTCGCAGGACTCCAGACGGGTGTTCATCTTGACCTCGATGCCGCGCTCGCGGAGCTGCTCGGCGGTCCACTTGCCCATCTCGGGGCCGACCTCGGGGAGGATGCGGTCGGTCGCCTCGACGAGGATCCAGCGCATGTCCTTGCGGGAGACGTTGCGGTAGTAGCGGACGGCGTCGACGGCCATGTCCTCCAGCTCGGCGAGCGCCTCGACGCCCGCGAAGCCGCCGCCGATCACGACGAACGTCAGCGCCCGGCGGCGCAGGGCGTCGTCGTCGTCGGACTCGGCCCGGTCGAGGAGTTCGAGCACCCGGTTGCGGAGCGCGATCGACTCGCCGACCGTCTTGAAGCCGATCGCGGCGTCGGCGAGGCCGGGGATGGGGAGCGTGCGGGAGATCGAGCCGGCCGCCATGACGACGATGTCGTAGCCGATCTCGTGCGGCGTGCCGACGTTCGGCGCGAAGGTGAGCGACTTGTCCGCGTGGTTGACCTTGGAGACCTTGCCGTTGAGGATCGTCGCCTTCTTGAGAACCCGGCGGAGCGGGACCACCACGTGCCGGGGCGAGAGGTTTCCCGCCGCCGCCTCGGGGAGGAAGGGCTGGTAGGTCATGTGGGATTCGGGGGTGAGGACAGTGATGCGAACGCTGCCGTCGCGCAGTTCCTTGCGGAGCGTGTGCTGCAGACGCAGCACGGTGTAGAGACCGACGTAGCCCCCACCGACGACCACGATGTGCTTGGAGTTGCGGTTCACTTCGGCGCCATCCTTAGGTCCAAGGCTTTGTGAAAGCTTTCACAAGCATACGTCCGCCTCCGGGATCGCACCAGGCGCCCCCAGGGCAACTTACGCGAAACTTTTCCAAATCAGGAGAAACAATCTCCCTTCTCCCCAAAAAACTGGCCAAGATTCTCTTTGTGATCGAGTTCACAAGCCACGTAGGACGTTTGCCCTGGTGAAGAGCTGGTCAAGCATCTCGGCGGTCACCCGGCCGGTGAAAGTGTTCTGCTGGCTCGGGTGGTAGCACCCGAGAAGACGGGCCGGAGTTCCGTTACGGGTGATCTCCACCTCGGCGCCGTGTCCGAAGGGCGGCCTCGGGCGCGGCAGGTCGTATCCGGCCTCCTTCAACGCGGGCCAGACCGCCTGCCAGGCGAAGCCCCCCAGCGCCACCACCACCCGCACGCTGTCGGCCACCAGCGCCACCTCCCGGCTCAGCCAGGGGAAGCAGGCGGCCCGCTCCGACGGCTCGGGCTTGTTGGCCGGCGGGGCGCACCGGACGGCCGCCACCATGCGCGCGCCGATGAGCCGCTGCCCGTCGCCGGCGTGGACGCTGGTCTCCTTCGCGGCCAGGCCCGTCCGGTGGAGCGAGGCGAACAGCCAGTCCCCGCTGCGGTCGCCGGTGAAGATGCGGCCGGTGCG
The DNA here is from genome assembly GCF_055586905.1 of Streptosporangium sp. NPDC048886. NCBI lineage: Bacteria > Bacillati > Actinomycetota > Actinomycetes > Streptosporangiales > Streptosporangiaceae > Streptosporangium > Streptosporangium sp. NPDC048886. The sequence goes on from NZ_JBVJHH010000024.1 coordinate 95,035, forward strand.
GTTGCCCCCGTGCGCGGCCGGGGCCAGGCCGACGATGAGGACCTCCGGCCGCTCCTCACCCCACCCCGCGATGGGCCGTCCCCAGTAGGTCTCCGCGGCGAACGCCCGCCGCTTGACGGCCGCGACCTCCTCGCGCCACTCCACCAGGCGCGGGCAGGCCCGGCAGACCGACTGCCGGGCGGTGAGTTCGGCGAGCGTACGGCTCGCCCCCGCGAGCGCGCTCACCTCCGAGGGGTCATGGGCGACGGGGGTGTCCGGCCGCGCGGGGTCGTCCGGCCAGCCGGATCCGGGAGGAACACAGGTCATGCCCTCGATGGTGCCCGATCCGAGCAGGCCGATCGACCGGAAGAGTCACCCGGGGAGCCGGGAGAGACGGGGAACCCGGAGAAGACCGCGGGGGAGACGGAGAGCGGGGAAGGAAGAGGGAGGGCGGGAAAACGGAGAAGCGGCGCCCGCTGGGAGCGGGCGCCGCCTGTCCTACTTCGGATGTGCTACTTCAGACGAGACTCGGTGTCAGGCACCGGTCTTGTCAGCGGACTTGTCGCCGGCCTCGGCGCAGACCGCGTCGTAGCTGACGGTCGTCGAGCCGCCGCCGACGATCCCGAACCTGACGGTCCCGTCCTTGAGGCCGTTCGACGCACCGGTGAAGGAGCTGGACTTGGTGCCCTCCGAGGTGAAGTCGAGCTCCTCGGACTTCACCACGGTGCCGTTGAGGCTCCAGGTGACGGTGACCTTGATCGGACCGGTGGCGTAGATGCTGCCGGTGCCGGTGACCGAACCCGCCGGGCAGCCGGCCGCGACCTGCTTGGCCGACGTGCCGTCCTGGATCCAGGCCTTGGAGTCCGGGGCCGGCACCTTGCAGGTGACCTTGCCCTGGACGGTGCCGCTGCTCGGGCCATCGTAGATCTCGATCGAGCGCCTGCTGGTCCCGGACGCCGAGGCGCTCCAGGGGTCGCTCACGCTGCGGCTCTGGTAGCCGTGACCGCCGAAGTAGACGCTCTCCCAGCTACCCGGGACGCCGTCACGGACCCAGCGGTACTTCACGTGGCCGCGGCCGTACGAAGCGCTGATCGTGCCGGTGAAGGAGCGGGTGACCGGGCAGGTGCCCTCGTAGTTCGCCGGAGCGTCGACGGAGGCCGAGACCTTCGGCGACGAGTCCCGGCACCAGATCTTGAAGTAGGCGCGGCCGGAGGAGGTCTCCACCGGGTCGATGACCTGCAGAGCCGCCCAGCCCCGCAGGCTCTCGCGCGGCCTGATCACGTGGTAGACCTTGCGCGATCCGTCGACGCGGACGGCGTCGCGGTCGACGACGTGGCCGTTGACGACCCACTGGTAGCGCACCCAGCGCGAGCTGGAGGAGGAGATGCGACCGATGAGGGTGGCCTCACAGTTGCCCTCGTCGACCCAGATCCGGGCGCCGACGCTGCCGGTGTTGACGACTTCCTTGCCGCCGTCCCAGTCGTCACCGCAGGAGATCTTGAAGTAACCCTTGGCGGAGGTGACCTTGCGCGGGGCCAGGACCTGGACGGCCTCCCAGCCCTTGAGGTCGCCGCCCTTGAAGGTCGACGACTCCTTCACCGTGACGGTCTTGACGCCCTTGCCCGTGAGGGTGAACGTCTTGACCGCGCTCTTGGTGCCGTTGCCGCGCAGGAAGCGGTAGGCGACCTTGGTCTTGCCCCCGTAGGCCTTGACCTTGATCCTGGAGGAGAAGGTCACCCGGGTGGGGCACTCGTCGGAGTGCGACGGGGAGGCCTTGGTCTGGCTCACCGAGACGGCGGGCCTGGGGGTGGCTGCCGCCGCCCCCGCCTGGTTGGAACCACTGGCCGCCGCTGCGGGCGAGGCCAGAAGCCCTGCCGCCATGGTCGCCAGCATGGCCGCGCTGGCTCCTACGGCGGCTAGCTTACGAGCTAGTCCGGACATGAGGGGATGCTCCGTTTCGTTAGGAACGAGAGTGCGCTCCGGAGACGGTTGCCGCCCCGACACCAGCTGTGCCGGGCCCCACGGCAAAGCCTCGCTAAAGCTTCTTTACCTAACCATAAAACGGAACGATCTCTCAATACCCCCTCGGCATGGGAAATGTCTAGATGTTGTTAAGGTTTAGCCGCAGACCAGGCGATTCCATCCAGAATGTCGTGTTCACTGACAACAACGTCAGTGAAACCGTACCTTTCCATAATTCGGGCCAGAATCAGGGCCCCGGCACCGATCACGTCGACCCGGCCCGGATGCATGACCCCGATGGCCGCCCGCTCGTCGTGGGTCATCTCCAGTAGGCGCCCGGAAACCTTCTGCACCTGATTTGCCGGAATTCGTGAGTGATGAATTTTATCCGGATCATATCCAGGCAGGTCAAGAGCCATTCCGGCGACGGTGGTGACAGAACCCGCCAGACCGACCATTGTGAGCGCCCGCTCCACCGGGATTTCCCCGGAGACCCGGTCGAGTGCCTCGTCGATGTCGGCGACCACGGCCTCGACCACCTCGGCCGGCGGCGGGCTGCCCGCCTCGCGCAGGTGCCGCTCGGTCAGCCGGACACAGCCGATGTCCACCGACAGCGCGGCCTCCACGTGCGTGGACCCGAGCACGAACTCGGTGGAACCGCCGCCGATGTCGACCACGAGGTATGGCGGGCGGGTGCCGTCGGGGGTGGGCAGGCCGGTCTCGGGCGAGAGCCGGACCAGATCGCGGGTGGCGCCGGCGAACGACAGCTCCGCCTCTTCGGCCCCCGTGACCACCTCGGGCTCCACGCCGAAGATCTCGCGCACGCCGTCCACGAACTCCTGCCGGTTGGCGGCGTCTCTGGTGGCGCTGGTGGCCACCACGCGGACCGCGGAGGCGCCATGGCGGTCGATGAGCTCGGCGTAGCCGCGCATCACGGCGAAGGTGCGCTCCAGGGCCTCCGGGGCCAGCCGGCCGGTCCGGTCCACCCCCTCGCCGAGCCGGACGATCTCCATCAGCCGCTCGACGTCGGTCAGGGTGTCGGCCTCGATGTCCGCGATGAGCAGGCGGACGGAATTGGTGCCACAGTCGATGGCGGCGACGCGGGTCACTTGGTCTCCTCTTCGTGTCTTTCCTCGGTCCCGACGGCGCAGCAGGGCCCGTCGGCCCACCACTCACCGAGCGCGTCGAGGGCCTCGCGGCCGAAGGGGTTGCCGCCGGGCACCGCCAGCTCGTGGCCGACCAGGGCGTGCAGGCACTTAACCCGGGTGGGCATGCCCCCGGTGCTCTGCATGTCCCTCGGCAGCGGCTCCAGGCCGTCTTCGGCGGCGGCCTTGTCGCGGCGCGCGATGTAGTCGTCGTGGGCGGCCTGGTATGCCTGGGCCAGGGCGGGGTCCTCGGCGAGCCTCGCCTGCATCTGCCGCATCATCCCGGAGGTCTCCAGGGTGCCGATGGCCGAGGCGGCCTTCGGGCAGGTCAGGTAGAACAGCGTCGGGAACGGCGAGCCGTCGGGCAGCCGGGGCGCGGTCTCCACCACGTCGGGCAGCCCGCACGGGCAGCGGTGCGCCACCGCCCGCAGACCTCGCGGCGTCCGGCCGAGCTGCCGCTCCACCGCCGCCACGTCGCGCTCATCCACCATTAGTGACACACCCCCTGAGAAGACGACACCCAGGCTATCGGGGTCACCCCGCGGCTCCGGCCGCCTTCTGCCCCTTCCCGGTGTCGGCCGCCTCAACCGACTCCCAGAGCGTCTCGTACCACGGGGGCCCGACCGCCTTCTTCTCCCCCGCCGTGCCCTTACCCGCCGAGGGTTCCCTGCCCATGACGACGAAGCACTTGTGGCCGGGGTCGCAGTAGTAGAGCCGCTCCCTGGCCTGCCGCTTGATGTAGCCGGGGTCCTGGAGCTGCTTGCGGCGGTCGTCGAGGGCCTTGATGGCCTCCAGCTCCCTGGTCTGCTGCTGCTGGAGCTGGGCGATCTGGCGGCGCTGCGCGATGTATTCCCTGACCGGGTAGGCGAGGCTCATCGCGATCGCGCACACCACGATCGCCAGGATCGCGGCCCGCCCCGTCAGCTGCGGCCGTTTCGCCATGCGCCTCTCCCGTCTGTGCTCTCCGCCGTGCCGTAGTACGCGACGGCCCGGGCGCCCGGCCGGGGCCGCGCCACGGCCGGCTGCCACCGGGTGGGCTTCCCCGTGCCGCGGCCCGGACTCCGGCACCGGGCGGTCTCCTCCGCGGTACGGCTCGCGCCCGGCCGAATCGGGCGCAAGCCGTAGGGTGCGAAACTACCGCTGGAAACGCGGGAACGCCGCGCGACCCGCGTAACGGGCGGCGTCGTCGAGGAGCTCCTCGATCCGCAGGAGCTGGTTGTACTTGGCCACGCGGTCGGAGCGGGCCGGGGCGCCGGTCTTGATCTGGCCGCAGTTGGTGGCCACGGCGAGGTCGGCGATCGTGGTGTCCTCGGTCTCGCCGGAACGGTGGCTCATCATGCAGCGGTAGCCGCTGCGGTGGGCCAGGTCCACGGCGTCGAGGGTCTCGGTCAGGGTGCCGATCTGGTTGACCTTGACCAGCAGCGCGTTGGCGGTGCCTTCGGCGATGCCACGGGACAGCCGCTCGGGGTTGGTCACGAACAGGTCGTCGCCGACGAGCTGGACCTTGTCGCCGAGCGCCTTGGTGATGGCGTTCCAGCCCTCCCAGTCGTCCTCGTTCAGCGGGTCCTCGATGGAGACGAGCGGGTAGCTCGCGACCAGGTCCTCGTAGAAGGCGATCAGCTCGGCGGCCGACAGGCCCTTGCCGTCGATGGTGTAGACGCCGTCCTTGTGGAACTCGGAGGCGGCCACGTCGAGCGCCAGCGCGACGTCCTCGCCGGGCACGTAGCCGGCCTTCTCGATGGCGACCAGGATCAGGTCCAGGGCGTCGCGGTTGGAGGGCAGGTTCGGCGCGAAGCCGCCCTCGTCGCCCAGGCCGGTGGCGTAGCCCTTCTCCTTCAGCACGGCCTTGAGCGCGTGGTAGACCTCGGTGCCCATCCGCACGGCCTCGCGGAACGATCCGGCGCCGATCGGCGCGATCATGAACTCCTGGATGTCCACGTTGGTGTCGGCGTGCGCGCCGCCGTTGAGGATGTTCATCATCGGGACCGGCAGCACGTGCGCGTTGGGGCCGCCGAGGTAGCGGAACAGCGGCAGTTCGGCGCTCTCGGCAGCGGCCTTGGCCACGGCCAGGGAGACGCCCAGGATGGCGTTGGCGCCCAGCCGGGCCTTGTTGGGCGTGCCGTCCAGGTCGATCATGACCTGGTCGATGCTGCGCTGCTCGGCGGCGTCGAACCCGACGATCTCGTCGGCGATCTCGTCGGTCACGCCGAGGACGGCCTTCTCCACGCCCTTGCCGCCGTAACGCTCATCGCCGTCACGCAGCTCCACGGCCTCGAACTGGCCGGTGGAGGCGCCGCTCGGGACCGCGGCGCGACCTTCGCTGCCGTCGTCCAGCAGGATGTCGACCTCGACCGTCGGGTTGCCCCTGGAGTCAAGGATCTCGCGGGCGGTGACGCCCTCGATGGAAGCCACGAAGCGCTCCTAAAGTCGCAGGACAGTTTGCCTCAGAAGCCTACCGAGGACTACCTGTCGGTACGGCGGCCGCCGTCCCCACCGGGCGGGCCGTGTGATCCAATCAGAGGCATGAGCGATCTCACCGCGCTCGACCGGATCCGCGGGCTGCTGGACCCCGCCCTGCCCGAGCCCTCCATCGAGCACGGCTATCTGGACCTGCTCGGCGAGGAGCGCGTCGACGCGTCACCGGCCCAGCGGCTCATGCGCTCGGGGTTCCTGCCGAGGATCTACGAGCGGGTCTGGCGGCCCGCGCTGATCGGGGCGATGAAGGGCCCGCTCGGGCCCGACACCCGGCAGGAGGTGGCGCTGGTCCGGGGGATGCTCGCGCTCGGGCCCGCCGACCAGGTGCTGGACGTGGCCTGCGGCCCCGGCAACGTGACCCGGGCCCTGGCCCGCGACATCGACGACGGGCTGGTCGTGGGGATCGACGCCTCGGCGCCGATGCTCGCCCGCGCGGTCCGCGACACCAGGTCGGGCAGTGTCGGCTACGTGCGCGCGGACGCCGTCGACCTGCCCTTCCGGCCCGCGAGCTTCGACGCGGTGTGCTGCCTGGCCGCGCTCTACCTGTTCGCCCGGCCCTTCGACGCCCTCACGGAGATGGCCCGGGCGCTCAGGCCCGGCGGCCGGATCGCCGTCATGACGACCCGGCGGCTGCCGCTGGCCGGCCCGCTCAACGACGTGGCGGGCGCCGTCTCGGGGGTGCGCATGTTCGGCGACCACGAGGTGACCGACGCCCTGGCCCGGCTCGGGCTCTCCGGGATCCGTCACCGGGTCTACGGGCTCACCCAGTTCGTGAGCGGCCGCCTGGCCTGACCGGGCCCCGGCCCCGGCGGCCTCAGGAGGCGCCGCCCGTCTCCCAGGCGCGGACCCGGTCGCGGTAGGCCCGGGCGGCGGCGCGCAGCTCGGCCTCCGGGTCGAGACCGGCCGCGCGCGCCTGCCGTACGAGCTCGAACAGGCGCGCCCCCAGGTCCTCGGCGGGCGGCCCGGAGGGGAGGTCGGCGGGGGCTCCGGCGCGCTCGGCGCGCCGCAGGAGCTGGGCGGCGAGGGAGAGCGCGGGCTGGCCCATCGGGACGCCGTCCAGGACCGACCCCGAGTCGCCGTCGTTCTTGGCCGCGCGCTCGGCCGCCTTGATGGTCTCCCAGTTGTCGCTGACCTCCTCGGCGCCCTCGACCCGGGTGTCGGCGAACACGTGCGGGTGGCGGCGGACGAGCTTGGCGACGATCCCCTCGGCGACGTCGTCGATGTCGAAGCCGCCGTCGCGGTCGCGGGCGACCCTCGCGTGGAAGGCCACCTGGAGGAGCAGGTCGCCCAGCTCCTCGCGCAGGGCCGCGTAGTCGCCCTCCTCGATGGTCTCCAGCACCTCGTAGGCCTCTTCGAGGAGGTAGGGCACCAGCGACTCGTGGGTCTGCCTGGCGTCCCACGGGCACTCGGTCCGGAGCCGGTCCATCACCGCGACCAGATCCAGCAGCCTCGCCCCCGGCAGGTCGTAGGAGCCCGGCACGACCTCGATCACCGGCGGGTCCTCAAGCGCCACCGCCGCGTAGCCGATGGAGCGCATCAGCGCCTCGTCGGCCTCCAGCCACACGACGGTCCCGGCGCACGCCTGCCGGACCAGGGCGGCCGGATCCGGCGTCACGACCTCGACGGCGACCCCGGCCTCGGCGAGGTAGGGCAGGTGCGGATGGCCGGCCGACCCGGTGCGCACCGGCCCCTCCTCGAGAACCTGCCACGCGCGGCGGCTGAGCAGCCCCGGGGCGACCCGGGGCGAGGTGGTGACGACGATCAGGGGCATGCCACCGAGGTTACTGCTGCGGCGCGGCCACGGCGGAGCTCGCGCCGAAGCGGCCGCTGTCGAGGAAGAGGCTCGGCTGCTCCTGGCTCGGCTGCGCGTTGATCTTGCCGTAGCGCGGGTTCCAGGTGATCTTCACGGACTCCAGGTCCTTGATCGCCTGCTGCTGGCCCCGCTGGAGGGCCGCCTGGTCGCTGCCGCCGCCGTATTTGGCCATCAGCTTGGTGATCATCAGCTTCGCCCGGGTGAAGTCACGCAGGTGCGAGGGCGCCACGGCCTGCTGGAGCATCTGCTGTTCGTACTGGGCCAGGCCGCCGGTGGAGGTGATGAGCTGGTCGACCTCGGCCTCGGTGGCCGTGATGCCCTTGCTCTCGGCCACCTTGGTGTATTGCTTGGCGGTGGCCAGCTGGAAGAGCACGACCTGCGGGACGCTGCCGGGGAACTGCAGCTGCGAGGCGGAGACGTTGGCCTTGGCCAGCGCCGCCTCGAACTCCCGCACGTTGCTGTCCAGCTGGCTGGAGCTGATCCGCTCCCCGCCCACGATGGCGGCGGCGCCGGCCTGCTCCGGAGAGCAGGCGGTCAGCGCGACACCCGCGGCGGCGACCGCCAGGATGACACGCACTCGAGTCGACTTCACATGCGATCCCTTCACGACAACGCGGCTCATTTTACCGGCACGTTCTCCAGGAACATCGCCTGGACCAGGTCGCCGCACCACTTGAGCAGCTCCAGGTCGCGCAGCGGCTGGCCGCCGAGCGGCCTGGTCTTGGGCACGGGCACCAGCAACGTACCGCTCGCCTGCTTCAGCAGCGCCTTCGGGTACAGGCGCTGGAGCCTGACCTGCTGGGAGTCCCTGAGCGAGACCGGGGCGAACCTGATGTGCTGGCCCTGCAGCGTGACGTCGGTCAGCCCGGCCCGGCGGGCGCGGATCCGGAAGCGGGCGACCTCCAGCAGGTTCTCCACCTCCTGGGGCGGCCTGCCGTACCGGTCGACGAGCTCGTCGCGCACCTCGGTGATCTGGACGTCGGCGTCGATCCCGGCGATCCGCTTGTACGCCTCCAGGCGCAGCCGCTCGGAGGTCACGTAGTCGTGCGGGATGTGCGCGTTGATCGGCAGCTCGACCTTGACCTCCGGCCGCTCCTCCTCCGCCGTGCCGCCGGACAGCTTGGCCTTCTGCTCCTGCACGGCCTCGGCCATCATCCGCACGTAGAGGTCGAAGCCGACGCCCGCGATGAAGCCCGACTGCTCGGCGCCCAGGATGTTGCCCGCGCCGCGGATCTCCAGGTCCTTCATCGCGACGTACATGCCCGCGCCCATCTCCGTGTGCTGGGAGATGGTGGCCAGGCGCTCGTGGGCGGTCTCGGTGAGCGGCTTCTCCGGCGGGTACAGGAAGTAGGCGTAGCCGCGCTCGCGGCCCCGGCCGACCCGGCCGCGGAGCTGGTGGAGCTGGGACAGGCCGTAGTTGTCGGCCCGGTCCACGATCAGCGTGTTGGCGTTGGGCACGTCGAGGCCGGACTCGACGATCGTGGTGGAGACCAGCACGTCGAAGTCGCGCTCCCAGAAGCCCACCATGATCTTTTCGAGCTGGTGCTCGTTCATCTGGCCGTGCGCGACGGCGATCCGGGCCTCGGGCACGAGCTCGCGCAGCATGGCCGCGACCTTGTTGATGCTGGAGACGCGGTTGTGGACGAAGAAGACCTGACCGTCGCGCATCAGCTCGCGCCGGATCGCGGCGCCGATCTGCTTGTTGTCGTAGGGGCCGACGAAGGTCAGGATCGGGTGCCGCTCCTCCGGCGGGGTGAGGATCGTCGACATCTCACGGATGCCGGTCAGACCCATCTCCAGCGTGCGCGGGATCGGCGTGGCGGACATGGCCAGCACGTCGACCTGGGTCCGCATGTGCTTCATGGCCTCCTTGTGCTCGACGCCGAAGCGCTGCTCCTCGTCGATGATGATCAGGCCCAGCTCCTTGAACCTGACCTCCGGCGAGAACAGCCGGTGCGTGCCGATCACCACGTCCACCGAGCCCTCGCGCAGCCCCTCCATCGTCGCCTTGACCTCGGAGTCGGTCTGGAAACGCGACATCGGCCTGACGTTCAGCGGGAACCCGGAGAACCGCTCGGCGAAGGTGGACAGGTGCTGCTGGACCAGCAGCGTGGTCGGCACCAGCACCGCCACCTGCTTGCCGTCCTGCACCGCCTTGAACGCCGCCCGCACCGCGATCTCGGTCTTGCCGTAGCCGACGTCGCCGCAGATCAGCCGGTCCATCGGGACGCCGCGCTCCATGTCGCGCTTGACCTCGTCGATGGCCTCCAGCTGGTCGCCGGTCTCGGCGTAGGGGAAGGCGTCCTCCATCTCCCGCTGCCACGGCGTGTCGGGCCCGAAGGCGTGCCCCGGCGAGGCCATCCGGGCGGAGTAGAGCCGGATCAGCTCCCCGGCGATCTCCTTGACCGCCTTCTTCGCCTTGGTCTTGGCCTTGGCCCAGTCGGCGCCGCCCATCCGGTTGAGCGTGGGCGACTCGCCGCCGACGTAGCGGGTGACCTCGTCGAGCTGGTCGGTCGGCACGTAGAGCCGGTCGCCCTTGGCGTATTCGATCACCAGGTATTCGCGGGTGGCGCCCTGCACGGTCCGCTGCACCATCTCGATGTAGCGGCCCACGCCGTGCTGCTCGTGCACCACGTGGTCGCCGACCTTGAGCTGGAGCGGGTCGACCATGTTGCGCCGCTTGGAGGGCAGCCGCCGCATGTCCTTGGTGGAGGCCTTCTGCCCGACCAGGTCCAGGTGGGTCAGCACGGCCAGCCCGGGGCTGACGAAGCCGTGCTCGATCAGGCCGGTGCTGACGTGGACGACCTTCGCGTCCGGCGCCCGGTCGAGCGCGCGCTCCAGCCGGGCGGGCAGGTCCACGCCCTTGAGCAGCTCGACCATCCGCTCCGCGGGGCCGTGGCCCTCGCTGAGCAGCACGACGACCTTGCCCTCCTCCAGCCAGCCCTTGATGTCGCCCAGGGCCCGCTGGGTGTCGCCGCGGTAGGCCTCCGACTCGCGCGCCTGCAGGACCAGCCCGTCGCCGGGGCCGTCGCCGCCGAACGGCGCGATCGACCACCAGGGCTGGCCGAGCTCCCGGGCGTGGTCGCGGACCTCCTCCAGCGTGCGGAACGCCGCCGCCTCCAGGTCGATCGGCGCCTCTCCCCCGGAGGCCGCGTTGATCCAGGACGCCTCCAGGAACTCCTGGCTGGTCCGCACCAGCTCGTCGGCGCGGCCGCGGATGCGCTCGGGATCGCACACGAACACCGCCGCCTGCGCCGGCAGGTGGTCGACGAGCAGGTCCATCTCCCCGGCGAGCACCGGCGCGAACGCCTCCATGCCCTCCATCGGGACGCCCTCGGCGAGCTGGTCCAGGATCTCCGCCAGCGCCGGATACCGCTCGGCGAGCTCCCGCGCCCGCTCCCTGACCTCCTCCGTCAGCAGCAGCTCGCGGCAGGGGGCCGCGAACAGCCCCTCCTCGGCCACCTCCAGCGACCGCTGGTCGGCGACCTTGAACCAGCGGATCTCCTCGACGCTGTCACCCCAGAACTCCAGCCGCAGCGGATGCTCCTCGGTGGGCGGGAAGACGTCCAGCAGGCCGCCCCGGACGGCCACCTCGCCGCGCTTCTCCACCATGTCGACCCGGTTGTAGCCGTTCTCGACGAGCCTGTGGACGACGTCTTCGAGGTCGGCGTCGTCCCCGGCGCGCAGCCGTACCGGCCGCAGGTCGCCCAGGCCCCGCACGATCGGCTGGAGCACCGCCCGGACCGGCGCGACGATCACCTGCAGCGGGCCCGCCGCGGCGTCGCCCTCGACCGGGTGGGCCAGCCTGCGCAGTACGGCGAGCCGCTGGCCCACGGTGTCGCTGCGCGGCGACAGGCGCTCGTGCGGCAGCGTCTCCCAGGCCGGGAAGACGGCGATCGTTCCGGGGTCGAGGAGGCTGGTGAGCGCCGCGGCGAGATCCTCGGCCTCGCGCCCGGTGGCGGTCACCGCGAGAACGGCCCGGCCTCCGTTCTTGGCCCCCTCCCGGGCCAGCGCGGCCACGGCGAACGGCCGCAGCGCGGGCGGCGCGATCATCGACACGTCGGAGGAGTCTCCCCCTCGGACGTCCTCAAGAACGGAAGCCAGCTTCGGCTCCCCGGCGACAAGGTCCAGCAGTCCGGAAAGGCTCATCAGATTCGCCCACAGCCCCACGACGGCAACACGACAGGCCCCCGGCCGGTGAGGCACGGGGGTTACCTCCCAAGGCTACTTGCCCGGAGACCCTCTCCCGTAGGGAGATCACTTCTGCGAGGAGGGGGAAATGCACGACGAATCGTGTTGAGTTGACTACTCTTAGTCACATGTCAGAGGTACGGTCGGTCGTCGCGCGAGACGACATGTTCAGCCGGCGGATCCGTGAGCAGTGGACGGGCCAGTCGGGCCGGCGACTCGACGTCCTGATCGCCGGATGCGGGTGGCCCGAGCCGCTGGAGCTGGAGCTGGAGCAGATGGAGGCGCGGGTCATCGGGATCGACGAGGACCTGCCGGCGCTGCGGGCCAGCACGTCCGCGCGCAAGGATCTCGACTCCTGGGCGCTGGGGGACCTGCGGTCGGTGCCGGTGCCGCCACGCTCCTTCGACATCGTCCACGTGTCGTTCCTGCTGGAGCGGATCGAGCATCCCGAGCTGGTGCTCGACCGGCTGCTCACCGGGCTGCGACCGGGCGGGCTGCTGCTGCTGCAGATGCGCGACCGGGCCTCGGCCTACGGGGCGTGCGACCGGCTGCTGCCCGCCGCGCTGCGGCGCACGCTGTGGCACAGGTTCGCCCCCTCCGGCACCGTGGGCCCGCTGCCCCCCTTCTACGGACAGGTCACCTCGCGCGAGGGGATGCACTCCTTCTGCCTGACGCGCGGGCTCATGGTGACCGACGACACCTCGGCCACGAGCGGACCGGCGCTGAGGGGGCCGCTGAGCAGGCTGGCCCGCGCCGCCTGCTCGGCGATGGAGACCCTCTCCAGGGGGCGGTGGCCCGCCTCGCACGATGAGATCATCATGGTCATCCGCAAACCCCACAGCCACTTCGCCCGGCTGATCTGAGAGTCGGCGGGCTGGTGCGGGGGAGACGGAGTGGGTAAGCTGACGAAATCCGACTAATTCGATCGGGATTGTGGAGCAGATGACGGCGCCTTTCGAGTGGACCCCCGACGCGCGCGAGCTGGCCGATCTGGAGCTGCTGCTCTCTGGCGCCTTCCAACCGCTGACGGGCTTCCTGAGCTCGGCGGACGCGCACGCCGTGGCCGAGCACGGCACCCTGGCCGACGGCACCCCGTGGCCCGCGCCCGTGACGTTCGCCCTGCCCGACGACCACCCCGCCGTCCCCGGTGACCGGATCACGCTGCGCGACCCCGAGGGCGCGGCACTGGCCGTGCTGACCGTCACCGACCGGCGCGACGGTCACGTCGCCGGCCCGGTGGAGGCCCTCGACGCGCCCGAGCACGGGCCGTTCGCCCGACTGCGCCGCACCCCGGCGGAGGTCCGCGCGGAGCTGGCCGGCCGGGAGGTGCTGGCGGTCACGATGCGCGGACCGCTGGACGACCTGGCGGAGATCAAGGCGACCGCCGAGGAGCTGGGCGCGGCCGTCCTGCTGCTCCCGCTGGCCTTCGGCGAGGGCGGCCCCGCGGTGGTCCGCGCCGCGCTCAAGGCCCGCGACCTGCTGCCCGACGGCACCGTGGTGGCCGTGGTGCCGCTCGCCCCCCGCGAGGAGCCCAGCATCGACCTGGAGCTGCGCGAGCACGTGGCCGAGGCCTACGGCGCGACCGAGCACCTGGCCGGCCCCGAGCCCGTGACGCTCCCCGGGCCGCCGCACCGGCGGGGGCTGGTGGTCTTCTTCACCGGCCTGTCGGGCTCCGGCAAGTCCACCGTCGCCCGCGGCCTGCGAGACGCGCTGCTGGAGCGCGGCAGCCGCACGATCACCTATCTCGACGGCGACGTGGTCCGTCACCTGCTGTCGGCGGGGCTGAGCTTCTCCAAGCAGGACCGCGACCTCAACATCCGCCGGATCGGGTTCGTCGCCGCCGAGGCCGCCAGGCACGGCGGGCTGGCGATCTGCGCCCCCATCGCCCCCTACGCCGCCACCCGCGACGAGGTCCGCGCGATGGTCGAGGCCGTCGGCGCCGACTTCCTGCTGGTCCACGTGGCCACCCCGCTCGCCGAGTGCGAGCGCCGCGACCGCAAGGGGCTCTACGCCAAGGCCAGGGCCGGGCTCATCCCCGAGTTCACCGGCGTCTCCGACCCCTACGAGGAGCCCGACGACGCCGACCTGGTCATCGACACCACCTCGATCAGCGTGGAGCGGGCCGTCCAGCAGGTGCTCGACCCCCTGGTCCAGGGCGGATGGGTCCGCTGAGGCGGCGGACCCGCTGAGACGACGGGCCCGTCGCGGAGACGGGCCCGCCGAGATGACAGACCGGTACGGCGAGCGAGACGAGAAGAGAAGGGATAACGGCCCGTGGACATCGACTTCCCCCTGGCCGCGGGGTCGTTCCTCGTCGCGATCGTCGTCGGTCTGACCGGCATGGGCGGCGGCGCGCTGATGACGCCGATGATGATGCTGTTCTTCAACGTGCCGCCCCTGGCGGCCGTCTCCAGCGACCTGGTCGCCTCGGCCGTGATGAAGCCGGTGGGCGGGGCCGTCCACATGCGGCGGGGCACGGTCAACCTGCGGCTGGTCGGCTGGCTGTGCGCGGGCTCGGTGCCGGCGGCCTTCAGCGGGGTGTTGGTGGCCCGGGCCTTCGGCGACGGCGAGCAGATCCAGCAGACGATCAAATACGCCCTGGGCGTCGCGCTGCTGCTGGCCGTCGCGGGGCTGGTCGCCAAGGCCTGGCTCGCGCGCCGCGAAGGGGGCGTCTCGGCGGACCTCGGTGAGATCGTCGTGCGCCCATTTCCGACCTTACTGGTCGGTATGGTCGGTGGTCTGGTCGTCGGCATCTCGTCCGTGGGCTCGGGGTCCCTGATCATCGTGGCGCTGCTGGCGCTCTATCCCGCGCTGAAGGCCAACCAGCTCGTCGGCACCGACCTGGTCCAGGCCGTCCCGCTGGTCGTCTCGGCCGCGCTCGGGCACCTGCTGTTCGGCGACTTCCAGCTCGACGTCACCGCCTCGCTGCTGGCCGGCTCGATCCCCGGCGTGTATCTGGGCGCGCGGATCTCGGCCTGGGCGCCCGGCGGAGTCATCCGGGCGCTGCTGGCGGTGGTGCTGCTGGCGTCGGCGCTGAAGCTCCTCGGCGTGGGCAACACCGCCACGCTCTGGATCCTGGCCGGCGCCGTGGCGGCCGGGGCCGCCGGATGGTCACTGCTCAGGGACCGCGGTGGCGTGGAGGTAGGGGTCGCCGGCGAGGTCGGAGAAGGACCTCAGGCCGCCGGCGGTGGTGTCGAAACGGGTGTCCCCTCGCGGGGCACGCGGTGAGTCGAAGTAGACCAGCGCCTTGATCTGCGGATAGTCGCGTATCTCCCGGCGGACCGAGGAGAAGAACGACTCCTTGAACCCGGGCTGGCCGCGGCGCTCGAACACGCCCCACTCGGCGATCATGATGGGCTTCCCCGGGAAGCGCGACTGCATCCAGCGGTAGAACCCGGGCCACCCGGCGGACTCCTCGCGGGTCTTGTTGACCAGCCCGTCGAAGGTGTGCACCCGGCCGTCGACATAGGGGTCCATCGCCACCCAGTCGACCACGTCGTCACCGGGGTAGAGCCGCTCGAACCAGGGCCTGGCCGCCCAGTTGGGCGCGCCCATGTAGGTCATGACCGTGACCGCGTTCGTGACGCCGCGCTGCCGCAGGCGCAGCACCACGTGCCGGAACATCGCCGAGTAGTCCTCGGCGGTCATCCCCGAGTCCGGGTCCTCCCGCACGTCGTCCTCCGGCTCGTGGTGGACGGTCAGGAAGAACCTCTCGGGGAAGGTCTTCCTGACATGGCCGGCCAGCCGGTCGATCCGCCGGTCCAGCACGCCTGCGGCGATCTCCGCCCAGGTGTGGTCGGAGGACGGCTTCCAGTTGATCAGCAGGAGCCTGCGGCCGCCGGGGTCGCGCGCGATCTTCCGCTCCTCCGGGGTCGGGAAGAGCTCCGGGCCCCGGTGATAGAGGTGCATGATGCCGGCCGGACGGCCCATGCGCTCCTCGGCCCGCTCCAGCGCCCGCCGGGGAGGCCGGCCGGTGAAGATCTCCGGCGCGACCCCCCACCACGCCCCGCACGAGGGTATGAGCTTGGCGGTCACCTCACAGGCGGACGCCGACGGACGGATGGCCGGCAGGCCGCCGGTCCGGGCCGTGACGCGCTCGGACGGCTCTTCGGAGACCACCGGGGGCCGGCCGCACGCGCCCATTCCCAGGGCCAGCGCCAGCGCCGCACCGGCGATTCTGTCCTTGCGGGACAATATCCCTAAAGCGGCATTTATCCGATGCAACGGTCCCTCACTGATGCTCCCATGCACGGTTTCCCGACTTTACCCGGAGCCCACTTTCCCACCTCCTGGACGTGCCACGTCACGCACTTTGCCACTCCGTGCCGGAGCCCGCCCGAAAGGTGGGGGGAAATATCGGATAAACGCTAGTTATCGTGCCGTGATTAGCTGGATCAATCTGAAGAAAATCTTGTGTATTGGACCGGGGAAATGGCGGACCGACCTATAGTTCCTAGGGTTCTCAAGCGCCGATGCCGCCCGAAAGGGACCTCACCGTATGAGCCTGCCGCCGGACGCCCCGGTCCACCGCTCCGGCGGAGAGCTGGCGGACTACGCCTCCCTCATCCGCCGCAGGTGGCCGATCCTGCTGTTCTTCCTCGCGGCCGGGACCGGCTGCGGCGCCGCCCTGCTCCGGCTCACCCCGCCCTCCTACACCGCCTCCGCGCAGGTGCTGGTCTCCCCGACGGGCCTGCTGGAGCAGACCAACCAGGTCACCAGCCGGCAGCGCGAGCCGCTCAACCTCGACACCGAGGCCCAGATCGCCCAGTCCGCGGTGGTCGCCGGGAAGGCCAGGGCCACGCTCAAGAACACCCCGGGCCCCGTCGAGGTCTCCGTGCCGCCCAACACCTCGGTCCTGGTGATCTCCTACACCGCCGCCGACCCGCACACCGCCGCGGCGGGGGCCGGCGCCTACGCCCGGGCCTACCTGGCCTACCGGGGCGAGTCCGCCACCCAGGCGCTGGACGCCCAGCTCAAGGCACTCCTCACCAAGCTCAAGCAGGTCAACGCGTCGCTGGTCACGGTGGCGGACACGCTGCCCGCGCTGGCGAGGGGCACGGCGGAACGGACCGTCGCGCTGCAGCGGCAGAACGTGCTCAGCCGGCAGATCTCCGGCCTCACCCTCAGATACGACGCGCTCAAGACCATCGCCGTCACCCCGGGATCGGTGATCAGCGACGCGGTCGCCCCGGCCGAGCCGACCGCTCCCAGCCCGCCCCTCCACCTCGGCAGCGGCCTCATGATCGGCCTGCTCGCCGGGACCGGCGCCGCCTGGCTCCGCGACCGGCTCGACACCAGGATCCGCGGGCGCTCCGACGTCAAGCGCCTGACCGGCCTCGACCTCGTCACCGGGGAGGAGATCGGCGAGCTGGCGGGCGTGGGGAGCGCCGTGCTGCTGGTCACCGTGCCGGGGACGTCCTCGCGCGACGTGGCGCAGGCCGTACGGCGGCTGGGCGAGCGCGGGATCCCCGTGATCGGCGCGGTCGCCACCCCGCCGGACGGCCCGCCGGCCGGATCCGGCGACCGGGCGGCGGAGAGCGGCAAGGCCCCGAAGCCCGGCCGGACCCCGAAGCCCGGCCGGGTCCGGAAGTCCGGCCGGGTCTCCAAGGCCGGCCGGACCCGCCCCGCCGCCGCCTCCGCTCCCGTCTCCACCTCCACCTCCGCCTCCGCTCCCGTCTCCACCTCCGCCGACGGCACGGCCCACGCCGTCGCTCCCGGCCCCTCAGACCGGACGGCCTACCCCGTCACCGGGGGACGGCCCGCGCCGGCCCCGGCCCAGGCCCCCCGGCCGCCGCTGCCGCCGCACCCGCCCGCGGCCGACAAGATGGTCTTCCCCTCGTGACCCTCGTGCGGGGCCTCCACCCGGCGGCCTGGCCGGTCGCCGCGCTCCTGGTCGGCTACCCCCTCTGGTGGGCGCTGGGCTTCGGCGGGCTGTCGGTGATCGTGCTGGCCCCGCCGATGGCGCTGGTCCTGTGGCGGCGGCGGCCGATCAGGGCGCCGCGCGGGTCCGGCCTCTGGCTGCTGCTGCTGGCGGGCTACCTGGTCAGCGCGCTCATGCTCGGCGAGATGCCGCCGGGCACCTACGGCGAGCTCGGCGCCGGGCGGGTGATCGGCTACCTGATGCGCCTGCTCCTCTACGTCTCCCTGATGGTCATGGTGCTCTACCTGGGCAACCTGACCGAGCGGGAGCTGCCGCAGCTCACCCTGGTGCGGATGCTCGGCGTGCTGTTCGTCACGACCGTCGCGGGCGGCCTGCTGGGCGTGCTCGCCCCGCAGGCCGGCTTCACCTCGCCGGTCGAACGGCTCCTGCCCCGCTGGATCAGCGGCAACTCCTTCGTCCACAACCTGATCCACCCCACCACCGCCCAGGTGCAGAAGGTCCTCGGCCACGCCTCCCCGCGCCCGGAGGCCCCGTTCGAATGGGCCAACGCCTGGGGCAGCAACGTCTCGGTGCTGCTCATCTGGTTCGTGGTCGGCTGGTGGGTGTACGGCGGGCCGCGCAGGCGCCTGGCCGTCGCCCCGCTGATCGCGCTGGCCGCCGTCCCGATCGTCTACTCCCTCAACCGCGGTCTCTGGATCGGCCTGGGCGTCACAACCGCCTACCTGTTCCTGCGGCTGGGCACGAAGGCCCGCGTCACGGTCTGCGCCGCGGCCGCCTGCGGGGCGCTGGTGTTCTTCCTCAGCCCGCTGCAGACGATGGTGGCCCAGCGGCTGGACAGCCCGCACAGCAACGACATCCGCGCCTTCACCGTGTCGGCGACCGTCGCCGCGGCGGGCAGCTCGCCGATCATCGGCTACGGCAACACCCGCAACGCGACGGGCAACCACCGCACCATCACCACCGGCAAGACCGGCTGGTGCGACACCTGCGGCCACCCGCCGCTGGGCAGCGACGGCCAGCTCTGGCACCTGATGATCACGCAGGGGTTCGTCGGAGCCGCGCTCTACGTGGCCTTCTTCGCCGGGGCCGTCCGCCGCCACTGGCGCGACCGGAGCCCGATCGGCCTGGCCGGGGTCCTGGTGATGATCCTCACCCTCCTCTACATGTTCGTCTACGACGGGCTGGTCACGCCGCTCAGCCTGTATCTCATCTCATTCGCGCTGCTCTGGAGGAACTCGATGGCGAGCAGGGCCACATGAACGACGCCCGCGCCCGGCTGCGCTACCTCGGCGAGACCCTCGACCTGCTGTTCCCCGGGCCCGGCCGGGCCCGCCCGTACAGCGTGCTCCCCCACCCGCTGCTCCCCCGCAGGCTGGCCCCCCGCGCGTGGTGGCACCCCGGCCGGAAGATCATGGTCCCCTCCGGGGAGGCCACGATCGAGACCTACCTCAGCGAGGCGCTGGGCGCCCCCATCAGGGCCGTGCTGCACGTCCGGCCCGCCCGGCGGGTCAACCGCAAGCCGATCCTGGAGGCCCACACCCCGGACGGGCTGGCCGCCTACGTGAAGATCGGCGACACCGACCGGGCCCGCGAGCTCATCGCCGACGAGGCGCGGACGCTCGACCTGCTCGCCGGCGTGCCGCTGAAGACCGTCGTCCCACCGGCCGTGCTGCACCACGGGTCCTGGCGCGGGCTGTCGGTGCTCGCGCTGAGCCCGCTGCCGGTACGGCGGGGCCGGATCCCCGCGGACCTGCTCGTCGACGCGGTCGGCGAGATCAGCCGGATCTCCGGCCCCGAGCACGCCTGGCACGGCGACTTCGCGCCGTGGAACATCGCGCGCGGGGCCGACGGGCGGCTGCTGGTCTGGGACTGGGAGCGGTTCGCCACCGGGGTGCCGCTCGGCTTCGACGCCGTCCACCACTTCTTCCAGCGCGCCCTGCGCCGCGCCGCCCCGGCGACCGCCGCCCGGGCCTGCCTGGCGCAGGCCCTGCCGGTCCTGGCGCCGTTCGGGCTGTCGGCGGCCGAGGCCAGATCGACCGTGATCCGCTACCTGATCGCGCTGGCCGACCGGCACGCGGCCGACGGCCACGCCCCGCTCGGCCCGCCCGGCCACTGGCTCAACCCCGTCGTCGACTTCCAGGAGGCCCTGACGTGAAGCCCAGGCTGAAGCGTTCCGTCCACGCCGTGTCACGGACCGCCGGGCGCCTCACCTCCGGGAGCCGGATGCTGCCCTCCTTCCTGATCGCCGGGGCACAACGCTCCGGCACCACCTCGCTCTACCGGGCGCTGGCCCAGCACCCGCTGATCCTCAAGCCCGTCTTCCACAAGGGCGTCCACTACTTCGACGTGGCCTACGACCGGGGCCTGTCGTGGTATCGCGCGCACTTCCCGCTGCGGGCCACGGCCGCCCGGCTGGCCCGCCGGTACGGCTGCCGCCCGCTGGCCTTCGAGTCCTCGCCCTACTACCTGTTCCATCCGCTCGCCTGCCCCCGGATCGCCTGGGACCTGCCGGGCGTGAAGGTGATCGTGCTGGTCCGCGATCCGGTGGAGCGCGCCTTCTCGGCCCACGCCCACGAGGTGGCCCGGGGCTTCGAGACCGAGACCTCCTTCGTCAGGGCCGTGGAGCTGGAGGAGAGCCGGCTGGCCGGGGCGGTGGAGGGACTGCGCGCCGCCCCGCACTCGGTGAACCACGCCCACCGCCACCACGCCTACCTGGCCAGGGGGCGCTACGCCGAGCAGCTCGCCCCGCTGGAGCCGCTGATCGGCCGGGACCGGCTGCTCGTCCTGGACAGCGGACGCTTCTTCGCCGGGCCGGAGGTCGTCTACGACCGGGTGCTGGAGTTCCTCGGGCTGCCGCACATCGGCGACCCGGTGTTCGAGCGGCACAACGCCCGGCCCCGGCCCGCGCCGATGCCCGACTCGCTCCGCCGCGAGCTGGCCGGCCACTTCGAGGAGTCCGACGCCCTGCTGACCCCGTGGCTCGGCGCGGAGCCGACATGGCGACGTTGACCCCGCCCCGGACCGCCGCCGGCCGGCGCGGAGCCGACGTGAGAGCACCGGCCTCGGCCTGGCCGCTCCCGCCGGACGAGGAGGAGCCGACATGGCGACGTTGACCCCGCCCCGCCTGAGCGGCCTGGCACGGGGCGGGCTGGCCGGGGTGGCCGGGGCCGGGATCGGCGCCGCCGCGCAGTTCGGGGTGGTCGTGCTGGTCATCCGGGGAGCCGGACAGGAGGTCGCGGGCGCCTTCTTCGCGGCGACCGCGCTGTGCCTGATGGCCGCCGGGATCCTGCGGCTGGACGCCGGCAGCGGGCTGATCTACTTCATCGCCCGGTCCCGGCCGTTCGGCTACCGCTGCACCTCCGGCTACGTCCGCGCGGCGCTCGTCCCGGTCGGGGCGCTCTCGCTGGCCGCCGGGGCGACGGCGCTGTCCGTCTCCCCCGACCCCACGGTCCTGGTGCTGGCCGCGGCGCTGCCCGTGCTGGTGTGCGCCGACGTCGTGGTGGCCGCGTCCCGCGGGTTCGGCGCGATGCGGCCGACCGTGCTGCTGGACGGCGTGCTCCAGCCGGTGGGCCAGCTCCTGCTGGTCTCGGCCGTGGTGCTGGCGGGCGCGGAGTCGGTGCCGCTGCTCGCGGCGGCCTGGGCCCTGCCCTCCCTGCCGGTCCTGCTGCTGTCGGCGCTCTGGCTGCGCCGGCGGCTGCCGCGCGGCCCCTACCTGCCGGGGACCGCGCACGACCTGTGGCGCTACACCTGGCCCCGCTCGATGGCCGCCGCGATCCAGGCGGTGTTCCAGCGGCTCGACATCGTGATCGTGGCGGTGCTCGCCGGACCGGCCGAGGCCGCCGTCTACACCGCCGCCACCCGGTTCAAGGTCGTGGGCCAGCTCGTCAACCAGGGGCTGACCCAGGCCGTGCAGCCGAGACTGGTGCGCGCGCTGGCCGAGGGCGACCTGGCGCGCGCCCGCGAGCTCTACCAGTCGACCACCATGTGGCTCACCCTGCTGACCTGGCCGCTCTGGCTGTGCTACGCCGCGCTCGCGCCGTGGCTGCTCGGCCTGTTCGGCGACGGCTACGCCTCCGGCGTCCCGGTGGCGCTCGTGCTGGCCGCGACGATGATGCTCGCCACCGCCTGCGGCATGGTCGACGTGGTGCTGACCGCCGCCGGACACACCGGTCCGAGCCTGGCCGTCCTGGCCGCCGCCATCGCGGTGACCCTGACGCTGGACGCGCTGCTGATCCCCGCCTGCGGGGCGTCCGGTGCCGCCCTCGGCTGGGCCGGGGGCATGCTGGTCAAGAACCTGCTGCCGCTGTGGCTGATCCACCGCCGATACGGCCTGCGCCCCTTCGGCGTCCACAGCCGGGCCGCCCTGAGAACATGGCGGGCGCGATGACGCCGGTGCTGGTGACCGGGCTGCCCCGGAGCGGGACGAGCTGGACCGGCAAGATGCTCGCGGCCGGCGGCGAGCTGGTCTACGTCAACGAGCCGCTGAACCCCCAGCATCCGCCCGGGCAGAGTCCCGGGGTGCTCAACGCCCGGGTCACCCACCGTTTCCAGTACATCTGCCCGGACAACGACGGCCGCTGGCTGCCCGCCTTCGCCGACACCGTCGCACTGCGCTACAGGTTCCTGGCCGAGCTGCGCCGTAACCGCTCGCCGTACGACCTGGCGAGGATGGTCCGCTACGGCACGGCGTTCACGCTCGGCCGGCTGGCCGGACGTCGGGCGCTGCTGGACGACCCGTTCGCGCTGTTCTCGGCCGGCTGGTTCGCCGAGCGGCTCGGCTGCCGGGTGGTGATCCTGGTCCGCGACCCGGTGTCGTTCGTCGGGAGCTGGCAGCGGCTCGGCTGGACGGTCTACTTCCACGAGCTGCTCGAACAGCCGCTGCTGGTCCGCGACCACCCGCACCTGGAGGAGCTGCGCCCGCTGGTCGGCTGCCAGGACCGGATCGTCAAGGCCGTCGCCCTGTGGCGCGCGGCCCGGACCGTCGCCGCCGACCTGGCCGCGCGCCATCCGGGGATCCTGCTGGCCCGCTACGAGGATCTGGCCGCCGACCCGCGGCGGGGCTTCCGCCGGCTGTATGAGTGGTCGGGCCTGAGCTGGTCCGACCGCGCCGGGGAGCGCATCTCCCGCGCCTGCACCTCGGCCGCCGCCGGCACCGGCGGCTTCGCCTGGAGCGGCCTGTCCCGCACCGCCTACCGGCCGATGGACTCCCGCCAGGCCCTGGCCACCGCGGCCGGACGGCTGACCCCGGAGGAGATCCACCGGGTCACGGAGCTGGCCGCCCGCTGACCCACGGACGCCGCGGACGCCTCCCGGGGGCGCCGTCCGGCGCGCTCGGCCGCCGGCGCCCATGAGCACGACAGGCCCGGGCGGCGCCCGGGGGAACGGGCTGACCTCAGGAGCGGGCTGACCTCAGGAGCGGGCCGGCCCCGGGAGCTCAGGAGAACAGGCGGCGCAGCAGGCAGGCGGTGAGCAGCCAGAGCGCGAACGGCAGGTCGTGGAGCAGATACCGGCGGGCCAGCCGGCCGGGCTCGTTGAGCAGCCGGAAGAGCCACTCCAGCCCGGCCCCCTGCATCCACCGGGGCGCCCGGCGGACCGCGCCGGCCGCGAAGGCGATGGCCGAGCCGCACCCGACGAACCAGGTGCCGGGCAGGTCCTTGCGGAGCGCCGCGATGAGCCGGTCCTGCTTGGGGAAGCCCAATCCGACGAAGACCAGCCGGGGCCCGGCGGCCACCACGGCGTCCCGGACCTCCGCGTAACCCTCGTCGCTGACCTCGAACCCGTACGGCGGGGCGTCGGTCCCGGCGACGAGCAGCCCAGGATGGCGGGCGGTCAGCCGCTCGGCCGCCTGCCTGGCCACTCCCGGCGGGCCGCCCAGCAGGTAGATCGGGTAGCGGTAGAAGGTGGCGGCCTCGGCCAGGGACCAGATCAGGTCGGCGCCGGGGACCCGGGCCGGGACGGGCGTGCCGAGCAGCCTCGCCGCCCACACCAGCGGCATGCCGTCGGCCACCACGAGATCGGCCCCCTCGATGATCCTGCGCGCCTCGGGATCACGGGCGGCGGCCCAGCTGATGTCCACGTTCGGAGTGACGAGGTGGCCGCCCTCGCCGCGTTTCAACGCGGCGACCACGTGGTCGACGACCTCGCCCTCGGTCATCGGGTCGATCGCCAGCCCGGCCACCTGCACCCTGCGGCGCAGCCGCCTGCGGGTGGCCCTGTCCGGCCGCGACCGCTGGCGCGGGACGCTCAACGTCTCATGGACGGTCCTGAACGCCATCAGATGCCGTGCCCGCGGTGGTGCAACGTGCTGAGCACGGTCTGCGCCGACACCAGGCCCGCCGCCACGGCGAGCGCGATCGGCGCGCGGAGTTCGCCGCGCCGCGCGGCGAAGGCCCGCCAGGCCCAGCGGCCCGCCTCCCGCCGCCGGCCGAGGGCGGCGTGGTGGAAGGCGAGCTGACCGTAGACCCGCGCCGCGCCGCGCGGATCCACGGCCAGATCAGGGTGCCGGGCGAGCATCCACTCCAGCCCGGCGATCCGGTCGGCCCAACGGGTGGCGTACAGGGAACCGCCCCAGCGGACGCGTACCAGAGGACGGTCGACATGCACGATCGGGTGGCGCGCGGCGGCGCGCAGCGCCAGATCCCAGTCCTCGTTCTGGCCGCCGGGCGCGCTCTCGTCGGCCCAGAGCGTGCCGCGCCGGAACAGGAACGTCGAGGAGTGCACCATCACCATGCGCGAGCGCACCAGGTCGGCGCGGGTGACCAGGCCGGTCCCGGCGAGGCGGGGGACGCGGCGCGAGCCGTACTCGACCTCGATGGCGCAGCTGGAGAACTCCGCGCCCGGCTCGGCCTCCAGCGCAGCGACCTGGGCGCCGACCTTGCCGAGCAGCCACTCGTCGTCGTCGTCGCAGAAGGACACCAGGTCGGTGCCGAGCGCCGCGATGCCCGTGTTGCGCGCCCCCGGCAGACCGGGGCTGAGCCGGTTGGCCACCACCCGGACGCCGCGCGGGGCCGTCTGCTCCCGCCGGGCCGCCGGAGCGCGGCGGGCCAGCAGACCGGCCACCTGGTCGGTCACCAGCGCCGGGTCGGCACCGTCGACGACGATGACGACCTCGACGGCGCCGGGGTGGTCCTGGCCGAGCGCGGCACGCGTGGCCGAGCGCAACTGTTCGGGCCTGCGCCCTCTCGTGGGGATGACCACGCCCACCGATGGACTCACGCGAGCCTCCCGCGATAGCCGTACTTGTTCATGAGTGGCCAGGTCAGTGCGGTGACCAGGCGTTGGTGCCGGGCCGAGGCGGCGGTGCGCCAGCCGTCGTCCGGGGTCAGCCCGATCCGGCCGACCGTGAAGCGCATGGGGTTGCCCGAGGCCGTATGGGCCACCGAGAGCTCGGCCTCGCCGTCGGCGAGGAAGTCGAGGCGGGGCCGGAGGCCGATCCTGGCGACCACCCGCCGGAGCGTGTCGACCGGCGCGCCGAGGAGATCCTCGTAGCGGACCCGGGTGACGGAGACACCCCGGCGGCCCAGGAGTTCGAGGCTGAGGTTCTGGGCCAGCCAGTGCAGCGAGGTGCGGGCCGGCGACCAGCGGGTCATCGGATGGCCGTCCTCGGGGCGGGCGACCCGCCGGTGCCAGGAGTGCGCGACCGCGCGGGGGTCGCGCACGACGTGCACGACGTGCACGTCGACTCCGGTGGCGGCCAGGCAGAAGGCCAGGGAGGCGTGCTTGCTGGAGTCGATCACGACCGGGCAGCCGGCGACCTCGCCCGCCGCGTCGTAGAGGCGACGGTGGGCGGCGGCGTATTCGCCCAGCTCGGCCAGCCCCGGGGAGGGCCATCCGCCGGTGTGTCCGCCCAGCTCGGCCAGCCCTGGGAACGGCCGTCCGGCCCCGCCCGGCTCCCCCAGCCCCGTGGGCGGCCGTCCGGCCCCGCCCGGCCATTCCTCGGCGAGGAGCTGGGCCAGTGTGGGGATGCGGCGGGTGCGGTCCACCCGGCGGCGGAGCGCCAGCACCCGGTGGGCCAGCGCCTCCGACCAGCCGCCGAACGCGCGCTCGCCGACCTCGCGCCAGAACGGGCAGGAGCCGAACGGCTCCCGGCATCCGCACGCCTCGTCCGCCAGCACGCCTCTGGCCCAGAGATGCACGACCTCCCCGAGGGGCGCGATACCGGGCACCTCGCCGAGGAGACGCTCCAGCAGCGTGGTGCCGCTGCGGCCGAGGCCGCCCACGAAAACGACCCTGGCGGGGGCCGGGCTGTCAGACACAGGCACGAATCCTTACCCAGCGAATACGGAACGTGCTGACAATAGCGCGGAGAGTAATCAATGGGTTAGGGAACAGACAAAGGATCTACCTGCGGGACGTCACGCCAAGACCGCACCCGTCCACAGCCCACCGGCCCCCTGTCCCATAGGACAGACCAGTCAGGCGGCACGACAGCCCAGCCGAGCCCCCTCCACAGCCCACCACCCCCACCTGGCCTCGCAGGACAGACCAGTCAGGCGGCACGACAGCCCAGCCGAGACCGCACCCGTCCACAGCCCATCGGCCCCGCCCGCCCCCGCAGGACGGACTCGCCCCTGCCGTGTCCCGTCCGGAGCCTCCGCCCTCTCTCCATCCCTCCGGACGGCGCGACGCCCTCCGGACAGCGCGACGGCCCCCTCCCCCGCCCGTGGTGACGGCGGTGGAGGGGGCCGGCGTGGGGTGCGCGGCGGGTGCCGGGGAGCCCTACTTGGCTTCGACGATCATCCCGGCGCCGACGGTGTTGCTGGTGGCCTCGTCCACGAGGATGAAGCCGCCGGTCAGACGGTTTCTCGCGTAGTCGTCGACGAACAGCGGCTGGGTGACGCGGAGCGAGACCCGGCCGATCTCGTTCAGGGTGAGCGACTGGGCCGACTCGTCACGGTGCAGGGTGTTGACGTCGAGCCGGTAGTGCAGGTCGCGGACCAGGGCCCGCGCCGTGCGGGTGGTGTGCTTGATGGTCAGCTTGGTGCGCGGGCCCAGCTTGCTGGCGTCGGTCATCCAGCAGATCATCGCCTCCAGCTCCTGGGCGACGTGCGGCTGGTTGTTCGGACGGCAGATCATGTCGCCGCGCGAGATGTCGATGTCGTCCTCCAGCCGGAGGGTCACCGACATCGGCGCGAACGCCTCCTCCACCGGCCCGTCGAAGGTGTCGATCGACGCGATCCGGGTGACCAGGCCCGAGGGCAGGTGCATGACCTCGTCACCCGGCTTCAGCACGCCGCCGGCGACCTGGCCCGCGTAGCCCCGGTAGTCGTGGAGGGTCGGGTCGGTGGCCCGCTGCGGCCGGATGACGTACTGGACGGGGAAACGCACGTCGACCAGGTTCCGGTCGGAGGCGATGTGCACGTGCTCCAGGTGGTGCAGCAGGGAGGAGCCGTTGTACCAGGGCATGTTCTCCGAGCGCGAGACCACGTTGTCGCCGTGCAGCGCCGAGATCGGGATGAACGTCAGGTCGGGCGCGTTCAGCTTGGCGGCGAACGAGGTGAACTCCTCGCGGATCTCCTCGAACCGTTCCTGGGAGTAGTCGACCAGGTCCATCTTGTTGACGGCCAGCACCAGGTGCGGCACCCGCAGCAGCGTCGTCAGGAACGCGTGCCGCCGTGACTGCTCCAGCACGCCCTTGCGCGCGTCGATCAGGACGATCGCCAGGTCGGCCGTGGAGGCGCCGGTGACCATGTTGCGGGTGTACTGGATGTGCCCGGGGGTGTCGGCGATGATGAACTTGCGCTTGGGGGTGGCGAAGTAGCGGTAGGCCACGTCGATCGTGATGCCCTGCTCCCGCTCGGCCCGCAGGCCGTCGGTGAGCAGTGACAGGTCGGTGTATTCGGTGCCGCGGTCGCGGGAGGTGCGCTCGACCGCCTCGAGCTGGTCTTCGAAGATCGCCTTGGAGTCGAAGAGCAGCCGCCCGATGAGGGTCGACTTTCCGTCGTCGACGCTTCCCGCCGTGGCAAAGCGAAGGATGTCCATCAGAACTGCTCTCCAGAGGTCGTACGGCTTTCGCGGGAAGACTGCGTCGGAAGTGGCCCTCGGATCTCACGCGGCCGCTCTTCCGTGCGGGCCGAGCGGCGCGGCAGGAGGTCACGCACTAGAAGTAGCCCTCCCTCTTGCGGTCTTCCATGGAGGCCTCGGAGGCGCGGTCGTCGGCGCGGGTGGCGCCGCGCTCGGTGATCCTGGTGGCGGCGATCTCGTTGATGATCTCTTCGACCGTCGCGGCGGCGGACTGGACGGCGCCGGTGCAGGTCACGTCGCCGACCGTGCGGTAGCGGACCACGGCCTCGAAGAGCGGCTCGTCCTCGTCGCGGGTGATGAACTCGCTGTCGGCCAGCAGCATGCCGTCTCGCTCGAACACCTTGCGCGTGTGCGCGTAGTAGATCGACGGGATCTCGATGCCCTCGCGCCGGATGTAGTCCCAGATGTCGAGCTCGGTCCAGTTGGACAGCGGGAACACCCGGATGTGCTCGCCCTTGCGGATCTTGGAGTTGTAGAGGTTCCACAGCTCCGGCCGCTGGCTCTTCGGGTCCCACTGGCCGAACTCGTCGCGGAAGGAGAACACCCGCTCCTTGGCGCGGGCCTTCTCCTCATCACGGCGGGCGCCGCCGAACACCGCGTCGTACTCGTTGTCCTCGATCGCGTCCAGCAGGGTGGTGGTCTGCAGCCGGTTGCGGGAGGCCCGGCGGCCGGTCTCCTCGGCCACCCGGCCGGCGTCGATGGAGTCCTGCACGCTGGCCACGACCAGGCGCGCCCCCAGCTCTGCGGCCCGGCGGTCGCGGAACTCGATGACCTCGGAGAAGTTGTGCCCGGTGTCGACGTGCATCAGCGGGAAGGGGATCGGCGCGGGCCAGAACGCCTTCTCCGCGATGCGGAGCATGACGATGGAATCTTTACCACCGGAGAAGAGCAGACACGGACGCTCGAACTCGGCCGCCACTTCACGCATGATGTGAATGGCCTCTGCCTCGAGGACATCGAGCTGCGACGTGGTGTAGTCGCACTGGAGCATCAGACTCTCCTAGCGGGGATTTATCGGTGCAGATCCCGGATTCCAGCGAGCAGCGTTGGCGCTAGTCCCGGTAGGGAAACAAGGATATCCGGCAGTGACGGGTCACCTTGGTTATACGTCAGCGGCGAGCCGTCGATACGGCTGGCGTGGACCCCGGCGGCCAGGGCCACCGCCACCGGCGCGGCGGAGTCCCATTCGTACTGACCGCCGGCGTGCACGTAGGCCTCGACCTCTCCGGTGAGCACCGCGGAGATCTTCGCGCCCGCCGATCCGATCGGCACCAGGTCGGCGCCAGCCCGGGCGGCCAGGTTCTGGACGAACTCCGGCGGGCGGGTCCGGCTGACCGCGATCCGCGGCCTGGCCTGCGGCCGCGCCGCCGGCAGCACGGGGGGTTCGAGGGTGGACAGCGTGCGGCCCTGGGCGGGCAGCGCCACCGCCCCGGCGGTCAGCTCCCCGCGCTCCCAGAGCGCCACGTGGACCGCCCAGTCGGCGCGGCCCTCCTCGGCGAACTCTCGGGTGCCGTCGAGCGGGTCGACGATCCAGACCCGCTCGGCCCTGAGCCGCCGGGGGTCGAGACGTTCCTCCCTGGTCGCCTCCTCCGACAGGACACTGTCACCCGGGCGCGACCGTGCGAGGGCCTCCATCAGGAACAGGTGCGCGGAGGCGTCGCCCTCCTTGCGGAGCGCGGTGGGGTCGGCGAACCCCTCTTTCTCCCTCAGGGCCAGCAACCTCTCACCGGCCTCCGTCGCCAGGTCCGTGGCGAGAGTGTGATCGTCGCGGATCGTCATCAGTATGCTCCAGCTCCTCGCGCGACAGCCGACCAAGTCTTCCACAGGATCTGCAGGTCCAGCGTGAGGGACCAATTCTCCACATAACGCAAATCCAACCGCACCGATTCCTCCCAAGATAGGTCAGATCGCCCGCTCACTTGCCAGAGACCGGTCATCCCCGGCTTGACCAGAAGCCTGCGCCGGACGTCGTCTCCGTAGCGGGCGACCTCGTCCGGCAGCGGCGGCCGGGGACCGACCAGGGACATGTGGCCGAGCAGCACGTTGATCAACTGAGGCAGCTCGTCCAGGGAGTGACGGCGCAGCCGGGCGCCCAGCGGGGTCACCCGCGGATCTTTCCGGATCTTGAACAGCACGCCCTGCCCGTCCCCGGCGAGCTCGATCCGCTGCCGCTCGGCGTCGGCGCCCATCGTCCGGAACTTGTAGATCGTGAACTCGGTGCCGCCCCGGCCCACCCGCGTCTGACGGAAGAACGCGGGGCCGGGACTCGACATCCGCACGGCCACCGCCAGGGCGGCCAGCAGCGGCAGCAGCGCCACCAGCAGCAGCCCCGCCCCCAACCGGTCGAAGAGGTTCTTGACCACCTGACGCAGGCCGGCGATCTCGGGGTGGTCCACGTGCAGCAGCGGCAGCCCCGCCGCCGGGCGGATCGTGATCCGCGGCCCCGCCACCTCCATGAGCGCCGGCGCCACGACCAGGTCGGTGTCGGTCTTCTCCAGCCGCCAGGCCAGCCGCCGCAGCGCCACCCCGTCCATCTCCGGACAGGCCAGCACGGCCACGGTGTCGGCCGCGATCTGCCCGACCACGAGCGGGACGTCGGACAGGTCTCCCAGGACGGGGACCCCCTCCACGTCGCCCATGCCGTCACGCGGCATGCAGACCCCCACGACCTCCATGCCGTGATAGCGCTCCCGGCGGAAGCGGCGGATCAGCTCGGCGGTCGCGGCCCGGTGGCCCACCGTCACGACCCGCCGCATGCAGCCGCCCTGCGCCCGCCTGCGGTGCAGCCGACGGCGCAGGCCGTAACGGGCCAGGAGGGTGAGGAAGGTCGTCAGCGGGATCGCCAGCACCACGTAGCCGCGGGCCACGTCGGTCTTGGTCCCGTAGGCACCGATGGCGAGGGCCGCGGTGAGCATGAAGCCGCACTGGAAGACCCGCTGGAACTCCTCGGACCCCAGGCCGAACAGCCGGGGCTCGTAGGCGCGGTTCAGCGCGACCGCGCAGACCCAGGCGGCGGGGAGCGCGGCGCTCAACATCACGTAGGGGATGACGTAGGGAGTAACCTCACCGAAGCGGACGAACAGCGCGAGGAACCCGGCGAGAGAGGCGGAGCAGAGGTCTGCGGCGACGGCCCGCGCCCGGTAACCGCGCACCCACCCCGGCATGCGCGGCCGGGACACCGGGACGGATCTCGGCGCCGCCTGGACGACGGTCACGTCGCGCACGCGCTCCCCCTACGTAACCACTGACAAACGGACAGTCACCGAATGCTAGCGGGCGGAAGAAAGGCCAGGAGGTTGAAGACCGAAACGTATATCTCTGTGGACATTGAGGCTGATGGCCCGATCCCAGGGCCGTACTCGATGGTCAGTTTCGGCATGGCCGTGGCCGGGCGGATGACCGGAAAGGTCTTCGAACCCGTCGATCCGCAGCTCCACACCTTCTACGCCGAGCTGAGGCCCATCAGCGACGACCACGTGCCCGAGGCGCTCGCCGTAAGCGGGCTCGACCGGGAGACGCTGATCCGCGAGGGCACCGACCCGGCCGAGGCGATGAAGGGCGCCGCCGGGTGGATCCGCGAGGTGTGCGGCAACAGCACGCCGGTGATGGCGGCCTATCCGCTCTCCTACGACTGGATGTGGATGTACTGGTACTTCATGCGCTTCGGCGGCGCCTCGCCGTTCGGGCACTCACGCTGCCTCGACCTCAAGACGTTCTACGCCGCCAGGGCGGGCGTGCCCGTCGGCTGGGCCACCAAGCGGCAGATGCCCAAGCACCTGCTCTCCTCCCGGCCGCACACCCACAACGCGCTCGACGACGCCGTCGAGCAGGCCGAACTGCTGCAGAACCTGATGACCCTCACCTGAGCGGCCCGTACGGCACGGCCCGGAACACCGGCGTGTCCGCCACGGCGCGGCCGGGGCGGCGCGGGAACGCCGGCGCCGCGCCCCGGCTACCTGGGCGGGCCGGAGACGTTCAGATCACCGGCGTGGAAGGTGTTCTGGGTGGCCTCCAGCCCCGAGCCGATCAGCGACTCCACCACGTCGGCGGCCCGGTCCACCAGGAACGCCAGGTCCTTGCGCTCGGCGGTGGCGAAGTCGCGCAGCACGTAGGCGGCGGCGTCCATCCGGCCGGGCGGGCGGCCGATGCCGAACCGGACCCGCAGGTAGTCCTTGGTCGCCAGGGACTTGGTGATCGACTTCAGCCCGTTGTGGCCGTTGTCGCCGCCGCCCAGCTTGGCCCGGAGCGCGCCGTAGGGGATGTCCAGCTCGTCGTGGACGGCGATCACCCGTGCCGGGTCCACCTTGTAGAAGTCGGCCAGGGCCTTGACCGGCCCGCCCGACAGGTTCATGTAGGACAGCGGCTTGGCCAGCACCGCGGGGGCGCCCGCCAGGCGGCCCTCCAGCACCTCGGCCCGCGACCGGTGCGCCTTGAAGCGCCCCCCGGCCCGCGCGGCGAGCTCGTCGAGCACCATGAAACCCGCGTTGTGCCGGTTCCCGGCGTACTCCGGCCCGGGATTCCCCAGGCCCACCACCAACCAGCGGTCCATGGTCGGCATCCCTTCATATGCGCGTCAGGGCAGTCCGGTCGCGGACTGCCCTGACAGGTGTAGCAGAGAAAACTACTCGGCGGCCTCGGCGGACTCGCCCTCCGCGCCCTCGCCGGCCTCGGCGGCCTCACCCTCGGCCTCGGCCTCCGGCTCGGCGGTCGGGACGGCGGTGACGTGCAGGACCAGCGTCTCCGGCTCGGCGACCAGGGTGGTGCCCTGGGGGAGCTTCAGGTCGCCGGCGGTGATCTGCGTGCCGACCGCCAGGCCCTCGACGTCGACCTCGACACCCGTCGGGATGTGGGTGGCCTCGGCCTCGACCGAGATGGAGACGAGCTGCTGGTCGAGGATGCCGTCGGCCACCTCGCCCACCACGGTGACGGGGATGTCGACGGTGACCTTCTCGCCGCGCTTGACGAGGAGGAGGTCGACGTGCTCGAGGAAGCCCTTGATCGGGTCACGCTGGACGCCCTTGGGCAGCGCCAGCTCGGTGACCGCGCCCTGGAGGCGGATCAGCACGTTCGGCGTGCGCAGGGCGAGCAGGAGCTCGTGGCCCGGGAGGGACAGGTGCTGCGGGTCCGTGCCGTGTCCGTAGAGGACGACGGGCACCTTGTGCTCGCGACGGATCTTGCGGGCGGCGCCCTTGCCGAACTCGGTGCGCGACTCGGCGTTGATGACTACTTCGGACACGACGGATCTCCTAGGGATCTTCGACGGATGGAAAGGCGCGTTCTCCCTCACCCGCCCTAGCGGAAGGCGTTACGAACGCACTCAACCTGACCAGCCTACCGGCATATCGCCGGGCTCCGGCCCTGGCGCCCACGGCGCCACACGCCCGGGTGCGGTCAGCTGTCGCCTTCGAACAGGCTCGTCACCGAGCCGTCGCTGAAGACCTCGGTGATCGCGCGGGCGATCAGCGGGGCGATCGACAGCACGGTGAGCTTGTCGAACCGCTTGTCCTCGGCGAGCGGCAGGGTGTTGGTGACGATCACCTCGGAGATCTTGGAGTTCTTCAGCCGGTCCACCGCCGGGTCGGAGAACACCGCGTGCGTGGCGGCCACGAGCACGTTGGTGGCGCCCTGCTCGTACAGCGCGTCGGCCGCCTTGCAGATCGTGCCCGCGGTGTCGATCATGTCGTCGATCAGCACGCAGGTGCGGCCGCGCACCTTGCCGACGACCTCGCTCACCTTCACCTGGTTGGCGACGTCGAGGTCGCGGCGCTTGTGGATGAAGGCCAGCGGGGTGCCCAGCGTGTCGGCCCAGCGCTCCGACAGCCGCACCCGGCCGGTGTCGGGCGAGACGATCGTGGTCGTCTCCAGGTCGAGCTTGTCCTTGAGGTAGTTGACCAGCACCGGCATGGCGAACAGGTGGTCCACCGGGCCGTCGAAGAAGCCCTGGATCTGGGAGGTGTGCAGGTCGATCGACATCAGCCGGTCGGCGCCCGCGGTCTTGAACATGTCGGCCATCAGGCGGGCGGTGATGGGCTCGCGGCCTCGGCCCTTCTTGTCCTGGCGGGCGTAGCCGAAGAACGGCATGATCACGGTGATCCGTTTGGCGGAGGCGCGCTTGAGCGCGTCCACCATGATCAGCTGCTCCATGATCCACTTGTTGATGGGGCCGGTGTGGCTCTGGATGACGAACGCGTCACACCCTCGGACCGACTCCAGGTAGCGGGCGTAGATCTCGCCGTTGGCGAAGTCGCGCAGCGCCGTGGGGGTCATCTCTACCCCGAGGTGGCTGGCCACCTCCTCGGCGAGATCCGGATGCGCGCGCCCGGAGAAGAACATCAGGTTCTTCTCACCGGTCTGCTTGATGCCACTCACGACTTGCTCCCCTGCTGACTTCCGGTCTCGGCGGCCCGCAGCGCCGCCTCGGCCGACCTGGTGCCCGCGCGCCTGCGCA
Organism: Streptosporangium sp. NPDC048886; assembly: GCF_055586905.1. NCBI lineage: Bacteria > Bacillati > Actinomycetota > Actinomycetes > Streptosporangiales > Streptosporangiaceae > Streptosporangium > Streptosporangium sp. NPDC048886. The sequence continues at coordinate 128,952 of NZ_JBVJHH010000024.1, forward strand.
CGACCCACCCTTCAATGTTGCGCTGCCGTCCTCGGGCCACTCCGATCGCCCCCGGGGGAACGTCGCTGTCGATGACCGAGCCCGCGGCAGTGTAGGCGCCGTCGCCGATGTTCACCGGCGCGACGAGCATGGTGTCGCACCCGACGAAGGCGTGCTCGCCCACCGTCGTGCGGCGCTTGTTGACCCCGTCGTAGTTGATGAAGACCGTCGAGGCACCGATGTTGGCCCCGGCGCCGATCGTGGCGTCGCCGACGTAACTCAGATGGGGCACCTTCGCCCCCTCGCCGACCTGGGCGTTCTTCATCTCGACGTAGGTTCCGGCCTTGGCCTTGCGGGCGAGCACGGTGCCCGGCCGCAGGTAGGCGTAGGGTCCCACCAGCGCCTCGGGGCCGATCTCGGCCTCGACGCAGACGGCGTTGCGGACCAGCGCGCCCTCGCCGACGACCGTGTCGGTCAGCGTGGAGGCGGGGCCGATCTCGGCGCCCTCGGCGACGGCCGTACGGCCGTGCAGCTGGGTGCCCGGGTGGAGCACCACGTCCCGTTCCAGGGTGACGTCGACGTCCACCCAGGTGGTGGCCGGGTCGATGACCGTGACCCCCGCGCGCATGTGGGTCTCCAGCAGCCGGGTGTTGAGCACCTTGCGGGCGAAGGCGAGCTGCACCCGGTCGTTGACGCCCTCCACCTCGACGTAGTCGGCCGCGATGTGCGCGCCCACCCGGTGACCGTCCTCCCGCAGGATGGACAGGACGTCGGTGAGGTATTCCTCACCCTGGACGTTGGAGGCCGACACCCGCTTGACCGCGTCGGCCAGCAGGGCCCCGTCGAAGGCGTAGACGCCGGAGTTCATCTCCCGGACCGCCCGCTGCTCGGGGCTGGCGTCCTTCTCCTCGACGATCTCCAGGACGGCCCCCGTGGTGTCACGGATGATCCGGCCGTAGCCGTACGGGTCGGGGACCTCGGCGGTGAGCACGGTGACGGCGTTACGGTCGCGTTCGTGCCGCTCCAGCAGCGTGGCGAGGGTCTCGGTGCGCAGCAACGGCGTGTCGCCGTAGGTCACCAGGACGGTGCCGTCGATGCTGCCGGCCTTCTCCAGCACGACCCTGACGGCGTGGCCGGTCCCCCGCTGCTCGGCCTGCACCACGGCCTGGGCGTCGGGGCTGGTCCGCGTCAGGTGCGCCTGGACGCGCTCCCTCTCATGGCCTATGACAACAATGAGCCGCTCGGGTTCGAGACCTCGAGCGGCGGTGAGCATGTGGTCGACCAGGGCGCGGCCGCACAGCTCATGCAAGATCTTGGGTGTTTTCGACTTCATCCGGGTGCCCTCACCTGCGGCAAGGACGATGACGGCGGCCGGGCGCGGCACACTCACGGACGAGGCTCCCTCGGCGTCGCGGCTGAGACATGACAGAGCGGGATGCCGGATGGCTACCACGAGGGCATCGTCCGGTCACCCACTCGACAACGTGAGGATACCTTCCCCACCGAGAACCCACCCAGCCGACCAGCCCGAACAATAAAACGGACAGCGATGATGGCTCCGGCACCAGGACTCGAACCTGGACAACAAGGACCAAAACCTTGCGGGCTGCCAATTACCCAATGCCGGATCAGCCTGGCGGCTCGGACGGGGCCCGAGTGCCCGGCCCCCCTACGATACCGAGCCCTTGATATCAAACGCGCCTCGTTTTGGGTGTCTGTCGACCACGGAGGCGATCAGACGGGGTGAGAACACCCGTGCCGCGCGGTCCCGTCCGGCATGCCCACGGCCCGGCGCGCACCTGGGCGCCGGCCGGCCAGGGCTCCGGGCCGGACGCCGTACGGGAACGCGCCGCCGTACGGGTGGACACCGGCGCCGGCGTGTGGGACGAGAGTCCTGCGGGGCAGGTGGGAGCAGGGGTCCGCGCACGGACACCGGGCGCGCCGTTTAGCAGGTCAAACCGGTGGTAGACAAGATACGAAACCACTACGGGATCTCCCGGTGAGAGTGAGCTTCCCTCCATTCGATGCTTAGGGATTCCTAACTTACGATGGCGTAGGTTACGGTGGCGTAGCCAGGCAGAACCCACCCTTACTCACCGAGCCTCCGCGAGGTAGCGCATGACCGTCATCGCAGATCGCCCTGCTCCGGGCCCCAAACCAGACGCCGACCCCGAGCCGAAGACCAGGCCCGAGATCATCACCTTCGGGGTGGTCGTGGCCGCACCGCTGATCGCTCTGATCGCCGCCGTCCCGTTCGCGTGGGGGTGGGGCATGGGCTGGAGCGACGTCGTGATCGCCGGCGTCCTCTACGTGATCACCGGACTGGGCGTGACCGTCGGCCTGCACCGCCACTTCACCCACGGGTCGTTCAAGGCCAAGCGGCCGTTGAAGATCGCGCTGGGCATCGCGGGCAGCCTTTCGCTGGAGATGTCGGTGCTCGACTGGGTGGCCACCCACCGCAAGCACCACAAGTTCTCCGACAAGGAGGGCGACCCGCACTCGCCGTGGCGCTTCGGGACCGGCTTCCGGGCCGTGTCCAAGGGGCTGCTCTGGGCGCACATGGGCTGGCTGTTCGAGACCGACCGCGCCAACCGGGAGAAGTACGCCCCGGACCTGGTCAAGGACCCCGACATCGTCAAGCTGCACAAGTTCTTCCCGGTGATGGCGATCACCTCGCTGGTGCTCCCCGCCCTCCTCGGCGGCCTGCTGACCTGGTCCTGGTGGGGCATGGTGACCGGCTTCTTCTGGGGCACGCTGGTCCGGATCGGGCTGCTGCACCACGTGACCTGGTCGATCAACTCCATCTGCCACGTCTTCGGCGAGGAGGTCTTCGAGTCGCGTGACAAGTCGCGCAACGTCTGGTGGCTGGCCATCCCCTCGTTCGGCGAGTCCTGGCACAACCTGCACCACTCCGACCCCACCTGCGCCCGGCACGGCGCGCTCAAGGGCCAGATCGACCTCAGCGCGGGTGTGATCCGCTGGTTCGAGAAGGCCGGCTGGGCCTATGACGTCCGCTGGCCGACCCCCGAGCGGCTGGCGGCGAAGCGCATTGTCGCCTGACGGTCCCGCCGAGGCCGCCCCCGCGGCCCGCACACTGCTCATGCAGCCCGACGCTCCCACGGAGGCCGCTCCGGCGGCCCGTGCGACGCCGGAGCCCCCCGGAGCTCCCACCGGGACCGCCCCGGCGGCCCGGGGCGCGGTTCCCGCTTCACAGCCGGGGAGCGCCATTATTAGAACCGTGAGTGAACCCCGACGACGCATGTCAGGCAAGGAACGCCGGGAGCAGCTGATCCAGATCAGCAGGACCCTGTTCGCGGAGAAGGGGTTCGACGGCACGTCGGTCGAGGAGATCGCCGCGACCGCGAACGTCTCGAAGCCGGTGGTCTACGAGCATTTCGGCGGCAAGGAGGGCGTCTACGCGGTCGTCGTCGACCGGGAGATGCAGAAGCTGCTGGCCCTGGTGACGGAGGCGCTGTCGGCCTCGCACGCGCTGATCAAACTGGAGCGGGCCGCCCTGGCGCTGCTGGCCTACGTGGAGGAGAACAGCGAGGGCTTCCGGATCCTGGTCCGCGACTCGCACGCCGCCTCCGGGACGGGCACGTTCGCCAGCCTGATCAACGACATCGCCAGCCAGGTCGAGGACGTGATGGCCGACGAGTTCAAGGGGCGGGGCTACGCCCCGGAGCTGGCGCCGATGTACGCGCAGATGCTGGTGGGCATGGTGGCGCTGACCGGGCAGTGGTGGCTGGACGTGCGCAAGCCCCCTCGCGAGGAGGTCGCCGCGCACCTGGTCAACCTGGCCTGGAACGGTCTCGTCGGGCTCGATCCGCGCCCCCGCCTGACCGGCTCCTCCCGCGGCCCGGAGCAGCGGCGGGCGCCGCTGCCGCCGCGGCCGACCGACAAGGAGCTGCGGGAGATGAGCAGGGCCCGCGAACGTGAGCTCAAGGAGCAGGAGAAGATCCGCGAACGCGAGCAGCGCGAGGCGGAGAAGCTGGCCCGGGATCAGGAGAAGGCGCGGCTGCGGGAGCAGCGTGACCTGGAGAAGGCCCGCGAACGCGAGCTCAAGGAGCAGGAGCGGCTGCTCAGGGAGCAGGAGAAGATCCGGGTCCGGGAGGCGAAGGCCGCCGACCGGGACGCCGCCCGGCAGGCCAGACTCGCCGAACGCACGGGCGAGGGACAAGACAAACTTGAATCAAGCGAGTAAGCAACAGCGGCCGTTGAGCCGAAATTAACGTTCCGTTCAACCAAAGCGGGCATTCTGGTCATATGTCCGCCGAACCCGCGCACCCCGTCACCGAAGGACTGCCCCTTCCACAAGAACGCTTCCTCAATCGCGAGGAGAGCTGGTTGCAGTTCAATCAGCGGGTTCTCGAACTGGCGGAGGATCCGTCCCTGCCGCTGTTGGAGAGGGTCAGGTTCCTGGCGATATTCGCCAGCAACCTGGATGAGTTCTTCCGGGTGCGGGTGGCCGGCCTCAAACGGCGGATGGCCACCGGCCTGCTGCTGCGGACCAAGAGCGGGCTGAAGCCCCGCGAGGAGCTGGCCAGGATCGCCGCCATAGCCGACGACCTCGCGCAGCGGCACTCGGCCTGTTTCCACGAGCGGCTCTGCCCGCAGCTGGCCACCGAGGGCATCGAGATCACCCGCTGGGAGGACCTCGGCCGGGACGAGCGCACCGAGATGCGCAGGCTGTTCCGGGAGCGGATCCGGCCGGTGCTGACGCCGCTGGCCGTCGACCCCGCCCATCCTTTCCCCTACATCTCCGGCCTGTCGCTCAACCTGGCCGTGACGGTACGCAATCCCGCGACCGGTCACACCGTGTTCGCCCGGGTGAAGGTGCCCAGCCAGCTCCCCCGTTTCGTGGCGGCCTCCAAGGACCGCTTCGTCCCGCTCGAAGAGGTGATCGCCGCCCATCTCGGCCAGCTCTTCAAGGGCATGGAGGTCGTCGAGCACCATGTCTTCCGGGTGACCCGCAACGAGGACCTGGACGTGGACGAGGACGTCACCGAGAACCTCATGCAGGCGCTGGAGCGGGAGCTGCTCAAACGCCGCTTCGGCCCGCCGGTCCGGCTGGAGGTCGAGGACACCATCACTCCCGAGGTGCTCGACCTGCTGGTGGACGAGCTGGGGGTGGCCGAGCACGAGATCTACCGGCTGCCCGGCCCGCTGGACCTGACCGGGCTGCACGCGATCGCCGACCTGGACCGGGGCGAGCTGGGCTTCCGTCCCTTCGTGCCCGCGGAGGTCGTCCACGTCGAGGACGACATCTTCGCGGTGCTCCGCGAGCGGGACGTGCTGCTGCACCACCCCTACGACTCCTTCTCCACGAGCGTGCAGCGCTTCATCGAGCAGGCGGCGGCCGACCCGAGCGTGCTGGCCATCAAGCAGACGCTCTACCGGACCAGCGGTGACTCGCCGATCGTGGACGCGCTGATCGACGCGGCCGAGGGCGGCAAGCAGGTCGTCGTGGTGGTGGAGATCAAGGCGCGGTTCGACGAGCACGCCAACATCAGCTGGGCGCGCAAGCTGGAGCGGGCCGGCTGTCACGTGGTCTACGGGGTGGTGGGGCTGAAGACCCACTGCAAGCTGGCCCTCGTCGTACGGCAGGAGTCCTCCGGCGAGCTGCGCAGCTACTGCCACATCGGCACCGGCAACTACAACCCCAAGACCGCCCGGGTCTACGAGGACCTGGGGCTGCTCACCGCCGACCCGCTCGTCGGCGAGGACGTCACCGACCTGTTCATCCACCTGACCGGATACTCCAACCACTCGGCCTACCGGCGGCTGCTGGTCGCCCCGCACTCGATGCGCGGCGGGCTGCTGGCCAGGATCGAGCGGGAGACCGCCCACCAGCGGGCGGGGCGCCCGACCGGCATCAGGATGAAGACGAACTCCCTGGTGGACGAGCCGATCATCGACGCGCTCTACCACGCCTCCCAGGCCGGCGTCCCGGTCGACCTGTGGGTGCGCGGGGTGTGCACGCTGCGGCCGGGCGTCCCGGGGCTGTCGGAGAACATCCGGGTCAGGAGCGTGCTGGGCCGCTTCCTCGAACATTCACGGATCTACGAGTTCGGACGCGGGCGCAGGCCGGAGATCTGGATCGGCAGCGCGGACCTGATGCGCCGCAACCTGGACCGCCGGGTGGAGGCCCTGGTCAAGGTCACCAGCCAGCAGCAGCGGATCTATCTCAGCGACCTCCTCGACCGGGCGATGTCGGAGGAGACCTCCACCTGGTGGCTCAACTCGGACGGGACCTGGTCCCGGCGCGGCGGCGAGGACCTGCAGACCCATCTGATCGGCACCCGGAGGTGGAGGACGATTGATGACTGAGCTGGACGTCCATCCGACAGACATGATCCGCGCCGCCGGGGCGGTGGTCTGGCGGGGCCCGGAGTCCGCACCCGAGGTCGCGCTCGTCCACCGGCCGAAGTACGACGACTGGACGTTCCCGAAGGGGAAGCTGAAGCCCGGCGAGCACGTCATCGCCGGGGCGCTGCGCGAGGTGGCCGAGGAGACGGGGATCACCGCCCTGCTCGGCCGGTCGCTGCCGCCCATCCACTACCTGAAGGGCAAGCGGCTCAAGCGCGTCGACTACTGGGCGGCCCGGGCCGTCTCCGGAGACCGCCACACCGCGGTGGAGGAGGTCGACGAGGTGGTCTGGCTGCCGGTGAAGGAGGCCAGGCGGCGGCTGACCTACGAGTGGGACGCCGGGCTGCTCCGCGCGCTCACCGCGGTGCCGCTGGAGACCACGCCGCTCGTCCTGGTCCGGCACGGCCTGGCCGGGTCACGCCAGGACTGGGAGGGCGACGACGACGAGCGGCCGCTCGACGAGGCCGGCAGGATGCAGGCCGAGGTCCTCGCGGACGTGCTGTCCGGCTACCACCCCACCGAGCTGATCAGCTCCCCCAGCAGGCGGTGCGTGCAGACCCTGGAGCCGTACGCCGGACGGAGCGGCCTGGAGATCCGCCACGAGCGCCTGCTGTCGGAGACCCACTACGACCCCCGCGCCGCCCTGCGCCTGGTCTCCAAGGCCCTGGCCGCCGACCGGCCCACGGCGCTGTGCAGCCACGGCAAGGTGCTGCCCGAGCTGATCGCCGGGGTCAGCGACCGGCCGGGAGACGTGCAGTTGCGCAAGGGCGCGTTCATGGTGCTGCACCACACCGCCGGCAGGATCGTCGGCATGGACCGCTACCTCACCTAGCCGTACCGGCCGGGGCACCGGCTCGGCGGGCGGCAGCGCCGGGCGGGGGGCGGGTCGGCGGGCGGGTCCGCGGGCGGCGGGCGGGTCGGCGGGCGGGTCCGGTCGCCCCGGCGTCGCCCCGCCGGGGTCACAGGAGCTTGCCGACGGCCTGCGTGGTCTCGGCCCAGATACGGGGGAACTCCTCGGAGGCGCGTTCGGCCTCGGCCCGTTCCAGGCCGGTCAGCACGCCGTAGGTGAAGGTGTCCTCCCCGGCCAGCCTGGCGGTCTCGGCCTCGGCCGCCAGCCGGCCCTGTGCGACGACGCCGTCCAGGTGCGCGCCCAGCACCTCCTGTACGGACTCCGCCTGCTTGGCGAGCTTCTGCATCCCGAGCGCCTCGGCGGTGTAGCGGGCCCGCTTGGCCGCCTTGCGCACGTCGTGCATGGCGTGCTCGCGCTCGGCGGGGGCCTCGACGGCCTGGGCCCTGTCGTAGGCCCGGGTGACCCGGCGCCAGCCCTTGGCGGCCACGGCGTCCAGGGTTCCGGCGGACCTGCGGGCGGCCTTGCCGAGCACGGGGGTGCCCACCACGTCGTCGAGGGCGTCGAGCAGGGCGAAGTAGCGTTCCCCGCCGAGCGTCTCCCTGATCCGGTCGTAGGCCTCGTGCTCGGCGTCCAGCAGGTCGGAGCTGAGCCGCGCCCGCACCGGGCCCACGACCATGGCGCCGTCCAGGCCGTCGAGCCTGCCGGCGAACCGCGCCCGGATGACCTCCAGGTCACGCGCCTCGCCGAGGATCCGGCCGAGCCACTTGAGCTCCTCCTGGAGGTGCTCGCTCCCTTCGACGATCATCCTGAACGACTTCAGGGCGCTGCGGAGCCTGCGGCTGGCCACGCGCATCTGGTGCACAGCGTCCTCCTCGGCCCGCCGTACCCGGGGGTCCTGGGCGAGCAGGGCGCCGGCCTGGGCGGAGAGGTAGCCCATGACGACCTCACCGGCCGACCCCGGCCTGGTCTCGGCACGCGGCGGCTCGGGGACGGGCGCGGCGGCGTTGAGCAGGCGGGAGAGCTTGCTGGCGGAGCCGGCGGGGACGGCCCCGGCTCTGGCCAGCCGCTTGCCGGCCTTGCGGAGCAGCTTCTCGTCGCCCTCGACCAGCTCCGCCTCGACCTCGCGCCAGCGCTCGGTGTGGGGCTCGGCGCCGAACACCGTGCCCTTTACCCGGTCGTCGGCGATCTCCACCAGCCGCACGCCCGCGCCGTTGACCAGCGTGGTCACCCCGCGGCGGGTGACGAGCTCGGCGACCGGGGCGAGGGGGGCGCCCCGGGTGTAGGCGAGCACGAGATCCGCCAGCTCCGGGGGGACGGCCTTGATGCTCCGGGTCAGGGGATGGGTGATCTCCTGCTTGACGCCCTTGGCCTGGGGCAGTTTGAGGTGCCAGCCGGGGTCGGTCCCGCCCCTGCGCCGCCGCAGGGTGATGCCCCGGGTGGCGAGCCTCAGGTCGGGGGTGTCGAAGTAGAGCGCGACGAGCTGATGGGACTTGGGTCCGACGGCTTCCGCGATTCCCGGTATGTCGGCCAGCTCGGGGATCTCATAGTCCACCGGTACGTCGAATTTGTCCTCGATCTCGATTGCCACCGGTCATCCCCTGATTTGCCCAGATATCTACCGCGTTCTAGCAGTATTTATTGATGCCCGGTTATCCGTCTAGAAACTCTGGGCAATCGATCATTTCTGGGCCACCACGAAGATGCGCCGGAAGGGGAAGACCGTCCCGTACGGCCGGCGCGGGTACGCCTCCTCCAGCACGGCGGCGCAGTCGCCGAGGAAGGCGTCCGCCTCGCCGGGATCCAGCCGGTCGAGCATGGGGCGCAGCGCGGTGCCGGCGATCCATCTGAGCACGGCGTTCTCACCGGGGAGCACGTGCAGGTAGGTGGTCTCCCAGGCGTCCACCCGGCACCCCTGCGCGGCGAGCAGGTCGAGATAGCCGGCCGGGCCGTCGACCGGCGACTCCCTGGCCAGGTCACCGAGCCGGTCGCGCCATCGCGTCCGGCACAGCTCGCGGACCAGGGCGTGGCTGGGGGCGTCGAAGTTGCCCGGCACCTGGAAGGCGAGCCAGCCCTCCGGGGCGAGCGCGCCGACCCAGCGCGGCAGCAGCTCCCGGTGCTCGGGCACCCACTGCAGGACCGCGTTGGAGACGATCACGTCCACCGGCCGCTCGGGACGCCATCGCGTGACGTCGCCGACGGAGAAGGTCAGCCGGCCGCCGGCCGGGGCCTCGCCGATCATCGCCGGAGAGGAGTCGAAGCCGTGGACGTCGGCCTCCGGCCAGCGTCTGGCCAGCTCGGCGGTGAGCTCGCCGCTGCCGCAGCCGGCGTCCACCACGTAGCCCGGACGCTCGGCCGATATCCTTGCGACAAGGTCGAAGAAGGGCCGCGCGCGCTCGTCGGCGTAGCGACCGTAGATCACAGGGTCCCACATATCTCTTGACATCAAGATAATTGATATCGAGCGAGATATCTCGATGTCAAGAGAGATAGAATCGTGGCATGACCCTGCACCATGCGGACCACGACGCCGACGAGGTCGACCGGCTGGTCGCCGCCTGGCGCCAGGAACGGCCCGACCTGGACGTGGAGCCGCTCCAGGTGCTCAGCCGGGTCTCCCGGCTCGCCCGCCACCTGGACCGCGCCCGCCGGGCCTCCTTCGCCGAGCACGACCTGGAGAACTGGGAGTTCGACGTGCTCACGGCCCTGCGCAGGGCCGGCGAGCCGTACGAACTGAGCCCCGGGGCCCTGCTCCGCGCGACCCTGGTCACCTCCGGGACGATGACCAACCGGATCGACCGCCTCGCCGCCGCCGGACTGGTCCGCAGGCGCCCCGACCCCGAAGACCGGCGCGGGGTCCTGGTCTCCCTGACCGACGCCGGGCGGAGCCGGGTGGACAGCGCCTTCGCCGACCTGCTCCGCCGCGAGCGCGAGCTGCTGGCCAGCCTCGGAAAACATGAACAGCAGGCCCTTGCGGGCCTGCTGCGCACGCTACTCGTCCCTTTTGACGCGACCGACACCGGAGCGCACTGAGCACTCTTCCCCCGTGAACCGGGATAAACCGATCGGAGCGAACGGGCCTCATTCACCGAGGCGGTCGGCCACCTCCAGCCATTCGCCCTCGACCGTGTCCTTCTCCGCGAGGATGTCCTTGAGCTCGGCGTCGAGGGAGGCCAGGCGGCCGTAGTCGGCGGCGGCGTCGGCCATGGAGGCATGCAGCTTGGCCTCGCGGTCGCTCAGCCTGTCGAGCTGGCGCTCCAGGCGGGAGAGGTCCTTGCGGAGCTCGCGCTCCTCCTTGGCGGACAGGCCGGACGCGGGCGCCGGCGCGGCCGTCGCCGGAGCCGCCACGCCGGAGGCCGCCCGGGCCGACAGCGCGGCGCCCGAGGCGCGGCGCGCCAGGTATTCGTCGACGCCGCCGGGGAGCATCGACAGCTTGCCGTCGCCGAGCAGGGCGACGATCCGGTCGGAGACCCGCTCCAGGAAGTAACGGTCGTGGCTGACCAGGATCAGCGTGCCGGGCCAGCCGTCGAGCAGGTCCTCCAGCTCGTTGAGCGTCTCGATGTCGAGGTCGTTGGTCGGCTCGTCGAGCAGCAGCACGTTGGGGTCGTCCATCAGCAGGCGCAGCAGCTGGAGCCGGCGCCGCTCGCCGCCGGACAGGTCGCCGACGACCTTCCACTGGGCGTCGCCCTTGAAACCGAGGCGCTCCAGGAGCTGGGAGGCGGTCCACTCCTTCTTACCGACCTGAATGAACTTGCGGACCTCCTCGACGGTCTCCAGCACCCGGCGCGTGGGGTCGAGCTCGCCCAGCTCCTGCGACAGGTGCGCCAGGCGGACCGTACGGCCCCGCACGACCCTGCCGGAGTCGGGCTGGACCGTGTCGGCCAGCAGCCGCAGCACCGAGGACTTGCCGGAGCCGTTCACCCCGATCAGGCCGACCCGGTCGCCCGGGCCGAACTGCCAGGTGGAGCGGTCGAGGACCAGCGGGCCCTGCCCGGGGCCGCCGGCGTGCAGGGTGACGTCTTCGAGGTCGTAGACCGTACGGCCCAGCCGGGCGGCGGCGAACTTGACCAGCTCGACGCTCTCCCGGGCCGGGGGCTCGTCGGCGATCAGCGCCTGGGCCGCCTCGATGCGGAACTTGGGCTTGGAGGTGCGCGCGGGCGGGCCCCGGCGGAGCCAGGCGATCTCCTTGCGCATCAGGTTCTGGCGGCGGGCCTCGGAGGCGGCGGCGATCCGGGCGCGCTCGGCCTTGGCGAGCACGTAGGCGGCGTATCCGCCCTCGTAGCGCTCGACCGAGCCGTCGACGACCTCCCAGGTCCTGGTGGAGACCGCGTCCAGGAACCACCGATCGTGGGTGACGACCAGCAACGCGGTCTTCCGGCCCGACAGGTGCCTGGCCAGCCAGTCGATGGCCTCGATGTCGAGGTGGTTGGTGGGCTCGTCCAGGATGATCAGATCGTGCTCGTCGATGAGCAGCTTGGCCAGGGCCGTGCGGCGCCGCTCACCGCCCGACAGGCTGCCGGCGAGCGCGGTGAGGTCGATGTCGCCGAGCAGGCTGGCCAGGATCTCGCGGATGCCCGCGTCACCGGCCCATTCGTGCTCGGGCCTGCCGCCCAGGACGATGTCCTGCACCGACAGCGCCGGGTCGAGGTCGTCGCCCTGGGACAGGGTCCCGACGTGCAGGCCCCGGCTGTGGGTGACCCGCCCGCCGTTGGGCTTGAGATCGCCGGCGATCACCGAGATGAGCGTGGTCTTGCCGCCGCCGTTGCGGCCGACCACCCCGACGCGGTCGCCCGCCTCGATGCCGAGGGAGACGTCGCTGAGCAGCGGCTTGGGACCGTAGGAGTGGGAGACCGACTCAAGATTGACCAGATTCATCGCCCTACAAGGGTATCGGCTCCCGGCCTATACCACCGTCGGACCGGGGACGGGACCGTAGGCGGTGATGACGTCGCGGGCCACGCCCGCGGCCCTCAGGGACAGGGCCAGCTGCTCGGCGTGGGCCTCGGAATCGGCCAGGAAGGCGCAGGTGGGGCCGGAACCTGAGACGAGGTCGCCGAGGGCGCCGTGCTCGCGGCCGGCCTCCAGGGTGCGGGCCAGCGAGCGGCGGAGCATCACGGCGGCGGGCTGCAGGTCGTTGGCCAGCTCGGCGCCGAGGGCCTTGGCGTCGCCCCGGCGGAGCGCGGCCAGCAGCGGGTCGGCGGCCTGGGGCCAGGCGACCTTCTCACCGGTCGCCTCGCGCAGGCGGTCGCACTCGGCGTAGACCCTGGCCGTGGACAGGCCGCCGTCGGCCAGGGCGAACACCCAGTGGAAGGTGCCCCCGACCTCCAGCGGGGTGAGCCGCTCTCCCCTGCCGGTGCCGACGGCCGTCCCGCCGAGCAGCGCGAACGGGACGTCGCTGCCGAGGTCGGCGGCGATCTCCAGCAGGTCCTCGACCGGCAGGCCCAGGCCCCACAGCTCGTTGCAGGCGACCAGCGCGGCGGCGGCGTCGGCGCTGCCGCCGGCCATGCCGCCCGCCACCGGGATCGCCTTACGGATGACCAGGTTCACCCCGTAGGAGCGGCCCGCGTGCCTGGCCAGCGCGAGGGCGGCCTGGATGGCGAGGTTGTCGTCGTCTTCGGGCACCTGGTCGGCGGACTCGCCCTCGACCCGGACGCTCATCCCGGTCTCCGCCGTGGCCGTCACCTCGTCGAAGATCGAGACCGCGTGGAAGACGTTCACCAGGTCGTGGTAGCCGTCGTCGCGCAGCGGCCCGACCGCCAGCTGCAGGTTGACCTTGGCGGGCACACGGACGGTCACGGAGTTCATGCGTCCCTCATCGGCGCTCGCTTGCTCGTCACGGTCCCGATCGTAACGGGGTGTCCAGCCATCCCGCGCAGACCCCTCGACGGACCCCCACCACGGGCGTCCGCCACGGATCCCCTCCACGGTCGTCCGCCACGGGCCCCTCCACCGATCCCCTCCACGGGCGTCCGTCACGGGCCCCTCCACCGATCCCCTCCAGGGGTCCCCTCAGCCGGCCGCCTCCGCGCGGTGCTCGGCGATCCGCGCGAAATCCTCGACGGTGAGCTGCTCGCCCCGCTGCGCGGGGTCGATCCCGGCGGCCCGCAGCGCCCGCTCCGCGGCGGCGGCCGTACCGGCCCAGGAGGCCAGCGCGGCGCGCAGGGTCTTGCGGCGCTGGGCGAAGGCGGCGTCCACGACGGCGAAGACCTCCTCGCGGGTGGCCCTGGTCGCCGGGGGCTCGCGGCGCGCCATCGCGACGAGGCCGGAGTCGACGTTGGGGACCGGCCAGAAGACCGTGCGGCCGACGGGTCCGGCCCGGCGGACGTCGGCGTACCAGGCCGCCTTGACCGAGGGGATGCCGTAGATCTTGGAGCCGGGCACGGCGGCCAGCCGGTCGGCGACCTCGGACTGGACCATGACCAGGATGTTGCGCAGGGACGGCAGGGTCTCCAGCAGGTGCAGCACCACCGGGACGGAGACGTTGTAGGGCAGGTTGGCCACCAGCGCGGTCGGCCCGTCCTCCGGCAGGTCGCCGGGCTGGACCCGCAGGGCGTCGGCCAGCACGACGGTGAGGCGCCCGGCGGACTCCGGGGCGCGCTCGGCGACGGTCAGCGGGAGCTGGGCGGCCAGGACCGGGTCGATCTCCACCGCCACCACGTGACGGACCTCGGGGAGCAGCGCGAGGGTGAGCGAACCCAGGCCGGGGCCGACCTCGATGACCACGTCGTCGGGCCGCAGCCCGGCGACCCGGACGATCCGGCGGACCGTGCCGCCGTCGATCACGAAGTTCTGGCCGAGCTTCTTCGTCGGCCGGATATCCAGCTTCTCCGCCAAATTACGTATTTCCACCGGACCGAGAAGGCTCATGCTGGTGCCCCGCCCGGAGAGACGACGCCTGCGTCCGCAGGGCCGCTGTTGCTGTTCGTTCGTCCGCTGCGTTCGCTCACGGCTGCACTCCCCACGTCATCCGACAAGTTTCGCGCATCGAACAGACTGCGATGACGCGTGATGGACACGAGAGGTTCCGTTATGGATAACGTTGCCACACGGGGGATCGTCGGCGAGGAAGGGGATCCGCCCCGTGGTGAGGACGTGAGCCGGGCCGGCGCCGAGGGGCTGCGCCCCGGCGATCCCGAGCAGGTCAGGGACTACCGGCTGCTCGGCCGCCTCGGCGAGGGAGGCATGGGCACCGTCTACCTCGCGCTGGCCCCCACCGGCCGGCCGGTGGCGCTCAAGATGGTCAAGGCCGAGTTCGCGGTCGAGGACGGGTTCGCCGCGCGGTTCCACGCGGAGGTGCGCAACGCCCGGCGGGTGGCCTCCTTCTGCACCGCCCAGGTGCTCGACAACGGCAACGCCGAGGACGGCCGTCCGTACATGGTCACCGAATACATCGCCGGCACGCCGCTGTCCCGCCAGATCGCGCTGCACGGCGCGCTCGAACCCGGTCCCCTGCACGGCGTGGCCCTCGGGGTCGCCGCCGCGCTGGCCGCCATCCACGTCGCCGGGCTGGTCCACCGCGACCTCAAACCCGCCAACGTGATCCTGTCGATGTCCGGGCCCCGCGTGATCGACTTCGGCATCGCCCGGGCGCTGGACTCCACCCAGGGCTTCACCCAGTCGGGCGAGGTCCTCGGCAGCCCCGGCTGGTGGGCCCCCGAGCAGGTGCGCGGCCTGGAGATCACCCCGGCCGCCGACGTCTTCGCCTGGGGGTGCCTGGTCGCCTACGCGGGCAACGGCCGCCACCCCTACGGCCGGGGCGACCTGATCACCATGGCCACCCGGCTGCTGAACAGCCCGCCCGACCTGGGCGCGCTGCCCGCGCCGCTCGACGACCTGGTCCGCCGGGCCACCGCGATGGACCCCTACCAGCGGCCCACCGCCCAGGATCTGCTGATCGCCCTGGTCGGTGGCGGGATCGCGGCACCGGCCACGGCGGCCCCCGCCCCGGCGGACCCGCCCACCCTCGCCACCGACATGCTGAACCGGTCGTGGGAGCCTCCCGCCAACGTGGCGCCCGACTCCACCCGGCCCCTGGCCCTCCCGGACACGGACGCCCCCTCGGCCTCCCCGTCCCGGGCCGCGGCCGCCGTACCCGCCCCGTCCGGGGCGCGGCCCGCCCCGCCGGGTACGGCTCCCGCGCCGCCCGGTGCGGCTCCCGCCGGGAGACCCTCGCGACGGCGCTGGCTGCTCGCCGTACCGGTCGTGGCGGCGGCCCTGGCGGTCACGGCCCTCGTGCTGGTCAACGCCGGCGGCAGGACCGTGCAGGGGCCGCGGGGGGAGACCGTCGCCCCGACCGGCGCCACCGACGTGGGCAGGCGGATCGCCACCGGCTCCCTCTTCGAGGACCCGCAACTGATCATCCCGCGGGCCCCGCAGTGCGGCCTGACCGGCTACCGGGGCGCCGTCCCGGCCCGCGGCCGGTTCTGCGTGCTCCGGTGGACCCTGCTCAACGCCACCGGCAGGGCGGCGCCGCTCAGCCGCGCCCCCCTCACCCTGCTGGACGACCGCGGGGCGGTCCACAGCCCCGAGCCGGTCTCGACCGGCCTGCCGGCCGCTCTGGCCCCCGGCGGCAGGGTGGACGGCGTGCTCGTCTACGACCTGCCCCCGGTCCGCAGGCCGCTGAAGCTGACCGGCCGGGTGATCGAGGGCGGGACGGAGATCGAGGTGAGGCTGTCGTGAGAACCCTGGCGTCCCTGCTGCTCGCGGCCGCGCTCCCGCTGCTGCCCACCGCCTCCGCGGTCTCCCTCCCCGCGGTCTCCGCCGCCGACTGCTCCGGGGCGGGCGTGAGCGACTTCGACGGCGACGGCACCGACGACACGGTGGCCGGCGACCCGTTCGCCGCCCCCGGCGGGATCTACGGCGCCGGCAGCGCGCACGTGCTGTTCGGGCGGGGCACGGGCGGCAGGGCCGTGAGCGCCCCCGCACCCGCCGCGGGCGACGGCTTCGGATGGTCGGTGAAGCTGACCCACCTCGACGCCGACCGGTGCGCGGACCTGCTGATCGGCGCGCCGTACGCCGACGTTTCGGGACGGCCGGATGCGGGCGCGGTCTACGCCGTGTACGGCGGGGCGGAGCGGGCGGCGGTCCGCCTGGTCGCCCCCGAGCCGGAGGCCGGCGCCCACTTCGGCTGGTCCCTGGCCTCCGGCGGAGACCTGGTGGCGGTCGGCGCGCCGTACGAGGACGTCGGCGGGGTGACCGACGCCGGGGCGGCGTACCTGTTCGAGGCCGGCGCGCTCGGCAGGGGCAGGCGGATCTCCCAGGACACCGGGGGCGTCTCCGGCAACGGCGAGACCGGCGACATGTTCGGCTGGTCCGTGGCGGTCGGCAGGCTCGGCGGCGCCCCCGGCGAGCCTGACCTCGCGGTCGGCGCGCCGTACGAGAACGACGACGGGCCGGGGCGGCAGGACGGCGCGGGCACGCCCGACTCGGGGGCGATCTCCGTGATCTACGACGTGCGCGGCGCCCGGGAGACGTACGCCGGCCGGGGATGGAGCCTCCACGAGCTCACCGACGCCGGCGCGGGCGACCGGTTCGGCTACGCGATGGCCTACGCCGAGGAGGGCGACGTGGCCTACCTGGCGGTGAGCGCGCCGCTCGGCGACGGCGGCCGGGTGAAGGACTCCGGGCTGGTCCGGCTCTTCCAGGCGTCCAGCACCGCGGAGATCACCGCCGCGGGCGCCTTCGACCAGGGGGCGGAGGGCGCCGCGGGCGAGGGATACGGCTTCTCGCTGGCCTTCACCGGGGAGGCCGGCGCCCGGCTGGCCGTCGGCGTCCCGTTCGACGGGCCGGACCAGCGGGGCGGCGTATGGCTGACGCCGGTGCGGGAGCCGGGGCGGGCCCGGCTGGTCGGGCGGGGCGGGCCCGGTGACCGCTCCGGCTGGTCGGTGGGGTTCAGCGGGAACCGCCTGGTGGTCGGCGCGCCGGACCGGGGTGCCGCGGGGGCGGTGACGCTGCTGGGCCGCAACGACGCCACCGGGATCCCGCTCTCGCCGGGGACCGGCAAGGTGCCCGGCGTCGCCGGCGGCGGCTCTGCCGACTTCGGCGCGGCGGTGGGCTGACCGCCCGCCGCCCGCCGGGACGGGCGGGTGCGGTCACCAGCGTCCGAAGACGGTCTCCCCGTTGGCGTTGACGGCCGCGGCCAGCTCGTCCGTGCCCATCCCCTTGACCTCGGCCAGGCAGCGGAGCGTGAGGGGGATGAGATAGGGCGCGTTGGGCTTGCCCCGGTGCGGCGTCGGCGGGAGGTAGGGCGCGTCCGTCTCGACGAGCATCAGCTCCTTGGGCGCGACCGCCGCGGCCTCGCGGAGGTAGGCGGCGTTCTTGTAGGTGACCGGCCCGGAGAAGGACATGAAGTAACCGGCCTCGACGCACTGCCCGGCCATCTCGGCGTCGCCGGAGAAGCTGTGGAAGACCACGACGTCCGGGGCGCCCTGCTCGGCCAGCACGCGCAGCACGTCGGCGTGGGCCTCGCGGTCGTGGATGACCAGGGCCTTGCCGGTCCGCTTGGCGATCTCGATGTGGGCCCGGAAGCTGGCGTGCTGGTCGTCCTTGGAGGCCCAGTCGCGGTAGTAGTCGAGCCCGGTCTCCCCCACCGCCCTGACGTGCGGGAGGCGGGCGAGCTCCTCGATCTCGGCGAGGGTCTCCGGCGTCGAGGCGTGCGCCTCGTTGGGGTGGATCGCCACCCCGGCGTAGACGCCGTCGTGGAGCCCCGCGGTCTCGGCGTTCCAGCGGGAGGACGGCAGGTCGTAACCGATCGTGACGAGCCGGGTCACGCCGACCGCGCGGGCCTCCCGCAGGATCCCCTCGACGCTCGCCCGGGCCGCCTGAGCGGCCTGGGCGACGGGGTCTCCGGAGGACGCCTGGCGGTTGCCCACCATGATGTCCAGGTGGCAGTGGCTGTCGAACACCTCGGTGGCCAGGGGCTCGGGGGCGGCGGGAAGCTTCGTCGTGCTCACACCGTCCAACCTATCGAGGTGCCGCCCAGGCCCGCGCCGGGCGCGGGGCCGGGCGGCCCGTCTCACCCGCTCAGGCGGGCGAGCTCCTCCTCGACGATCTTGGGGTCGAGCTTGGGGAACAGCGGGGTCGGCGGGGCGAGCGGGAGGCCGGCCCGGATCGGGGTGGACTCCCAGCGCGCGGCGCCCTCGTAGGAGCCGGTGATGATCGGGTAGGTGCGGCCACCCTCCTCGTCGACCTCCTCGATCTCCGGCATGCCCGACCACAGGCCGGTGCCGCCGAGCATCTCGTAGACCTTGTTGGAGGAGTTGGGGAGGAAGGGGGTGAGCATGGTCTTCGCGTCGTCGACGATCTGCAGGGCCACGTGGAGGATGGACTTGACCCGCTCGGGGTTGTCCTTGATCTTCCACGGCTCCTGCTCGGCCAGATATTTGTTGGCCTCGCGGATGACGTCGAACGCCTCGGTGATCCCGTTCTTGAACCGGGAGCGCTCAAGCTCGGCGCCGACCTTCGGGAAGGCCGACCGGCTCCGCTCCAGCATCGCGCGGTCGGCGTCGGTGAGGTCGCCCGCCTCGGGGATGACGCCGAAGTTCTTGGCGGCCATCGAGATCGAGCGGTTGACCAGGTTGCCCCAGGCCGCCACCAGCTCGCCGTTGTTGCGGTTGAGGAACTCCGACCAGGTGAAGTCGGTGTCCTGGTTCTCCGGGCCGGCCACCGCGATGTAGTAGCGCAGCGCGTCGGCGTCGTAGCGGGCCAGGAAGTCGCGCACGTAGATGACGACCTGGCGGGAGGAGGAGAACTTGCGTCCCTCCATGGTCAGGAACTCGCTGGAGACGACCTCCGACGGCAGGTTCAGCGCGCCGAGCGAGCCGGGGGCGCCGTCGCGGGCCCCCTGGCCGTTGTAGCCGAGCAGGATCGCCGGCCAGATCTCGGCGTGGAAGACGATGTTGTCCTTGCCCATGAAGTAGTAACCACGGGCCTCGGGGTTCTGCCACCACTGCCGCCAGGCGTCCGGGTCGCCGGAGCGGCGGGCCCACTCGATGGAGGCGCTGAGATAGCCGATGACGGCGTCGAACCAGACGTAGAGCCGCTTGTTGGCCTGCTCGCTCCAGCCCTCCAGCGGGATCGGCACGCCCCAGTCGAGGTCGCGGCTGATCGCCCGGGGCTGCAGGTCGCCCAGGAGGTTGAGGGCGAACTTCAGCACGTTGGGCCGCCAGTCGCCCTGCTTGGACTGCAGCCAGGAGCCGAGCACCTCGGCGAAGGCGGGCAGGTCGAGCATGAAGTGCTCGGTCTCGACGAAGATCGGCGTCTCACCGTTGATCTTGCTGACCGGGTTGATGAGCTGGATCGGGTCGAGCTGGTTGCCGCAGTTGTCGCACTGGTCGCCGCGGGCGCCGTCGTAGTGGCAGATCGGGCAGGTGCCCTCGATGTAGCGGTCGGGGAGGGTGCGGCCGGTGGAGGGCGAGATCGCCCCCATCGTGGTCTTGGGGAAGATGTAGCCGTTGGCGTGGAGGCCCTTGAAGATCTCCTGGACCACGGCGTAGTGGTTGCCGGTCGTGGTCCGGGTGAACAGGTCGTAGGACAGACCCAGCGCCCGGAGGTCCTCGACGATCACCCTGTTGTAGCGGTCGGCGAGCTCCCGGGCGCTGACGCCCTCCTTGTCGGCCTGCACCTGGATGGGGGTGCCGTGCTCGTCGGTCCCGCTGACCATCAGGACCTTGTTGCCCACCATCCGCTGGTAGCGGCTGAAGATGTCGGACGGCACGCCGAATCCGGAGACGTGCCCGATGTGGCGGGGGCCGTTGGCGTAGGGCCACGCGACCGCGGTCAGGATGTGCTGGGACATGATGCCAAGCCTAAGGGACGCGGACTCAGGCCTTGGTGCTCTCCCGGGATACGGCCTCGGCCGCCTCCTCGGCGCCCTCCCGGGTCACGGCCTCGGCGGCCTCCTCGGCCGCGGAGGCCGCCACGTCGACGAGCGTCTCCTTGGTCCGGCGGATGCCGAGGATGCTGACGAACAGCGCCGCGAAGATGGTCTGGAAGCTCATGATCAGCGCGGTGGCCGAGGGCACGACCAGGCGCAGCGACTCGGAGGGGATCAGCGTGCCGAAGCTGCGCGTCTGCCAGTGGACCAGCGAGGCGACCAGGCCGCCCAGACCGGCCAGGGCCAGCAGGCCGCCGACGACCAGGCCCTTCTCCAGGGTCACGATGTCGACGAGCTTGCGCACCCGCCTGTCTTCGGGCAGGAAGCCCTCCTCGGCCGCGTAGACCTTGGTGAACACCGCGAACAGCACCGCCTGGAAGCCGATCACCACCGCGGCGGAGGCGCCGACCAGGGTGTCGACGTCGAAGGCGAGCTTGCCGATGTAGACCGGGCCGAAGGTCAGGGCGGCGCCCGCGACCAGGCCGATGGTCATCAGGACCATGCCCGGGATGAGGAACAGCCAGCGCGGGCTGTAGAGCATGAGGAAGCGCAGGTGGCGCCAGCCGTCGCGCCAGGAGCGCAGGTGCGGCGGGCGGGAGCGGCCGTCGGGCGACAGCGTGGTGGGCACCTCGCGCACGTCCAGCCCGGACAGCGTCGAGCGCACCACCATCTCGCTGGCGAACTCCATGCCGCCGGTCTGCAGGCCGAGCTTGATGATGGAGTCGCGCCGGAAGCCGCGCAGGCCGCAGTGGAAGTCGCCGATCGCGCTGGGGAAGAACAGGCGGCCGATGAAGGACAGCACCGGGTTGCCGAGGTAGCGGTGGAGCGGGGGCATGGCGCCCGGCGCGATGCCGCCCTTGAACCGGTTGCCCATCACCAGGTCGGCCCCGTCGCGCAGCTGCTCGACGAACGGCAGCAGCGCGGTGAAGTCGTAGGAGTCGTCGGCGTCGCCCATGATGACGTATCTGCCCCGGGCCGCCCGGATGCCGCCCATGAGGGCGTTCCCGTAACCCTTGGCGTCAACGTGCACCACCCGGGCCCCGGCGTCCCGCGCGAGCTGCTGCGAGCCGTCGGTGCTGCCGTTGTCGGCGATCAGCACTTCTCCGTCGATCCCGTGTTCCCGCATGCAGGCCAGTGCCTTGCGTACGCAGGTCTCCACGGTCTCCGCCTCATTCAAACAAGGCATCACCACGGTCAGTTCCACGTCTCAACCCTTCATTTACGGCACAGGCCAATCTCATCATGATGCCCTCTAACCTCTACTGCGCGGGTCAACTCCGTGAAACGACTGGCATCCTGTAATGCATGGTGACCGTCGCAGAACGAGCACGTCTGGAGGTGCCTCCAGCTGACTGGAGCGCGCGCCTGCGGGCTTTCCTACGCCGCCATCGCCTCTTCGTGGCCGCGCTCGCGCTGGCGTTCGTGCTGCGTGTGGTCACCATGCTCGGGTACGGCCCGGCCCTGTGGTTCAACGACTCCTTCGAATACGTGTCGGGGGCGGTCAACCCCGAACGCCCCAGTGCCCTGCGCCCGAACGGTTACTCCTTCTGGCTGCTGCTGTTGCGCCCCTTCCACAGTTTCGGCCTGGTCGCCTTCACCCAGCACCTGATGGGCCTGTCCATCGCGGTGCTGGTCTACGCGCTGCTGCGCAGGAGGTTCGGGCTGCCCGGCTGGGGGGCGACGCTGGCCACCGTGCCGGTGCTGTTCGACGCCTACCAGATCCAGCTCGAACACCTGATCATGTCCGACACGATGTTCATGCTGCTGGTCATGGGCGTCATCACGCTGGTGCTCTGGCACCGGAAGGTGTCCTGGCGGCTCGGCGCGGTCATCGGCCTGCTGCTCGCCCTCACCGCGCTGACCCGGTCGATCGGACTGCCGATCCTCGCCCTGGTCTGCGCCTACATGCTGATCAAGCGCACCGGGTGGAAGCCGATCACTGCCATGGTGACCGCGTGCGCGGTCCCGGTGCTCGGCTACATGGGCTGGTTCGCCTCCGCGCACGGCAACTACGCCATGACCAACAGCGACGGCGCGATCCTCTACATGCGCACCGCGCTGTTCGCCGACTGCACGAAGATGGGGGTCGACCCCCGCAAGGAGCTGGAGCTGGCGCTGCTGTGCATCACCGCCCCGCCGAGCGAGCGCAGCTTCTCCGGCCAGAACTACCTGTGGTGGGCCAGGGGCGGCCAGCGCTTCCACGCCTTCGGGACGGGCAGCACGTTCACCCCGCAGATGAACCAGACCGCCGGGACCTTCGCCAAGCGGGCCATCCTGTCCCAGCCGGGCGACTACCTCGCCAAGGTGGCCGTCGACTTCTTCCGCGCCTTCCACTGGGGCCGGCCGCGCTTCCCCGACTACGCGACCTTCCAGCAGTACGAGTTCTCCTTCGAGGACAAGGTGCTGCCCGCCTGGTCGTCCTACAAGGGCACCACCGACGGCGACGCGCGCAGATACGATCCGGGCCTGCCGACGGCGGAGATCCGCGGCCGGCAGAGCGTGATCGGCACCCAGCTCCACGACCCCTGGGCCTCCTTCATGCAGGCCTACCAGCGGACGGTCAGGCTGCCCGGCATCGTCGTCGGCCTCCTGCTGCTGATCGGCCTGGCCGGGGTGGCGGTGCGCTGGCGCACCCTGGGCGGACCGGTGCTGCTGCCGTGGCTGGCCGCCTTCGGCCTCATCCTGGCCCCGGCCGCGACCGCCGAGTTCGACTACCGCTACCTGCTGCCGGCGGTGCCGCTGGCCTGCCTCGCCGCCGCGATCTCCCTGCGCCGGGGGTTCGCTAGACCCACCGCGACAGCAGTATCCGCGCCCACCACTGCGAGTGCGGAATGATCTCGGCGACGAGCACCGGGTGGAGCCAGGCGAAGTTGACCAGCGCGAGGATCATGAAGGCCCCGGCGAACGCGGCCCCGACCGCCCTGCGGTTGGGCGCGGCCTCCGCCTTCCCGATGACCAGTCCGGCGGCCAGGGTCAGTGCGAGGATCATGAACGGGACCATGGGGATCGCGTAGAACAGATACATGGTCCGGTTGTCGGCGATGGCCCAGTAGAACCAGGGCAGCCAGCCACCGGTGTAGGCCAGCAGGACCGCTCCGGCGCGCCAGTCGCGGGTGGCGACGTACCAGGCGATCATCGCGATGAGCGCGGCCAGCCCGCCGTACCAGATGACCGGGGTGCCGACCCCGAGCACCTCCTGGGCGCAGGTCTCGGCTCCGCAGCCGCCCGGCGTCTCCCAGAAGAAGGCCACCGGGCGCAGCAGCAGCGGCCAGCTCCAGGGCTCGGACTGGTAGCTGTGCGGGGTGGCCAGGCCGGTGTGGAAGCCGAGGACCTGGAAGTGGTAGTTGAGCCACGACCGGATCGAGTCGAAGACGAAGTACGCCGGCCCCTGGGAGGTCGTCTGGGCCCAGTTGCGCCCCCAGCCCAGCGGGGAGGCGAACCAGCCGGTCCACGAGGCCATGTAGGTGAATGCCGGGACCAGCAGCACGGCCAGGAGCGCGGTGGGCAGGTCCTTGCCGAACATCCCGCCGTACGGCCTGCGCAGTCCGACGGCGCGGCGGGCGCCGGCGTCCCAGATCAGGGACATCACGGCGAAGGC
>NZ_JBVJHH010000025.1:0-7262 GCF_055586905.1 Streptosporangium sp. NPDC048886
TGACCGGGCTACGGGCCGGGGTGGGCGACAGCGTCACCGCCGGCGCCGCCCTCTGCGACATCAAGGACACCTGACCACCCCACCCCAACGGCCCCGGCGACCGGCGGCCGGGGCGCCGGGGGTGATCAGTAGACGCCGCTCCGGCGCATGGCACGGGGCCGCCCGTCGGGGTCGCACACGATCCGGTAGAGCGGGGCGGCCCAGACGGTGGTCAGGGGCGACAGCGGCGACGGCTCGTACAGCCGGAGCCGTCCCTCCGGCCGGGGCCCCCGGCGGCCCTCGGCGTGCCACCGTTCGAGGGCCTCGGCGGAGGCGGCGAAGGCGGCGAAGAACGACTCCGGGGCCAGCAGGTCCGCGTCGGGCAGGTCGGGACGGTCGAGGTGCTCGCGCGCGAGGGTCAGCCGCAGGTCGCGGGGGAGGCGGCGGGCGCCGTCCCCGTGGCCCGCCGGGTCGGCGGGTTCCCGGCCGTCCGGGGTCCCGTCGAGCACCGCGCAGGTCAGCTCGGAGTCGTAGGTCCAGGACCTGCGGTTGAAGTTGTCCGAGCCGATCGTCGCCCACACGTCGTCGATCACGCAGACCTTGGCGTGGACGTAGACCGGAGTGCCCTGCCGGTTCTCGAGGCCGTACACCGCGAAGCGGTCTCCGCCGGCCTCCTTGAGGATGGACAGGGCCTGGTTGCGGCCCAGTATCTGGGGGGTGCCGTTGAGCGCGCCGTCCTGGTCGGGGTGGAGCGGGAGGACGCTGATCATCAGCAGCTCCGGGTTGACCTTGAGCGCCTCGGCGAAGGACTCGGCGATCTGCGGCGACCACAGATACTGGTCCTCGATGTAGATGAGGGAGCGGGCCCGGCGCAGCGCCTTGAGATAGCCGCGGGCGATGCTGCGTTCTCCCCGCGGGGCGAACGGGTAGCGCGTGCGCCGGTGGGCGTAGGTCCGCAGGAGTTGCACGGCGTGCGGGCCGCAGGCGGGCGGATCGGGGAACTGCGGCGGCAGCGGATCCGGCCGGGTGTCCTCCCGCCGCACCAGGTCGGCGAGGCGGTGCAGGGGGTTGCGGGTCAGCGGCCCGGGGTCCTCCCAGCGCTCCCGGAACACGGCTTCGACGTCGCCGACGGCCGGTCCCCGGATCGCGGCCTGCACGTCGTGCCAGGGCGGGCGCGCGCCGTACACCTCGGCCATGGGGGCGGCCTGGGTGTCCCCGGCGTGGGAGGCGTCGTCCCGGCGGCTCCAGCACAGGTCGATGCCGCCGACGTAGGCGATGTCGCGCCGGGGGTCGGCGCGGTGCCGCAGCACCACGAGCTTCTGGTGGTGCGAGCCGCCGGGCGGGACGCGCATGTCGCGCAGGCACTCCCCGCCGGCGGCTTCGATGGCGTCCCCCAGGTGGCGGTTCTCGGCCTCGCTGAAGCGGAGCCGGTCCCAGTGCGAGCGCCACAGGAGACCCTTCACCACGACACCGCGCCGCGCGGCCGCGGCGAACACCTCGGCGACCTCGGTGCCGGGACCGTCCAGCCGCTCGCCGGGATCGCCGCGCCAGTCGGTGAACAGCAGCAGGTCTCCGGCGCGCAGTTCGCGGACGCGGGCCAGCAGCTCGGTGAAGTACGGCGCGCCGTGCGGGATGGGGCGTACGGCGTTCCCGCTCGACCAGGCGGTGTCGCCGTCGTGCCGGGCGTCGATCCGAGACGCTGGGTTGCCGCGTTCGGCACCGGTGAGGAACCAGTCGTCTGCTTTCATCCGGTGCGAACTACGCTTGAAGTCCAGGCTCGCCCGGCTGGTGGACGATGAGTCGTCTGCCTTCATCCGGTGCGAGCTACCCCTTTTTACCTCTGTTTCACTTTGCGCGCCGGCGGGAACGGGCTCCACGCGCGTGGAGCCCGTCCGTGTGCCGGGCCGTGTGCCCGCGGCCTCGTGCCCGGCCGTGCGGTCTAGCCGGGGGTCCTCGGGAGGTCCGAGATGCTCTCCAGCCAGGCCCGGTGCAGGCCGGCGAAGCGGCCGTCCCGCGCGACGAGCTGGTCGGGCGGGCCGTCCTCCACGATCCCGCCGCTGTCCATCACGAGCACCCGGTCGGCGATCTCGATGGTCGACAGCCGGTGCGCGATGATCAGAGCGGTCCGTTCCGCCAGGATCGTCCGCATCGCCCGCTGCACCAGCCGCTCACCGGGGACGTCCAGGCTGGAGGTCGCCTCGTCGAGGATCAGCACCGCCGGATCGGCGAGGAAGGCCCGGGCGAACGCCACGAGCTGCCGCTGGCCGGCCGACAGCCGGCCGCCGTGCTTGGCGACCTGGGTGTCGTAGCCCTCGGGAAGCGCCGAGATGAAGTCGTGGGCGCCGATGGCCCGGGCCGCCTCGACCACTTCGGCCATGGTCGAGCCGGGCCGGCCGAACCTGATGTTGTCGGCGACCGAGCCGGTGAACAGGAAGTTCTCCTGCGTGACCATGACCACCGCGCCGCGCAGCGAGTCTTCGCCGAGATCGCGCAGGTCCACCCCGTCGAGCAGCACGCGGCCGGCCACCGGGTCGTAGAACCTGGAGACCAGCTTCGCCAGCGTGGTCTTCCCCGCCCCGGTGGTGCCGACCACCGCCACGCTCTGTCCCGCCGGGATCACCAGGTCCATCCGGGACAGCACCGGGGTGCCGTCCAGGTAGGAGAACTCCACCTCCTCGAACCGGACCTCCCCGCGTGGCCGCTCCAGCGTCACGGGATCGCGCGGTTCGGCCACCGTGGGCCGTTCCTCCAGCACGCCGGAGAGCTTCTCCAGGGCGGCCCCCGCGGACTGGAAGGTGTTGTAGAACTGGCTGATCTCCTGCATCGGCTCGTAGAACTGGCGCAGGTAGAGCAGGAACGCCGCGAGCACACCCACCGTGACGTCGCCACCGACGGCCAGCCAGCCGCCGTAGAACAGGACGGCGGCGACCGTGACGTTCCCGATGAGCTTGACCCCCGGCATGAAGACCGAGATCAGATGCATGCTCCGTACGTTGGCGTCCCGGTAGTCGGCGTTGAGCTGGGAGAAGATCTCCTGGTTGCGCGGCTCCCTGCGGAACGCCTGGACCGCCCGTATGCCGGTCATCGACTCCACGAAGTGGACGATCACCAGCGCCACGGTCTCCCGGGTCCTGCGGTAGGTGATGCTCGACTGCCGCCGGAACCAGCGGGTGAACAGCAGCAGGACCGGCAGCGGCAGCAGCGCGACCACGGCGAGGTGGACGTCGAGGACGAGCAGCACGACCGCGGTGCCGGTCAGCGTCAGCACAGCCGTGACGAGGCCGTCGAAGCCCGACTGCAGCATCTCGGAGATGGCCTCGATGTCGGAGGTGAGCCTGGCGACGACCCGGCCCGAGGTGTAGTCGTCGTGGAAGGACAGCGACAGCCTCTGGAAGTGGCCGAAGACCCGCCGCCGCAGCTCCAGCAGGATGTTCTGGCCGATGCGGCCCGCCATCCGCAGGAACACCTGCCGGGTGGCCGCCTGGATGACCGCCGCGGTCAGGACCGCCACGACGACCGTCACCAGCGTGGCCGGCCCCTCGCCCGCGACCATCGGCGGGATGCCGGTGTCGATGCCCACCTTGATCAGGTAGGGGATGGCGAGGGCGGCGGCGTTGCAGATCACGATGACCGCGACGAGCAGGACGATCTCCCTGCGGTAGGGCCGCAGCAGCTCGCCGAGCAGCCGCCGTGACCGGGTGCGGAGCAGGAACGACACCTGCTCCGACAGGTCGTCCTGGTTCTCGGCGGCGACGCCGCGCCAGCCCTGTGCCGTGCTCTGGCTCATCGCAGTGCCCCCTCGCTGTCCAGGCCGTCCAGGTCGTCCAGCTCGCCGTCCAGGCCGTCCAGGCCGTCCGGGGCGCCGTCCGGTCCGTCCGGGCGGGACGGCCCCTCCGGGGTGTCGTCCAGGTCCGCCGACAGCAGCGACCGGTACTCCGGCACGCTCGCCATCAGCTCGTGGTGGCGGCCGACGTGCGCGATCGTGCCGTCCAGCAGCAGGGCCACCTTGTCGGCGAGCAGGACGGTGGAGGCGCGGTGCGCGACGACGATCCCGGTGGCGTCCCGCAGGACATGCCGGAGCGCCTCCTCCACCAGTGCCTCGGTCTCGACGTCCAGCGCCGACAGGGTGTCGTCCAGCACGAGGACCTTCGGCCGGCTGAGGACCGCGCGGGCCAGGGCGAGGCGCTGACGCTGGCCGCCGGACAGGGACATGCCCTGCTCGCCGATCCTGGTCTCCAGCCCCCATGGCAGCTGGTGGACGAACCCGGCCTGGGCCACCCGCAGCGCCTGCTCGATCTCCTCCTCGGTGGCGTCGTGCCGCCCGAGGGTGAGATTCTCCCTGACGCTCATGGAGAACAGGGTCGGCTCCTCGAAGGCCGTGGCGACCATCGAGCGCAGGGCGGGCAGCGACAGGTCCCGCACATCGTGCCCGTCGATCGTCACCCGGCCGGCGCTGACGTCGTACAGCCGGGGGACGAGGGCGGTCAGCGTGGTCTTGCCCGAACCCGTCGCGCCCACGATCGCGACCGTCTCTCCCGGCCGCACCTCCAGCCAGACGTCGCGGAGCACCGGCCCCTCGGCGCCCGGGAAGCGGAACTCCACGCCCTCGAAGCGCAGGTGCCCGCGGGGGTGCTCGATCACGTCCGTGCCTCCGGCGATCTCCGGGTCGGTGTCGAGCACCTCCATCACCCGGTCCGCCGAGGTCATCGCCTCCTGGGCCATCACCAGGATGAAGCCGAGGGCCGAGACGGGCCACACCAGCTGCAGCATCAGCGTGGTGAAGGCCACCAGCGTGCCCAGTGTCAGCGATCCCGAGCCGACCGCGAGCGCGCCGAGCAGCAGCACGCTGGCGAGCGTGACGTTCGGGATGACCTCCAGGAAGGTGAAGAACCTGGCCGAGAGCCGTACCTTCTCCATCGAGGTCCGGTAGATCTTGCGGGCCCCGTCGTCGAAGACACCGGAGACGTGGCGGCCGCGGCCGAAGGCCTTGATCGTGCGGATGCCGACGGCGGACTCCTCGATCACGGTGGCGAGGTCGCCCTGCTCGTCCTGGACCTGGCGGGAGACGGTGATGTAGCTCCGCTCGAAGCGCAGCGAGGTGACCACGACCGGGACCGCCGACGTGGCGACCAGCAGGCCGAGCGGCCAGTACATCTGCAGCAGCAGCCCCGTCACGGTCACGATCTGGACGATGATCAGGACGAGGAAGAGCAGCCCGAAGCCGAGGAAGCGCCGGATCGCCGACAGGTCGGTGGTGGCGCGGGAGAGCAGCTGGCCGGACTGCCAGGCGCCGTGGAAGCTCATCGGCAGCCGCTGCAGGTGCCGGTAGAGGTCGTCGCGGATCGTGGTCTCCAGGCCGAGGACGGCATCGGCCAGGAACCATCTGCGCAGGAAGATGAGCAGCGCCTCGATCACGCCCAGCGCCAGGGCGAGCAGTGCCAGGGGGAGGAGCGCTCCGGTGTCACCGTGGGCGACGGGGCCGTCGATGATCTCTTTGCCGATCAGCGGGATGACGATGCCGATGGCGATCCCGGCGAAGGCCGGTATCCAGATGAGCAGCAGGCGGGTGGTGTAGGGGCGGAGGTAGGACTTCATCCGCCACAGCGAGTCCATCCTGCCGCGGTGCGGGCGGGGGGCCGGGGACTGACGGGTTGCGGTATCTCGCCCGGGGGCGTCGGTATCAGGGGGCATCAGCAGGCAGCACACTCCTCACGGGTTCCGTTTGAATTGATCACTGTTCCTGGGCAAAAGCCCAATAAGGCTAAGACTCCCGTCAACCGGTTTTCCGCGCCGTGAGCATCCGGCGGTGTCGCGCCGAGCGGCGTCCCCCGCTCGGACGTCCGGCACCGGGTGACGGTCAGAGTCTCCGCGACCGGGCGCGGCGCCGACAATTATCCCCAGAGTGTCCGTTCTGTAACTCATGGTGGCCACGGGTGGGTGGCGGGCCGGCTCCCTCCTGTCCCCGCCGTGCCCGCGGTGCCCCAGGCCGGGGCCGACCAGGGCGTCCCGCTCCACCCGTTCCGGCTGGGCCGGGTGCGGTTCGGCCCGGGCCGCCGGCTCGACGACGTGAACCGATCGCTGAGCTACCCGCGGTACGTCGACGTCGACCGGCTGCTCTTCGCCTTCCCCCGCACCTCCGGCGCCGAGAGGTGGCGCGCATCCGCCGGAGGCGCTCGGCTCACCGGTCCGTCACGGGGCCGGCTGGCGACCTCACCGCCCGGAAACGAGTCGGGGCCGGCGACCGATGACCCCATCGAGTGCGCCCTTCCCGGCACGGGGTTCCGGAGAAGGGGGCGGGAGGACGCCGGAGAGCGCGTTGGAGGTGACGGTTCTGGCCGAACGGGACGATCTCGCCCCGGCGGGCGCGGACGCCGAGGCCGTGGCCGCCGAGCCGCTCGCCGTCACCGGTAAGCGGTACGCGGCCTTCATCTCCTATTCGCGGAGCGCCCGGGGGGCGTTCGCCCCCGCCGTCCAGCGGGGGCTGCAACAGCTGGCCAGGCCCTGGCATCGCCGGCGGGCGCTGGAGGTCTTCCGGGACACGACCGGCCTGGCGGTCACCGCGGAGCTGTGGCCCAGCATCCGCTCCAACCTCGACAGGTCCGCCTGGTTCGTCCTCCTCGCTTCACCGGAGTCCGCCCGGTCCAGGTGGGTCGGCAAGGAGATCGGCCGGTGGATCGAGGTCAAGGGGCCACAGACGATCATGATCGTGGTGACCGACGGGGGCTGCGTCTGGGACGAGGCGGCCGGAGACTTCGACCACGCGGCCTCCACCGCCGTCCATCCGGCGCTGCACGGCGCCTTCGGCGTCGAACCCCGCTATCTGGACATGAGGTGGGCCCACGAGGACGTCCATCTGACCCTGCGGAACGCGTCCTTCCGCGGCGCGATCGCGGAACTGGCCGCGCCCATGCACGGCCTCGCCAAGGACGAGCTCGAAGGCGAGGACGTCCGGGCGCAGCGCCGGAGGGTCCAGGTGATCACCGGCTCGGTGCTGGCGATGGCGGTGCTGCTCGTCCTGTCCGTCGTGGCGGGCCTGGTCGCGGTCCAGCAGCGCGACCTGGCGGAGGTCGGGCGCCAGGACGCCCTGTCACGCCAACTGGCGGCGCGGAGCGAGAACCTCGACGACACCGACCCCGTCCTGTCCCGGCTGCTCGCCGTGGCCGGGTGGCGGATCAGGCAGACCCCGGACGCCCATGCCGGCTTGCTGAACGCGCTAGCCAACCCCGCCGTGGGCGGTTTTCCCGGCCACAGCGGGAAGCTCAACGGAGCCGCGTTCAGCCCCG
>NZ_JBVJHH010000025.1:7362-150960 GCF_055586905.1 Streptosporangium sp. NPDC048886
ACGGCCGGTCCCTCGCCACGACGGGGGAGGACGGCACGGTCAGGCTGTGGGACCCCGTCACCGGCCGGCAGCTCGGGCAGCCCCTCACCGGCCACGACGGCCCGGCCGAGGACGTGGCGTTCAGCCCCGACGGCCGGTCCCTCGCCACGACGGGGGAGGACGGCACGGTCAGGCTGTGGGACCCCGTCACCGGCCGGCAGCTCGGGCAGCCCCTCACCGGCCACAGCGGCGCGGTCTACGGGGTGGCGTTCAGTCCCGACGGGCGGACGCTCGCCAGCGCCGGAGTCGACGGTTCCGTCAGGTTGTGGGACCCCGCCACCCGCCGCCGGCTCGGCCGCCCGCTCGGCAACCCCGGTCCGGTGTACGACGTGGCGTTCGGCTCCGACGGCCGCACCCTCGCGACGGGTGGCAACGACAAGGTCGTCCGGCTGTGGGACGCGGTCACCCGCCGCCGGCTCGGCCGGCCGCTCTCCGGGCACACCGAGACGGTGCTGCGGGTGGCGTTCAGTCCCGACGGGAAGACGCTGGCCAGCGCGGGGGACGACGGCACGGTCAGGTTGTGGGATCCGGCCACCCACCGGCAGCTCGGGGAGGCACTCACCGGCCACACCGACAACGTCATCTGGGAGGTGAGGTTCAGCCCCGACGGCCGGTCCCTGGCCAGCGCGGGAGGCGACGGCACGGTCAGGTTGTGGGATCCGGCCACCCACCGGCAGCTCGGGGAGGCACTCACCGGCCACACCGACCAGGCCAGGGCCATGGTGTTCAGCCCCGACGGCGGCACCTTGGCCAGCGCGGGTAACGACGGCATGATCAGGTTGTGGAATCCCGCCGTCCATCGCCGGCTCGGGCGGCCCCTCACCGGTCACACCGGCCCGATCAGGGCGTTGACGTTCAGCCCCGACGGCAGGACCCTCGCCACCGCCGGGGACGACAAGACGGTCAGGTTGTGGGACCCCGTCACCCGTGAGGAGACCGCCGCGCCGCTCACGGGTCACACCGACGCCGTCCTGGGGGTGGCGTTCAGCCCGGACGGCCGTGTGCTCGCCGGCGCCGGAGGAGACGGGACCGTACTGCTCTGGGACGCCGCCACCGGCCGGCGGCTCGGGGCGCCGCTCACCGGGCGCTCCGGCCCGGTGTACGACGTGGCGTTCGGTTCCGGCGGGCGGATCCTGGCAGGCGCCGGCGCCGACGGGACGATCAGGCTGTGGGACGTGCGGACGCGCCGGCCGCTGGGCCGGCCGCTCACCGGGCACACCGACACGATCTGGACGGTGACCTTCAGCCCCGACGGGAAGACCCTCGCCACCGGTGGCCTCGACACCACGATCAGGTTCTGGGACGCCGCCACCGGCCGGCGGCTCGGGGCGCCGCTCACCGGGCACCCGGGTCCGGTGTACGACCTGGCCTTCAGCCCCGACGGCAGGACCCTCGCCGGCGCCGGAGTCGACGGGACGGTCAGGCTGTGGGACGTGCGGACGCGCCGGCAACTGGGCCAACCGCTCACCGGGCACACGGGCACGGTGCTGCGGGTGGCGTTCAGCCGGGACGGACGGCTGCTCGCCAGCACCGGGATCGACGGGACGGTCAGGTTCTGGGACCCCGAGGCGTACCGGCAGATCGGCCGGCCGATGACGGACTCCGGCGGCTCGTCCCTGGGGGTGGCGTTCAGCCCCGACGGCCGTACCCTCGCGACCGCGGGCGAGGACGGCGCCGCGCGGCTGTGGGGGACCGCGACGGTGGCCGACCCGGTGGCGCTGCTCTGCGCGACGGCGGGCCGTACTCTCACCGACGCCGAGTGGAACCTGCACCTGAAGGACGAGCCGCGCCGGCCGATCTGTCCATAGTGCGGTGACCGGAAAGGTTCACCGGGTCTGACCGGTTACGACATGAATGGGAGGAGATGCGCTCCGCCCGCCCCACAGGCGGCGACGTATGCACGTCGGTCACCTTCATCGGTGACGCGCTGACGGCCCCTGTCGCTGTACTTTCCTGCTGTGCCGCAGAGTGCCTGGGCCGGCGGACGGTGCAAGGCGCCGCGGCTTCGATCCGACTTCCGAGCGGACATCGGTCAGTCTGGCACCGGCGAGGACCGGGCGACAGCCGCCAACTGAGACCGAGAGGTGATACCAAGCTTGGGGAACGCCTTGTAGAGGTGATAGCCGACGGTCCGCGGGCTGAGGAAAAGCTGAGCGGCGATGTCGCGGTTGGAGGTGCCGTTGGCCGCCAGCCGTACGATCTGGCGTTCCCTGGGGGTGAGTACGCTGAGCGGGTCGTCGGCCTTGCGCGGCGCCGCCGGCACGTCTCCGGTCGCGCGCAACTCCGCTCGGGCGCGCTCGGCCCACAGCTCCGTGCCGAGCCGGTCGAAGATCTCCAGCGCACCCCGTAACTGCGCGCGGGCGTCCGCTCGCCGCCGTGCCCGTCGCAGCCACTCGCCATAGGCGAGCTGCGTCCTCGCCCGCTCGTACGGCTGATCGCCTGCCTCATGGCAGCGCACGGCATGCACGAAGTGCGCCTCGTCCTTCTCGACGAGGGCACGGCAGCGCAGGGCGATCGCGTCCGACGACGGCTGGCGGACGTGCCGTGCCCACTCCAGGTATCTGGCGAGCGGCTCCTTCGCCCGCTCGGGCCGGCCGCCACGGATGGCGGCCTCGACCTGGTCAGCGGCGGAGAGGACGGTGAGGCCCGTCGACAGGATGCCCTCAAACTGCTGGAGGGCGGCGTCCGGACGGCCCAGGCCGAGTTCGAGCCGGCCGAGCGCCCAGCGCCCGATGGCCGCCGCGAGGACCAGTCCCTGGTCGTCGGCTCTCGCGATGCCCTCCTCGGCGTTGGCGCGACACTGATCCACATCCCCTTGGTGAGCGAGCACCCAGGCGAGAGAGCACATGAGATGACTGACCTGATGCTCGTGCCCCAGTTCCGCCGCCAGCCGCAGCCCTGCGTTGAGGGTCGCCTTGGCCTCGCCGTACCGGCAGAGCCACCCCTGCGCGAGACCATGATCCTGGAATGCGGCGGCGAGCCAACCGATCATTCCGCTTTTCTGGCACTCCGCCACGACCCGTCCGGCGATCTCCTCGTAGCGGGCGGCGCGGCCCAGCGGGAAGCACAGGGAGGCGGTGAAGGTCAGCCCAGGCACTCCCAGCTCGGCAAGCGCATGTCCGTCGACCGCCTCGCCCATGAGCTTGGCCCCACCTCCGATGTCGCCGCTCAGCAGGCGGGTCAGCCCGAGCGCCCCGGAGACCAGCGGCGAGCCGATCTCCGGGAGCGCGCGGAGGCCGGTGGCCGCCTCCTCGGCCAACCCCGCATCGCCGGCGGACCAGGCGCAGCGGACGGCTTCCACCAGCAGCCAGGCGGCCCGCTCGGAGGAACGGGCCAGCACACGAGGAACACCGTCCATGATGATCCGGCCCGCCGCGAGCGGTGTGCCCTGCTCGAATTCGCGATGGGCACGTACCTGGATCAGCGCGCCGATCACGATGGGGTCATCCACGTCAGGCGTGGCGCTGTCAGCGAGCGCGGCCGCACGCCCCATCAGCCCGGCATCGCTTGCCGCCAACGCGGCAGCGGCCAGCCGTCCCGACCGCCGTACCGGATCGGCGGTGAGCTCGGCAGCACGCTCGTAAGCGGCCGCGATCGCGGCGTGGCCACTGCGAGTACGTGCCCGTTCCGCCACCTCCTCCAACTCTCGCGCGACCTCCTCGTCAGGGCCGAGCACGGCGGAGGCCAGGTGCCATGCCCGCCGGTCGGCCGCGTCCACGGCGACGGAGGCGGTCAGGGCGTCGGCAAGGGCTCGATGTACGGCAAGGCGCCGGGTGACCGGCGCGCTCTGGTAGGCGGCGGCCCTGATGAGGGGATGGCGGAAACCGACGGTCGCCCCCCTGATCTCCATCAGGCGGTTCCGCTCGGCTGACTCAAGGCCCTGGAGGGAGGCACCCGCACCCACCACCGTCTCAAGCTCACCGGACCCGTCCGCCGCCGCGATCAGCAGCGCGGTGCGCGCCGCCTCGGGAAGGGCGGCTATCTGGTTTCGGAACATCTCCTGAACCCGGTCGGCGACGGGCATCGCACCCACCGGCGACAATCGCCCGGCGCGCTGTTCGGCGGTGAGCGCGGCGGGCAGTTCGATGAGCGCCAGGGGGTTGCCGTCCGCTTCCTCGATGAGACGTTCTCGCACCTGCGGTGGGAGAACGTCCGGAAGCAGGGCGGCGGCGGCGGCATCGTCCAACCCACCCAGCCGGAGCTCGGGCAGCCCTGCGGCGGGGAAACCCTCTCGAGCGGCGAAGATCATAGCGACGCCTTCAGCGTCGAGGCGGCGGGCGGCGAACAACAGCGCGTCGATGGATGCCTGGTCGAACCACTGTGCGTCATCGATGAGACAGAGCAGCGCGCCATCCCCTGCGACTTCGGAGAGAAGACTCAGCGTGGCCAACCCGACCAGGAACCGGTTTTCCGGTGCGATGTCGCCCAGGCCCAAGGCCCCGCTGAGCGCGGTGGCCTGCGCGTCCGGCAGGGTGCGGATCTGGCCCAGCCCGGTGCGAAGGAGGGAATGAAGCGCGGCGAAGGGCAGCTCGGCCTCTGATTCGATGCCGACGCCGCGCAGCACTCGCATGTCTTCCGCTCGCGCGGCGGCATGGTGCAGGAGCGCCGACTTACCGATGCCCGCCTGGCCCCGAACAACAAGAGTCCCGCTCTGGCCGGCCCTGGCCTCCGCCAGGAGCCGTTCGATGTCCGCTTGTTCCCTGGATCGTCCGTACAGCACGTTCAGGAACCTACCGTCACGATGACTGATTCGGGGTTGTGCAGACCTGCGTAGCTTCGTGATCACACGCACGTCAGCACTGCGAAGGGAACTCCCGAATGGCCACCGTCGCCAGCACCGTCAAGACCGTCGCCGACGCCAAGCTCCTCCGTTTCGCCCTCAAGCAGGATGCGATGGCCTCGGGCGCCAATGGAGTCGTCTACGCCGCCGCTGCGGCGATCTTCGGCGAGTTGTTCGGCCTCCCCGCCGCCTTCCTCTACCCCGTTGGCGCGTTCCTGGTCGCCTGGGCGGCCGCCCTGTTCCTCCTCGCCTCCCGGCCGACGATGAGCAAGGCCGCCGTGGGCATCGTGATGGCTGTCAACGTCGCCTGGGTCGTCGCGAGCGCGGAACTGCTCATCGCCGGTTGGTTCCCGCTGACCAACCTGGGCACCGCACTCGTGATCGTCCAGGACATAGTGGTCGCCGGTTTCACCGGTCTGCAGTTCGCCGGTCTTCGCAAGACCAGGTGAACTCACCGCAGTCCATCGGTGCCCGTCGCTTCACGGTCTGGCGCGCGAGGAGCAAGAGCCGATCGGGCACGCGACGGGCACGGCGCCGAGGTTGCTGGACAGCACCGGAGGCCGTCGCCCTGTACGTTAGGGAAGCCAGCAGATGCGCGCACAGTACGCGGGTGAGCAGTCATGGGCTTCAACCCGGCCGATGAGGTGAGGCGGGCAGCGTGCGGGCGAGGTTGCGAAAGCTGTATGCGGGCGGGCGAGAGTTCGTATGGACGGGCCCGGTCCACCACGTGTCCGGTGAGCGTGACTGTCACAGGTGTATTCGCTTGCGGGTCTGGGGTGCCGGGAAGAACAGCCGTGCACTCCAGGCGGATCTGTCGTCAAAGGCGGTCCTGCCGGGGGGCTGCGCGACTGATTCCACCTATCCGACCCCCAAGGACGTGCGGAGGGTCATCGACTACGCCTTGACACATGGCTGGGATCCCGACCTCGTCGGCGGGGCCTTCTTCCTGAGCGAGAACGAGCACGCTTCCGGGTTCGAACTGGCTGACTTCCTCCCCACCGATCGCCTTCGGGACGATGGGGCACCAGATCCAACCGTGCGAGTGTTCCGGGCCTTCGACGAACGCGGGACCGCTGAGATCGGATCGTTGGTTGAGCCCTTTCTCGCGGCCCAGCTGTTCGCCGCGATGTTCCTTCTCACCGCCTTCTCCGGCCCCGCGCGTGCCGACACCCCTCAGAGCGACGCCGAGCTCGCCGCCGAGTGGCAGGCCGCGTGGGACACCTACAGGTTCTACGACTCCGCGCCCCCTCCCTCTCCGGGCTCGGGGCGGAGCAGGGAGAAGGCCATGATCTCGATCGAGATCGACGCCCCGGTGGAGCATGTGTTCGACAAATATTCGAACATCAACAACCACATCGGCATGCATTCGTTCCTGAAGCGTGTCGTCACCCACGACGACCGGCTTCAGGCCGGCACGCGCTACATCGACTTCACGGCCATCGAGGAGATCCCCTACCAGGGCGCGATCGTCACCAGCAAGACCCACGCGCAACAGCGCATCGACCGCGCCGCCCTCAAGTACGAGACGGACACCTGGTCGCTGCCCGGTGTCGTCACGCACCAGAAGATCGTCTTCGAGGAACTGGACAGCGGGACGGCCAGGGTCACCGAGCAGCTCGTCTTCGACGCAGACACCTCGCTGATCGACTTCGTCGTCACGAACGGCGTCGCCTCCCACCAGGCGACGCAGGCGGCCCTCAAGCAGGCGATCGAGAGCGGCCAGCTCTGATCCGTCACCGGGCGGGACCCGCTCTTCGGCGCGTCCCGTCCGGTCCACCGCTCCTGTCCGCGGCGGGGTGCGGCGACTCAGTCGGCAAGTCGGGCCCGGCTCCGGCCGTCCACCGGACGACCGCTCATGAAACACCCTCCGCCCCCAAGGCGGGCCTGTCGGAGCGTTGCCGATCAGCCGCCGACTGCCCGTCCCGGGGTTGCGAGGGTGTCGAGGTCGCCAGAGTGCTCGCCGTGAGGCTTCCTGACCTTTCCGCCCGTCTTCTTCGCTGGTCGGCTGCATCGAGGACGCCTGATCCACCTCGTGCTCTACAGCAGGGCCCCGACGGCCGAGCCCGCCGCGGCCCGCTCCCGCGTGATGCGGCGGCGCCGGGTCGGCAGCCCGAGCGTCGGGTTGGCGACGCCCCAGGCGGCGCCCTTGCAGACCAGCTCCTTGTAGACGGCGGCGAGCCGTCCGGTCAGGACCGCCTGCACGGCGCGGTCGTCGGCGGTGACGTACTGGATCAAGCCCTCCTTGCGGCCCAGTGAGATGCACTGATTGAAGTAGCGGATCGGCACAGTCGAGAGCTTCCCGCCGGTCAGGCGCGCCGCGATCGCGTCGGCGGCCTGCCACGCGGTCGGAGTCCCCGAGGCGCACGACATCCGCAGCGGCTTGTCCCCAGGGCCCATCACCATGGCCGCGTCGCCGACGGCGTACACGTCCGGGTGCGAGACCGAGCGCATGGTCCCGTCGACCACGATCTGGCCGGTGCCGGTGACCTCCAGGGCGGTCGCCTCCGCGATCGGATGGACCGCGAAGCCGGTGGTCCACACGGTGACCGCGGCCGGGATGGCCTTGCCGTCGGCGGTGGCGACGCGCTCGGCTTCGACGCCGGTGACGGCGGTGTGCTCGTGCACGGTGATCCCGAGCTCGCCGAAGACCTTCCGCAGGTGCTCGCGGCCCTTGGGCGAGAGCCAGTCCCCAAGGTCGCCGCGGGCGGCGAGGGCGACGTCGAGGTCCGGGCGGGCCTCGGCGATCTCGGTCGCGGCCTCCAGGCCGGTGAGGCCGCCGCCGACGACGACCACACTCTGCCCGGCGTCGAGGCGGGCCAGACGCTCGCGCAGCCGGAGTGCTCCGGGGCGGCCGGCGACCTCATAGGCGTGCTCGGCGGTCCCGGGGACACCTTGAGCGTCCCAGCCGCTGCCCAGGGCGTAGACGAGCGTGTCGTAGCCGAGTTCTTCGGTGCCGTTCGCGCCGACGACCGCGACGCTCTTGCGGTCCACGTCGACGCCGGTGACCTCCGCGAGCCTGAATTCGACGCCGGTGCCCGCGAACATCTCGCGCAACGGCCGCAGCTTGAGGTCCTGACCGGCCGCCAGCTGATGCATGCGGACGCGTTCGACGAAGTCGGGCTCGGCGTTGACGAGGGTGATGGCGACGTCCTCGCGGCGGAGCCGCTTGGCCAGGCGGCCGGCGGCGATGGCTCCGGTGTATCCGGCCCCCAGGACGATGATGCGGTGCTGCATTTCCTTGCTCCTGTCTTGCGCGGGTTTGCCTCTTGAACCGGGTGGCCCGTCGTTTCCTGACAGGAACGCGATGTGAAGCACCTCACATAGCGATCAGAAGGCGTCGAACAGGGGCTCCCCGTGGTCGGCGGCCGCCCAGTGCGCGGTCGCGCGGTCGAGCTTGTCGGGGTTGACCTGGTTGCGGAACGCGGCGATGCCCTCGGCGGTGACCTCCAGGCACATGACGCCGACGACCCGGCCGTCCACGACGGCCACGACGGCGGGGTCGCCGTTGGCGGTCCAGGCGTAGACCTTGAGCGCGCCGCCGACGATGGCGCGCTTGGCCGTGCTGGGTTTGAACAGGCCCCGCAGGAACTTCGCGACCGCGACGACGCCCTCGAACGCCTTGGCGCGGGCCGGGACCTTCCCTCCGCCGTCTCCGATCGAGATGGCGTCCTCGGTGAGCAGGCGCACGAGCGGTTCGGTCTGGCCGCTGGTGGCGGCTGCCAGGAACTCCTCGACGATCCGCCGGGCGGCGGCCTCGTCGATCTCGGTCCGGGCCCTGCCGTCCGCGACGTGTTTCTTGGCGCGGTGGAAGACCTGCTGGCTGGCGGCCTCGGTGATGTCGAGGATCTCGGCGATCTCCCGGTGCGGGTAGCCGAAGGCCTCCCGCAGCACGTACACCGCCCGCTCGTTGGGGGACAGGCGCTCCATGAGGGTGAGGACCGCGTAGGAGACCGATTCGCGCTGCTCGGCGGTTTCGGCCGGGCCGAGCATCGGGTCCCCGGCGAGCAGCGGCTCGGGAAGCCATTGGCCCACGTAGGTCTCGCGGCGCGCCCGCGCTGAGGTGAGCTGGTTGAGGCACAGGTTGGTGAGGACCTTCGTCAGCCAGGCCTCAAGGACCTCGATGCGGTCGACGTCGGCGGCCTGCCAGCGCAGGAACGTCTCCTGCACGGCGTCCTCGGCCTCCCCGGCGGAGCCGAGAAGGCGGTAGGCGATGGCCTCCAGGCGCGGCCTGACGGCTTCGAACCGGTCGACGTCGTTCGCGGTCAAGGGCATGGCCCGATCCTAGATCGCGCGACGCGGGTGCCGCGAGGCGATGCCGCGGGCCGGGACGCCGGTCATGGTGTCGCCGGAGCGTTCCTGCCGGCTGGTACGCCCGCTGGTACGCCATGTCCCCCCGGCAGCAGGCCATTTTCTCAGATGAACGATCAGGCCGGCTCACATTCCCGGCGGAAACCAGGCCTGAAGGTTCTGGGGGTCGATCGGCACCGAGACATGTTCATGCGTGATCAACCACTTGTCGTTCGACCGTCGGCAACAGACCGTCGACCGCACCCATATCGCGCTCTGGAGTCCGTTCTTCCGCGTTCCGCTGTCCAGGTGAAGCATGTGCGCAAGCGCGAAATCTGCACTCGCCGCAATGGCAAGGTCATGCGTTTCCAGGCCGATGGGGCCGTCGTATTCATCGAACCACCGCACGAAGTTGCCGCGGACTTCATCGGATCCCGCGAACTGGAGAGGCGGAACGACATCGTAATAAACGATGTCGGAAGAATAATGTGACATGAGTCGATCGATATCCTTTGCCTGGCAGGCCTCGACTCGACTGTCCAAGAGCGCCCTGACCTCGGAATCGTTCGAAGTCATCGCATCCTCCGTTCAAGAATCCGACCGCGACCAGCTCACCTGGCGGCGGCCCCTGTGGTCTCAGTAGTCCGACGACGCAGCCCACTGAAGTGTGAGGTGCCACAAGCTGACGGATCTGCCGTATCAGCCCCGCCGGGGTTGTCCTGGGCCAGTCGCTCCAGCGCGTACAGCCCGCCCGGCCGCACCGCGGCCTTGTCGCTGCCGAGCTGCTCGACGGCCTCCTGACATCCCGCTTACAGCGGGAGCCGGTCACGATGTAGAGGGCTCCCGGCCCTGGTTACGCGGCAGGCGCTGTCCGGTGATGTGTGATCGCGGCGGACTCGGGGCGGTTCACGTACGGCTCACATGGGGGAGCTACGTTCTACCGCATGGGTCTTGGCATATCTGTGGGAATCGAGTCGTGGGCGAGCGACGGAGAAGGCATCACGCACTACCGCGTCCAGATGGACAGGCTGAGCGCGGCCCTGATGCGGGAAGGGGTGACATGGCGTCAGCCGGAGGAACCGGTCTGGCGCGGGCCGGAGAGCACACCGCCGTTCATGCGCAGCCATGCGGCTTCGTTCCCCTACGGGTACCTGCACTATCTGCGCAGAGTTTTCGCCCTCATCAGAAGAGAGGAGCCGGTGACGCCGGTCTCCGGCCAGGAAGAACTCTCCCGAGACGACTACAAGGTCGAAGACGAGACCTTCAAGCTCTCCTCACACCTGCTCTGCCACTCCGACTGCGAGGGCTACTACGTTCCGGTCGACTTCTACGACCCGCTCTTCCTGTCCGATGAAACGGGGATCATCGGAGGCGGAACGGTCGGGTCAAGTAACCGTCTTCTGGCGGAGTTGCGCGAGTGCGCTCCGATGATCGGCGTCCAGATCGAGGAGGACGGGTCCCTGTCGGATGCCGAAGCCTCCCGGGTGTTCGCGCTGCCGGAGAGCGCACCGTTCGAGACCGAATCTGTGGTGTGGCTCGCCCTGCATGAGGCGTGCCGGGCCAGCATCGCGACCGGCTGCGCGGTCATTTTCCACTAGATGATCGATTCCAAGGGTTGGCAGGGAAATGAGTCGCCCCGGCGTGCAGAAGACCGTACCGTCGCGCGCATGAAGCTGCTCTCCGTCAATGTCGGCAAGCCCCGACCCAACCCGTGGAAGGGCCTCAGCGCGACAGGCATCGACAAGCGGCCTGTTGACGGCCCGGTTGCCGTCATCGCGCCCGGCCCCAAGGGCACCGGCGAGGTCGGTCTCGTAGGCGACCGCGTCTACGACGTGAAGCACCACGGCGGTTCCGACCAGGCCGTCTACGCCTATGCCCGCGAGGATCTCGACGGTTGGGAGGCCGAGCTGGGCAGGCCGCTTGCCAACGGCGTGTTCGGGGAGAACCTCACGACCCTCGGCCTCGACGTCAACGGCGCCCTGATCGGTGAACGTTGGCGCATCGGGCCAGACGTGGTCCTGGAGGTGTCGTGCGCGCGGATCCCATGCGCGACGTTTCAGGGCCGGCTGGAGCGAGAGGGCTGGATCAAACGGTTTACCCAGGCCGCGGTACCGGGCGCCTATCTGCGCGTGATCGAGCCGGGAGACATCCGGGCCTCCGACCCCATCGAGATCGCGCACCGGCCCGACCACGACGTGACCGTCGCGCTCGTCTTCCGCGCGATGACACTCGAACCGGACCTGCTGCCGCGACTGCTGGTCGCTGACGCGCTGAACGAGGAGGCCAGGGAACGGGCCCGCAGACGCACGACCACATAGGTGATCGATTTCAGGACATCGTCTGCGCGGATGCGACGAGGGAGGCCAACGTCGGCGGGTGAAGACAGAGCCGGACTCCCTCGCGACCGCACTTCACGTCCAGACCGACGATCTACTGAAGGATTCACCACAGCTCGCCCCCTGGCGGCCGGCCGTGGGCATCGCGCCGCGGCTCGGCGATGCCGAACTGGTCACCTCGGCGATGATGCAGGCAATCCTCGGGTTCACCTCCGAGGCCCGGTGGCTGCTGCGGGCCGTCGGCATGGTTCGCCAGGAAGGGTCTCTGAGGGCCGCACTTACATCCTCAAATATGGCGATATGTCCTCTTTAGATAGACTTCGCGGCTTGTGGAGATCTACCTGACCCAGGCGAAAATCGCCCTGCTTCTCGCCCCGCTGGCCATCGCGC
The DNA here is from genome assembly GCF_055586905.1 of Streptosporangium sp. NPDC048886. Lineage (NCBI taxonomy): Bacteria > Bacillati > Actinomycetota > Actinomycetes > Streptosporangiales > Streptosporangiaceae > Streptosporangium > Streptosporangium sp. NPDC048886. The sequence goes on from NZ_JBVJHH010000025.1 coordinate 19,195, forward strand.
TGCTGTTGCTGCCCTTCGTGTCCCGCCAATACAGCCGTTTCGGGCAAATCGGTCGATGGTCGGGGTTCGTCACGGCGGTGCTCGTCCTGTACGCCTGCGGCGTGGTGGCCTTCACCCTCTTTCCACTCCCTGAGGTGACGCCGGACTTCTGCGCGATCCGGCGGAGCCTCGCGACGCCACGCTGGCAGCCGCTGTCGAGCGTCCAGGACGTGATCAGAGAGAACGCAGGACGGGGCCTGCCCGCAGCGCTGTACAGCAGGTCGGTGCTGCAGATCGTGTTCAACGTCGCCCTGTTCGTGCCGCTCGGCTTCTTCTTGCGCTACCGGCAGGGGCTCGGCGTGGCGCGCACCTTGATGATCTCCCTCGCCGGTTCGCTGACGATCGAGTTGACCCAGCTCACCGGCCTGTGGGGCCTCTACCCCTGCGCGTATCGGCTGTTCGACCTGGACGACCTGATCATCAATACGGCCGGCGCCGGACTCGGCTGGACACTGGCGGGCCCGGCCACGCGGCTGCTGCCGGGGCCATGGCCGGCGCCCCGCCAGGACCTCGCCTCGCCCACCGCCGGCCGGCTGGCGCTCGCCATGCTGCTCGATGGCGTGGTGTGGTTCTTCGCCTCGCCGGTGTTCGGGTTGCTTTCCGTCCAGGGCTACCGGCTCGTCACGGGTGGCCCGATGCCCGACGATGCCCTCCTGAGGGACATCCTGCCCGGCTTGTCGTACGCGATGACCGGGCTGGCCATCTTCGTACTCTTCCCGGCGGTGCGCAGGGACGGCGCCACACCGGGCCGCGCGGCCGTACACGTCGCAATCTGCCACGCGGCGACCGGGCGGCCCGCGCCTGTGCTCGGGCGGCTGACCCGCTCGGCCGCGCCGTACCTCGCCCTCGTCGGGGGCGCGGCCGTCGGCAGCTTCGTGCCCGTCCTCGTCCTCCTCCCCGTCCTGGAACTGGAACGGCGCGGCGTCATGGCGCGCTGGACCCGGACGCGGCTCATCACCCGGGCCGCCGCCCGCCCGGATGCCCGCCGAGCGGGAGTCGCCGAGGAGTCCGTCGCTCACACTCCATAAGGGGTCCGGCCCACATAAGGTCAAACCCACATTCAGTGGATCATGAACGGGTGTTGCCTCCGGTGAGGGGCAGTCGGGGATGTCGAGAGCGCTCCGGGACGCATGTGCCTGACAAGGCTGTTGTCACGTACATATCCGCGCCCTGACCCTGGTCCTGTTACCGCAGGTCGGAGACAGGTTCGTTGGTTTTCCGCCATCGCTACCAGGACCCCGTCATGCCCTACACGGTGGATCGCGGGCGCGGCCGTCGTCTGGCTTCCCTGAGCTGGTCAGCCCGATCAGACAGCCGGCTGCGCGAGGACGCCGCCGCCCCTGTTTCGGGCTGAGCGCCCAGCCCTCTCATCCACCATGTGACCCAGGCCGCGAGCCTGTGGCGGCGATGCACCGATGCGGTGGCCCGCTGCTCACCTACGCCGCGACGTCGGCCATGGCCGCCGCTCGGCTCGCGGGGCACTACGAGACTCAGCACGCCCGACCCGTGTCCGAACTGCTGCAAGATCCGCTGCTGTCTGATCTGATCGTGGGCCGTCATGCACGCCCGGTATGACGCCGAGCAGGCCGCCGCCGCGGCCCGGATGCAGGAGGCCGCATCGGGCCGGCTGATCAGGTGGCGGCCGTTGCGGCGCTGCTTCACCGCGTTCGAGTCCCGCGATCCGCGATCCGCGCACGATGCGAATCGTTGAGGCGCGCACGGTCAACGACCTGTGCGGCCTGATGCAACAGGTCGGAATTGGGGTGCCGTTAAGAAACGTGTCACCGGCCGCGAACCACAACCTCTCTGCGGGTCAGGAGGGTATGCCCGCATAGAGGCATCGACCCGTCGGGCCCGTCGCAGTTCCTTGATGCAAGCCGCTGACCTGCCTCTTCTCTCTCATTTGCGGTCGGTGACACGTTTCTTAGCGGCATTCCGTCACGGTTCAGGTGGCTCGCGCACCTCGGCGAGCAGCTGTGAGACGGTGACGCGACGCGTTCTCAGCATGCGCCGGTGGCGGACGTGTCCGGTCCCGTGTCGCCGAGGGAGACGAGCAGGCGGCGCAGGAGCACGGTGATCTGGTCGCGGTCGGCGGAGCTCAGGCCGTCCAGGAGCCGCCGCTCGTTGGCGACGTGATGCTCGACGAGCCTGTTGACCAGGCTCAGCCCTTGATCGGTGAGGGAGATCAGGACGCGGCGCCGGTGGGCCGGATCGACGGCGCGGTCGACCAGGCCCTTTTCCTCGAGCCGGTCGATGCGGTTGGTCAGGGCGGCCGAGCTGACCATCGCCGCCGTGCTGAGTTCGCCGGCGCTGAGGACGTGGGGCGGCCCGGAGCGCAGCAGGGTGGCCAGCACATCGAACTCCCAGGGCTCGATGCCGGACACGGAGAAGTGGTCCCGGATGGCGCGTTCGAGGAGGCGGGAGACCCGGGACAGGCGACCGATGATCTCCATCGGTGAGCAGTCCAGATCGGGGCGCGCCCTCTGCCACTGGCTGATGATCACGTCCACTCCGTCGCGGGGTCCGTCGGTCGTCATGGTGAGTCCTGTCCTGAGCTGCCTTGAGCGTGGGCTTTGTGCAGAGGTTAACACTTAGACATCGAAGAGTTTGACTTTTGCGAAGGCCGTAGTTTAAGTTTTCGACATCGAAATTTTCGAGGGGAGACTTTGATGAAGATCTTGCTTATCGGTGCCGGCGGTTACCTCGGCTCGGCGGTTGCGGACCACCTGGACGAGGCCGGACACCAGGTCGTCGAACTGACCCGCGCCACCGACGACCGCCCGGAGAACGGGCGTGAACAGCGTGTCGGCGACCTGACCGATCCGCGTTCGCTCACTCGGGCGGTGACCCCCGACATAGACGCTGTGATCAACATGGCGACGCCCACCGGAGACGCCGAGACTGACGCCGCTGCGATCGCCGCGCTGACGGATCCGCTGCGCGGCACCGGGCGGGCTTTCGTCTACACCAGCGGCGTCTGGGTGCTGGGAGCCACCGGGCCCGGCCCCGTTGACGAGAACACCCCTGCCAACCCCATCCCGATCGTGGGATACCGGCCGACGATCGAGCGTCAAGTGCTCGACACCGCCGAGAGCGGTGTGCGCGCCATGGTGATCCGCCCGGGCATCGTGCACGGCCGGGGTGGCGGCATTCCCGCTCTCCTGGTGAACCTGGCCCGCGAACACGCGGCGCCGAGGTTCGTCGGGGAAGAGGCGGTGCGCTGGCCCATGGTGCACGTCGACGACCTCGCCGATCTGTTCGTCGTCGCAGTGGAGCGGGCGCCCGCCGGGTCGCTCTGGCACGGTGTGACCGAGACCTCGGTCGCCGTCCACGACCTCGCTTCCGCGGCCGGACGCGTCGCCGGTGTCGAGGCGGAACCGCAGGGCTGGCCGCTCGACCAGGCGCGTGAGGCGCTCGGCGCCCTGTTCGCCGACGCCCTCGCCCTCGACCAGAGCGTCAGCGGCGACGCCGCACGCGACAAGCTCGGCTGGCGTCCACAGCGTGACGGCGCGATCGCCGACCTCGTCGAAGGCTCCTACCGGTAGGACGACGGCAGCACCCCCGTATCGGGGGTGTCGGTAAGACTGCTGTCACCCGGTACACGGGATTGCATCGGCGCACGTCAACGAGAGTCTTTCCGGGACTGACGGCGAATCTTTCGCCGCTCATCGGCCCGTACGGTCAACGGTGGCCGCCGGGCGCGCGGCCGGGCCGCGCGCCCGGCGGCCTGCCGGACCCGGGCATGCGGCCTGGGGCCGGTCCCCGGCCCGGCGCCGCCGGCGCTCCCTGCCCTGCCGCACCCGCCAGTGTCGGGTTCTCTGTCAGGCCCGAGGCTGATCGGTGACATCGAGCGACTTGAACCACCAGGACACTCAAGAAGATCGGCGATCGTACCTGCCCCTATCTCCCCAGCGAACAGCTATAGTCTCGCCAGGATTACATGATTACATAGTTGTATATCTTCCTGTTTGAGGGGCGAAGGGGCCACAAGCATGAGCGCGAATGTCGACACGATGACCAACAGGAAGATCCTTATGGTCGCGTCCAACCCCGCCACGTCCGAGCAGACCGGCTGGCCGATCGGATTCTGGTGGTCGGAGCTGACTCACCCGTACTGGGAGTTCACCGAGCGGGGCTACCAGGTCGTGATGGCCAGCCCAAACGGAGGAGCGCTTCTGGCGGACAGCTGGAGCGACCCCCGCGACGAATCGGGGTATTCGGCGACCGACCTGATCACGCTGGGCTTCGTCAACTCACCTGACCACATGCGGCTCGTCGAGGACACCGTCCCCCTGACGGAGGTCTCGGTCGACGACTACGACGCGGTGTTCGTCGTCGGCGGCCAGGGGCCGATGTACACGTTCTACTCCGACAAGCGCGTCCACGACCTGGCGGCGGAGTTCTACGAGGCCGGCAAGATCACCGGCGTGATCTGCCATGCCACCTGCATCCTCCTGAATACCCGGCTGTCGAACGGCGAGCTGCTCGTGGCCGGCAAGACGTGGACCGGCTTCGCCGACTCCGAGGAGGACTACGCCGACGCATACGTCGGGCAGCGGATCCAGCCGTTCCGCATCGAGACGGAGGCCCGCAGGCTGCCGGACACCAACTTCATCGTGCACGGCCGATTCCGGCCCCATGCGGTGCGAGACGGTCTGCTCGTCACCGGCCAACAGCAGTACTCCGGCGCAGCCGCGGCGCGGCTCGTGATCGAGGCGCTCGGCCGGTAGGGCGCTCGGCGGCCGGGCGGGCCGGGCTGCGGCTCTCCGGCCGGTCCCGGCCCATGACGCCCAGATCCTCACAGGGGGTTGCCGAAAGAATCCGTGCCGCCCGGGCACGCCCAAGACATGAGCAAAGACAAGCCCACGCCGTGGGACGACAGCGCCAAGACGCGGATCATGTCCAAGGTCGCGAAGGACCCGAACAGCCCCGGCGCCAAGTGCGGCTTGGGCCGCAAGGCCCAGTCCGGCGCAGACAAGGGGCATGACGAGCATTCGACCGGAAAGTCACGGTAGGCCGCTCGAGTCTGCTCTGCTGACGGGACTTTCGCTCGCATGCCCGTCAACCCCCGAGTAGGCGGCGGAAACCCGCATGCGCTCGGGCGCGCTGATCTCGTAGGCTGCGCCCGTGCTTCCCGACCTGCCGTGGCCCTCGATGACCCACCGCGAGGCCATGGCAGAGCTGGTGCTGGCGGGCTGGACCCCGTGCGGCATCGGCGATTGGGCGACCGGCCTGCGCTCTCCTGACGGGCTGTGGGCGGCCAGGATCTGCCCGTTCGACCCGGCCTATGCCGCTTTCCTCGAGCTGTGCCGCCGCCAGCCCGGCAATCCCTACCTGCCCCGCGTGGCCTTCGACACCCCGCTGAACGGCGGCGGCACGCTGGCCGTGCTGGAATTCCTGGCCCCGCTCGAGTCGGTCCGAGCAGCGGAGGTCGCTCGCCAGTGGCGGGAAGGCGCGGGTGACCCGGCCCTGGCGGAGGTTCGGCAGGCCGCCGCTGCGGTCGACGCCGAGTTTCGGGCCCGGCTGCCCTGGTGGGACGGCATCGACCTGAACACCGGCAATCTGCGGCAGGCCCTCGACGGACGAGTGGCGATTATCGACGTGTTCTGCATGGACGGCGCCTCCATCTACGCACAGGTCCTCGAGGACGCCAGCGTGGTCCGCGGCAGGCTGCCCGACTGCCGCCACATCCTCGACATCCCGTATATCGCCCGCGAGAGCACCCCCGAGGAGATCCGGGCCCTCCACGCCGCCTGGCACCGAACGCCATAGGGGCGGCTGCGTGGACGTGGCGCGGACCAGTTCCGTGAGACCGGATCAGCTTCGCTGAGAACCGGCAATCGGGGTCCGGGCGGGTTCGGATATCCGGCAGAAGGTCGGCTGGATCTTCAAGGCCCTGCTGACCGGCCCGTTCCGACGCGGCGGACTGCGTGAGTCGGCGATGGCTGTCGCAGGACTGGACGGGGAGAAGGGCCGGCAGGCGCTCGACGCCGTCGTCCTGACGTTCACGCCCTTCAACCCGCGCAGGGAGAAGCTCCCGGTGTTCCACGACGACGCGTTGCGCGGTCTCACCATGCCCGTACTCGTCATCGTCGGTGGACATGACGCCATGTTCGACTCCCACCAGACCGCGCGGCGCGTCCGTGAGTGCATCCCGCTCTCGACGGTGAACCTGCTCCCCGAGGTCGGTCACGCCATCTTCGGCCAGGCCGAGCCAATCGCCGAGTTCCTCCGGGCCTGTCGCCGCGACCAGCCCCGCTCGCCTGGCCGGGCAGTGAGCGCGGACAGGGCCGGCCCGGACGCCGCGTCGGTGTGAAAAGTGATCGACTAGCGGTAGGTTGCCCGGGTGGAGTCCATAGCGCAGTGGTCGTCGCGCCTTCACCGCATGGAGGAGGACGCCGGTTCGAATCCGGCTGGGCTCCACACCGCGGCGGGGAGCCCGTAGCGCAGTGGTCGTCGCGCCTCCATGGCATGGAGGAGGACGCCGGTTCGAATCCGGCCGAGCTCCACCCCTCAGAAGGAGTGATGTGGACGTCCCCACCCTGCTGCGGCATCTCGGCCGGGCACGCGACCTCCCTCTCGATGATCCGGACCGTATGCGTCTGGAGCACGCCGCCCGGGCGCTGGTGCGCGACGGGCAGCGTCGCCGTCGGCGCGAACGCGAGCGGGCCGTTGCCCGCGCTGACGGAGAGGTGCTCACCGCGACCGCGATGGGGTCGCGCGAGCGGGTCACCGACGCCCCGGTGGAAGCCTCGACGGCGGCGGGAGACCTGCGCCGCTCACGCAGGTGCTACGTCTGCAAGGATCGCTACACGCGCGTGGGGGGCCTGTATCACCTGCTGTGTCCCGCGTGCGCGGCCAGCGGCGTCGCTCGCCGTACGGCCCGCACGGATCTGACGGGGCGGCGCGCGCTCATCACCGGCGGACGCGTGAAGATCGGCTACGAGCTCGCGCTCAAGATGCTGCGTGACGGCGCCCATGTCACCGTCACCACCCGCTTTCCGAACGATGCCGCCCGCCGGTTCGCCGGCACCGGCGACTGGGCCGGCCGCCTGCGGATCGTCGGCGTCGACCTGCGCGATCCACGCCAGGTCCTCGAGCTGACCGATCGGCTCCTGAAGGCCGGGGATCCACTGGACATCCTGGTCAACAACGCCGCCCAGACGATCCGTCGGCCCCCGTCGGCCTACACCGTGCTGGTCGAGGGTGAGAGCCGTCCGCTGCCCGGCGTGACCGCGCCGCCCGACGCCGGCTCGCCGGACGCGTCCGAGTCGCTGCCCGCCGTCGCACTCGACACGGGCTTGTTCGACACGGGCCTGCTGGACGTGACCGGGCTGTTGCCGGATGCGTCCCCGGTCAACTCGTGGTCGGTCAGGATCGGCGCCGTCGATCCGGCTGAGATGCTGGAGGCTCAGCTTGTCAACGCCGTCGCTCCGTTCCTCATGATCGACCGGCTGCTGCCGCTGCTGGCCGGCTCGCTCGCCGAGCGGCGCTACATCGTCAACGTCTCGGCGGTGGAGGGCCAGTTCGCGGCAGCCGGCAAGACGGGCCGTCACCCGCACACGAACATGGCCAAGGCGGCGCTCAATATGCTGACCCGCACGAGCGCCGCCGACCTGGCACGGCAGGGCATCCACCTGTGCAGCGTGGATACCGGCTGGATCACCGACGAGCAGCCCGCCCCGGTCCGCGAGCTGCTGGATCGGCGCACGCCGCTGGACGTGGTCGACGGCGCGTCCCGCGTGTACGACCCGATCATCCGCGGTGAGGCCGGCTACCCGGTGCACGGCGTCCTGCTCAAGGACTACGAGGTGGCCCCGTGGTGAACCTCGATGAGTTGCTGGCGTGGCTGCGCTCCGGCCGGCCGGTGAGGTCCCGTACCGACTTCCCGGTCGGGACGGTGATGCCGGACGGACGGCTGGACCTGTGCAAGCAGGCGATCGGCCCGCACGGCGTGCGCCTGGTCGCCGACGCCTTGCCGGTCGGCGGGCCCGCCAGGCATCTACTGCTGGGCACCGACGAGTTGGGCGACGACGGGGCCGACGCCGCGGCGGCGGGCGCGCTGCGCTCCGGCGCAACGACCCTCTATGTGGGTTGCAACGCCATCACCTCCGCCGGGGCCTGCCGGATCGCCGACCGTCTGGCCGCCTCGCCGGGGATCGTGCGGGGCCTGTGGCTCAAACGCAACCCGCTGGGCCCGGACGGTGGCCGGATCGCCGGCGTCGCCGTGGCGGCCGGTCTGGACACCCTCGACCTCGTGCAGACCGGCCTGGACGCCGGAGGGCTGAGCGTCCTGGTGGACCGGATCCTGGCCGCCGGGGGCGCGGGGCGGCTGTTCGTGAGCGGCAATCCGCTCGGCGGCGCGGGAGCCGTGCAACTCGCTCGGCTCGTCGCCGGTGACGGGGTCGAGGAACTGTACGCGTCGGCGGCCGACCTGGGCGACCGGGGAGGCGCCGTACTGGCGAGCGCCCTGCGGCCGGGGAGGCTGCGGCGCCTGTCGGTGGCCAGCAACGGCATCGGCGCGGCCGTCCTCGTGCGGCTGGTCGAGGCGGCGACGACGGTCGGGATCGAGGTCCTCGATCTTGGGCGGGTCCCCGCGGCCCGGCACCTCGGCTCGGCCGACAACCACCTCGGCGACGGCGCCGCGGCCCGGGTGGCGCACGCGCTGTCCGACGCCCCGCACCGGCTCGCACACCTGGACCTGCGTCACACGGGCGTCACCAGCCGGGGTGCCCTGCACTTCCTCACCGGCGCCCGCCAGGCCCTCACTCCCACCAGGTACACGCTGGGTGTGGGAGTGGCGTCGCGTGTGAAGCGGGACCTCAACGCGCTGGCCGCCGAGCTGCCCAGTCTGCGTCCGCATCCGGCCGTCGCCGCGGTCCGCAGTGTCTACCGAACCGCCGCGCGCCCATGACCCCGGGTGCGCCGGGCGCTGGTCGTCATGGCGTCCGCGTCGGGGACACCCGCCCTGGCCATCGGTGGTCACCGCACTAGCCGGAGAACCTCTCCGCGAGATCCCGGGCCCATTGCGCGGCCTTGGCCGCCTGGTCGCCGGTGACGGGCGCGCCAGGCATCCGGCTCAGACGCTCCACCTGCTCGGCGAAGCGCAGGTGCTCCCGGTGAGCGTGTTCCCGGCAGGCGAGGCAGGTGACGCTTTCCGGATGAGGAGAGGTCATCGCATAGGGCGCCTGGAGTCCGCAACCGGTGGTGACGACACTCGGTGCGTCGGGCACGAGCCCCAACGACGACACGATCACATTGCGGAAGGCGGCGCCGGCCTGCATCACCTTCTGCTCGACGTGGACATGCGGATCGGTCTCGCTCATCTGCGTCCACGCCTCCGTCCGAGTCGTCCCAGAGTAGTCGAGCGACGGGTTCCGGTCGACGGTCTCCCAGTACAGCATGGTCTCGTACAGCCGCCGTCCCAGCAGATGGACGCCGACCTTGCGTACCTCGTCGGTGGCGAGGTCGAAGACCTCCTCGTCGGGTGCCGTCCAGTCGAAGGAGCCGTCCGGCCCGACGACGTAGCCGTCCAGCGACACAGCCATCGAATAGGTCACGCTGCGCATCAGGAGCCCTCCTCGGTAACTGGTTCGACAGTACGACCGCCGGACGCCGCAGGATTCATCACGGCTCGCGGGATTCTCCGACGAGCCCGGCAGGGCTTGGTGCGCCGGGTGGAGAAGGCGCCGTGGATTCCCGACGAATGGGACCGGCGGCAGACCTTGCAGGCCGGTGCCGCCCAGCCGCTGCGCAACCATGAGCCGGTTTATAGCCTCCCCGGAAGATCGTCATGAACCTCTTCGTGCGCAGGTCGCCTCAGTCATCCTGGCGGAAGATGATCGCGGCGCCCAGGGCGGCGCCGGCGGGCACGAACATCTCCTCGGGACCGGTCCGCGTGACCGGGACGTCGTTGTCGCGCAGGAGCCGCTCGGTGGCAGCGATGTCGCGTACCGACACCGTGTAGGCGACGAACGCCGGCAGGGTCGCCGGACGCTCACCGGGCAGCAGACCGGCGAGCGCCGAGGCGGACACGACGGTGATGTTCGCCCGGTCGAAGTGCGTCGTGCCCGCGCCCGGCGCCACCTGACCGTCCCGCAGCTGGCCGAAGTAGGTACCGTAGCGCCGCCTCAGCTCGGGCAATGCCGAGTCGGCGACGCACAGCACGCATTCGACCAGACCTGTCGCACCGTTGGGATGGTCGGTGTGCCGCTGGTCCTCCAGCGCCTCGACCGGCGTGTTCTCGGCGAACCCGATCCTGCCTTCTGGTACGCGCCCCGCTGGAAGATCGGGATCGGAGATCTCCAAGTAGCGAGCGGGCTCCATCCTGGTCCCTGTGCTGGTCTCGACGGGCCGCTGGATGGCGTGCACGCCGCCGTGGCCGACGCCGCCGGCCGTCAGCCGCGCGGCGACGCTGTCGATGTCTGGCGTATTGGCGATCATGATGTGGAGGCCCTCGAGACGCTGGAGCAGGGACCTGATGTTCGCGGCGGTGGCGCGGATGGCGGTCACCAGCCTCGGCAGCTTGTCGTCGGGCACCCGCAGCGGGATCGGGCGGGCTTCGCCGGGCATGCGGCCGGTCTCGTCGATGACGGCCACGAGCTCGACGAAGTTGCCGGGAAAGTACACGTGGGTGTTGGCCACCCCGAACGGCTCGGCAGGGCCTCCCGCCACGCGGGGGAGAACCGGATAAGCAGGTGCCGGCACCGTGAAGCCCAGCCGGCGATACCGCTCCATCGCCTGGTCCATGTCCCGCACGATGTGACCCACATGATGCAGGCCGTTGATGTCGTCGCCCATAACGGGCCACCTCCGTTGTCATGGATGAAGCGCTCGGATGTCGTGTGCAGGCGGCCGTGAAGGGGCATCGCCGACGAGGTCGCGGCGGAGCTTCGCCGGTTGGACGGACGCGGCCCGCAGCTGTCACGGCTTCTCCCGCTACAAATTTTAAGAGACGACTACCTTTTGAGAGCAAGCTATCATTTGAGTGTGCGGTAAAGTTCGATGCATGGGTGACAGCGGGCTACGCGAACGCAAGAAGGCCAGGACCAGGGAGGTGATCCTGCGCGAAGCGTTCACGCTCTTCCGCGAGCGCGGCTATGGCGCCACCACCGTCGAGCAGATCGCTGAAGCCGCCGAGATCTCTCCCGCCACCTTCTTCCGCTACTTCCCGACGAAGGAGCATCTGGTCACGCTCGATCGTTTCCCGCCTCTCATCGAGGTCCTGGCCGCTCAGCCGCCGGGCGCACCGGTCACCGTGCTGCGCAGCGCGTTCCGCGCGGCATTCGCCACCCTGTCCGCCGAAGAGATCGCCGCGGGCCACGCGCGGGAGGTGTTCGCCGCCACCGTGCCCGAGTTGCTGGTTGCCAACCTGCGCAGGAGTCCGCGTTTGATCCGCGAGGTCTGCGAGATCGTGGCGGACAAGGCTGGATGCAGTATGGACGACCCGCGGATCCGGAATGCCGTCGGCGCGGTCTTCGGGGTCGTGGCCATGGTCTGGGTGCAGTGGGCACAGGACGCGAGCATGGACGGGCCGGTCGAGATCGACAGGGCGCTGGCGCACCTGGAGTCCGGCCTGAGCCTGTGATGTGTGGCTGTGTGAGGGGTTCCAGTAGTAATCGCGGAAAATCCAACGGGTATCGCTGACCGGCGTCGACGTAGCGCATCCGGGCCGGCCTGGAGCGCGTCTGCCACCGGCTGGCCGACCTGGTGCCCGTCATGCCCAGCGTGCTCACCCACGGCGACCTGCGGCGCGGCAACCTGGTCGGCACCAGGACAGGCCGGCCCGCCGTCATCGACCCGGCGATCCTGAAAAGACACGCCTGAGCACGGGGGACCACCCGCTCCGCTTCACCGCCGGACGCTCTCGGTCGTCGGGGACGGCCCCTACCCGATCGCGCTGACCGTGGGCGTTCTCGGGCCGGGGCTCGGTGTCGCCGTGCCCCGGCCACGCCGTGGCCGCCCTCGGCGGCGTGGCGGCCGCGCTCTTCCAACCGGAGAGGACCGCGCTCCTCCAGCCGGAGAAGATCCGTGTCTTCTTAGGGACTTTCGGCCCTGCAAGTGCGGACATTCGCCTCGGTGAACGGTCTGCCGGGTCCTTCTAGCCTGGTCCGGGCCGCAGTCAGCGGGTCCCCTTCACCGTGCTTCTGGAGGCTTCATGCTGTCCGCGGAATCAGCCGCGATCGTCCGTGCCACGCTGCCGGTTGTCGGCGCCTCGCTCGACGCCATCACCACGCGGTTCTACGAGACGATGTTCAGCGAGCGGCCCGAGCTGCTCGACGGCCTGTTCAACCGAGGCAACCAGGCCAACGGCGAGCAGCGCAGGGCGCTGGCCGGCTCCATCGCCTCGTTCGCCACCGTGCTCCTGGACCACCCCGACGAGCGGCCCGACGCCCTGCTCGCCCGCATCGCCCACAAGCACACCGCGGTGGGCGTCACCGACGACCAGTACGTGATCGTTCACAAGTACCTGTTCGGCGCCATCGCCGAGGTGCTGGGCGAGGCCGTCACCGCGGAGGTCGCCGCGGCCTGGGACGAGGTGTACTGGCTGATGGCCGGCGCGCTCATCGCGATGGAGGCCCGCATCTACGCCGAGGCCGGCGCGCGCGGCGGCGACACGTGGCGGCGGTGGCGGGTCGTCGCCCGCCGGGACGAGACCCCGGACGTGGTCTCGTTCCTGCTGCGCCCGGCCGATGACGACCCGGTCCCGCCCGCGCGCCCCGGCCAGTACGTCAGCGTCCGCGTCCGCATGCCCGACGGCGTGCACCAGCTGCGCCAGTACACGCTGTCGAACGCCGGCGAGGACAGGCTGCGCAGGATCACGGTCAAGCGCGTGGACGGCGACCCCGCCGGCGAGGTGTCCACGCTGCTGCACACCACCGTGCGGCCGGGTGACGAGCTCACCCTGTCGGCGCCGTTCGGCGAGGTGACGCTGGAGGACGGAGACGCGCCGCTGGTGCTGGTGTCGGCGGGCATCGGCTGCACGCCCATGGTGGCGATGCTCGACCACCTGGTCGCCACCGGCTCGCGCCGCCGCGTCCTGGTGCTGCACGCCGACCGCTCGCCGGCCGAGCACGCGCTGCGCGAGGACATGCTGCGGCCGGCCGTCGAGCGGGTCTTCTGGTACGAGAGCGGCGCGGCCGCCCCCGACCGCGACGGCCTGATGGACCTGGACGGGATCGAGATCCCGGACGGCGCGGTCGCCTACCTGTGCGGTCCGATGCCGTTCATGCGTGACGCGCGCGCCCGGCTGATGCGGGCCGGGGTGGCGGCCCGCGACATCCACTACGAGGTCTTCGGCCCGGATCTGTGGCTGGGGGCGAACTGATGGTCCATCGGGCCGGCGGTCAGGGACTTTGGTCCCTGCCACGGCCGGGTGGTCAGCCCGAATCATGATCTATGTCCGCTGTTACCCCTGGGGCGAGGAAGACCTGTGACTGATATCGACTCCACCCCCGGCATGGGGCCGTTGCTCGCCGCCCGTGCGTTCTTCACCAAATCGGAGGTGTCGGCCGACGGCCGCACCCTGCACCAGATCAACCCCAGCGGCTGGGACCGCTTCTACCGGGACCGGTGGGCGCACGACAAGGTGGTGCGCTCGACGCACGGTGTGAACTGCACGGGATCGTGCTCGTGGCAGGTGTTCGTCAAGGACGGCCTGATCACGTGGGAGCACCAGGCGACCGACTACCCGTCGGTCGGCCCCGACTCGCCCGAGTACGAGCCGCGCGGCTGCCCCCGCGGCGCGTCCTTCTCCTGGTACACCTACTCTCCCTCGCGGGTGCGCTACCCGTACGTGCGGGGCGTGCTGTTGGAGATGTGGCGCGAGGCCAAGGCCAGGCTGGGCGACCCGGTGCTGGCGTGGGCGGAGCTGACCGGCGACCCGGAGCGGGCGCGGGCGTACAAGCGGGCGCGCGGCAAGGGCGGGTTCGTCCGCTCCGACTGGGACGAGGTCCTGGAGCTGATGGCCGCGGCGCACGTGCACACGGTCAAGCAGTACGGCCCCGACCGGGTGGTGGGGTTCTCGCCGATCCCGGCCATGTCGATGGCGTCGTTCGCGGCCGGTACGCGGTTCCTGTCGATGATCGGCGGCACGCTGCTGTCCTTCTACGACTGGTACGCCGACCTGCCGATCGCCTCCCCGCAGGTGTGGGGCGACCAGACGGACGTGCCGGAGGCGGCCGACTGGTGGAATTCCCGCTACCTGATCATGTGGGGTTCCAACATCCCGGTCACCCGCACTCCGGACGCTCACTTCATGACCGAAGCCCGCTACCAGGGCACGAAGGTGGTCGCGGTCAGTCCCGACTACGCCGACAACGTCAAGTTCGCCGACGACTGGCTGGCGCCGCACCCGGGCACGGACGGCGCGCTCGCCATGGCCATGGGGCACGTCACGCTGACGGAGTTCTTCCGTGACCGCCAGGTCCCTTACTTCACCGACTACGTCCGGAAATATACGGACCTTCCGTTCCTGGTGACGCTGGAGCCGCGCGGCGACGCGTACGTGCCGCGCCGGTTCCTCACCGCCGCCGACCTGCTTGAGGACGGGGGCGAGACCAGCGAGAACGCCGAGTTCAAGACCGTCTTCCTGGACTCCGAGACGGGCGCGGCCGTCGTGCCGAACGGCTCGCTGGGCTTCCGCTGGGGCCAGGAGGGCGAGGGCCGCTGGAACCTCGGCCTGGACGGCGCGAGCCCGGAGCTGACGCTGATGGACCGGTCGGAGCGGGCGGTCGCCGTCGACCTGCCGCGCTTCGACGAGGGCGCCACCGAGGGCGGATCGATCATGCGCCGTGGCGTGCCGGTCACCGAGGTGGGCGGCAAGCTGGTCACCACGGTCTTCGACCTGCTCATGGCCCAGTACGGCGTCGCCCGCGACCTGCCGGGCGAGTGGCCGCAGTCGTATCTGGACGCGAGCCAGCCGTACACGCCGGCGTGGGCGGAGGAGATCACCTCGGTGCCCGCCGAGACGATCGCCAGGATCGCCCGCGAGTTCGCCCGTAACGCCGAGCGCACCCAGGGCAAGTCGATGATCGCGATGGGCGCGGGCACCAACCACTGGTTCCACTCCGACCAGATCTACCGCTCGTTCCTCACGCTGGTGCTGCTGACCGGCTGCCAGGGTGTCAACGGCGGCGGCTGGGCGCACTACGTCGGCCAGGAGAAGGTCCGCCCGATCACCGGCTTCCAGCACCTCGCCTTCGCCTTCGACTGGCAGCGGCCGACCCGGCACATGGCCGGGACCGCGTTCTGGTACCTGGCGACCGACCAGTGGCGTTACGAGCAGTTCGGGGCGGCCGAACTCGCCAGCCCGCTCGGCCCCGGCACCTTCGACGGCAAGTCGTTCGCCGACTGCAACGCCCAGGCCGCGAGGCTCGGCTGGCTGCCCTCGCATCCGACCTTCAACCGCAATCCGCTCACCCTCGCCGACGAGGCCGACCGGGCCGGCGTCCCGGTGGCCGAGCACGTCGTGAACGAGCTGAAGTCCGGAGACCTCCGCTTCGCCGCCGAGGACCCGGGCGACCCGGCCAACTTCCCCCGCGTGCTGACCGTGTGGCGGGCCAACCTGCTCGGCTCCTCCGGCAAGGGCAACGAGTACTTCCTGCGGCACCTGCTCGGCACCGACGCCGAGACCCGCAACCAGGAAGGGCTGCACCCGGCCGAGGTGACCTGGCGCGAGGAGGCCGCCGAGGGCAAGCTCGACCTGCTCACCGCGATCGACTTCCGGATGACGTCCACGGCGCTGTTCTCCGACGTCGTGCTCCCGGCCGCCACCTGGTACGAGAAGCACGACCTGTCCAGCACGGACATGCACCCGTTCGTGCACGCGTTCAACCCGGCCATCGCCCCGCCGTGGCAGACCCGCAGCGACTACGACACCTTCCTCGCCCTCGCCGACCGCTTCTCCGAGCTGGCCGCCGATCACCTGGGCAGGCGCACCGACGTGCTGGCCGTTCCGCTCACGCACGACACACCCGACGAGCTCGCCCAGCCGGGCGGCCGGGTGCGGGACTGGAAATACGGCGAATGCGAGCCCATACCCGGCAAGACGATGCCGAAGATCGTGACGATCGAGCGCGACTACGCCGCCGTCGGCGAGCGCATGCGCTCCATCGGGCCGCTCTTCGCCGAATTGGGACTGACGACCAAGGCCGTGACCTACCGGGTCGGCCCGGAGCTCGACTACCTGGCCGGAAAGAACGGCACCACCGGCGAAGGACGCGTCTCGCTGGACACCGCCGACCGGATGTGCGAGGCCATCCTCGCGCTGTCGGGCACCACCAACGGCCGCCTGGCCACCCAGGGCTTCGAGAGCCTGGAGCGGCGCACCGGCACGGAACTGGCCGACCTGGCGGCCGAGCACGAGGGCAAGCGCATCACGTTCGCCGACACGCAGTCCAGGCCGCAGCCGGTGATCACCTCGCCCGAGTGGTCCGGGTCGGAGACCGGCGGGCGCCGCTACTCCGCCTTCGTTATCAACGTCGAGCGGGACAAGCCCTGGCACACCTTGACAGGCCGCCAGCAGTTCTTCCTCGACCATGACTGGATCATCGAGCTGGGCGAGCAGCTGCCCGCCTACCGGCCGCCGCTCAACATGCGCCGCCACTACGGCGACCAGGGCGACGGCGGGGCGGCCGAGGTCACCGTGCGCTACCTGACCCCGCACTCGAAATGGTCCATCCACTCCGAATACCAGGACAACGCCTACATGCTCGCCCTCTCGCGCGGCGGGCCGACGATCTGGATGAGCGTCGAGGACGCCGCCGCGATCGGGGTCGCCGACAACGACTGGATCGAGGCGTACAACCGCAACGGCGTGGTCGCGGCCAGGGCGGTCGTCTCGCACCGCATGCCGGCCGGGACCGTGTACATGTACCACGCCAAGGACCGCAACGTGAACGTGCCGCTCACCGAGAGATCGGGCCGGCGCGGCGGCGTGCACAACTCCCTCACCCGGCTGCTGCTCAAGCCCAGCCACCTCATCGGCGGGTACGCGCAGTTCACCTACGCCTTCAACTACTACGGACCGACCGGCAACCAGCGTGACGAGGTCACCGTGATCCGCCGCCGCGGCCAGGAGGTGACCTACTAATGCGTGTCATGGCACAGGTAGCCATGGTGATGAACCTGGACAAGTGCATCGGCTGTCACACCTGCTCCGTCACCTGCAAGCAGACCTGGACCAACCGGGACGGCGTCGAGTACGTCTGGTTCAACAACGTCGAGACCAAGCCGGGTGTCGGCTACCCCAAACGCTACGAGGACCAGGAGCGCTGGCACGGCGGCTGGGAGCTCGACCGGCGCGGGCGGCTCAAGCTCCGCGCCGGCGGCCGGGTCAAGCGGCTGCTCAACCTGTTCGCCAACCCGGACCTGCCGGACCTGGACGACTACTACGAGCCGGCCACCTACGACTACGACACCCTCATCAACGCCCCCGCCGGGCCGCACGTCCCGGTCATCCGCCCCAAGTCGGCCATCACCGGGCAGGACATGGCGATCACCTGGGGCGCGAACTGGGAGGACGACCTGGGCGGCGCCCCCGAGCACGCCCTGGCCGACCCCAACCTCGCGGCCATGGTGGAGAAGGTGAAGATGGAGTTCGACAAGACCTTCATGTTCCACCTGCCGCGCATCTGCGAGCACTGCCTCAACCCGGCCTGCGTCGCCGCCTGCCCCTCCGGCGCGATGTACAAGCGGGAGGAGGACGGCATCGTCCTGGTGGACCAGGACCGCTGCCGCGGCTGGCGCATGTGCGTCTCGTCCTGCCCGTACAAGAAGGTGTACGTCAACCACAAGACCGGCAAGGCCGAGAAGTGCACGTTCTGCTTCCCCCGCATCGAGGCGGGACAGCCGACCGTGTGCGCCGAGACCTGCGTCGGCCGGCTGCGCTACATCGGTCTCATCCTGTACGACGCCGACGCCGTCCTCGACGCCGCCCGCGTCGCCGACCCGCGCGACCTGCTGGAGGCCCAGCGCCAGGTCTTCCTCGACCCCGACGACCCCGAGGTGGCCGCGGCCGCCCGGGCGGGCGGGATCAGCGAGGACTGGATCGAGGCCGCGCGACGCTCGCCGATCTACCGGCTGGCCATGCGCTACCGGGTGGCGCTGCCGCTGCACCCCGAATACCGCACGCTGCCCATGGTCTGGTACATCCCGCCGCTGTCGCCGGTGCTCGACGCCGTCACCGGCAGGGGCGCCGACGCCGACGACCCGGACAACGTCTTCCACGCCATCACCGACCTGCGCATCCCGCTGGAGTATCTGGCCGGCCTGTTCTCGGCCGGGGACACCGAGGTCGTGGCCGGGGTGCTGATGAAGCTGTCGGCCATGCGCTCGTACATGCGGGCCCGCACCCTCGACGGCAGCGTGGCCTCGGACCTGCTGGAGTCGGCCGGGATGACGGCGGAGGACATGGAGGAGATGTACCGGCTGCTGGCCATCGCCAAGTACGACGAGCGCTACGTCGTGCCCGCCGCCCACCGCGAGGACGCCGCCGCGCTGTCCGCCCAGATGGACGGGTGCAGCCTGGACGGCGACGGCGGGCCCGGGATGAGCGAGTTCCACCCGGCCGGCGTGACCGGGCGCCGCGGCGACGGCCGTACGGGGCTCAAGCTCTTCGTCGGCAGGGGAGGCACGGCGTGAAGCTCCGCACCTGGCCCCGCCGTCCCGCGCCCGCCGCGCCCGGCCCGCACAGCGGGCCCGCCCGGCGCGCTGGGCGGGCGCTGCCCGAGCTCTGCCCGCAGGACCGGGCGACGCTGCTCCGGCTGGTGTCGCTGCTGCTCCAGTATCCCGACCCCGGCCTGATCGCCGCGCGTGATGAGCTGGCCGTGGCCGTGGGCCGGTTGCCGGAGTCGGCGGCGCGCGAGTCGCTGACGGGGTTCGTCGAGTGGTTCCGCGCCACCGAGCCGATGGCGCTGGCGCGCGCCTACGTCGAGACGTTCGACCTGCGCCGCAAGTCCAGCCTCTACCTCACCTACTACCTGCACGGCGACACCCGCCGCCGCGGCATGGCCCTGCTGACGATCAAGCAGCGCTACCGGGTGGCCGGGCTCACCCCGCCGGAAGGTGAGCTGCCCGACTTCCTCCCCGTGGTCTGCGAGTTCGCCGCCCTGGCCGGGCCCGCAGCCGGCGAGGCGGCGCTGCGCCAGCACCGCAAGGGCCTGGAGCTGATCCGCACCGCGCTGCACGAGGGCGGCTCGCCGTACGCGCGGGTCCTCGACGCGCTCTGCGCCGAGCTGCCCGGCCTGTCGGAGGCCGAGCGGGCCGCGGTGGCCGATCTCGCACTGGCGGGACCGCCCGCCGAGGAGGTGGGGCTGGCCCCGTTCGGCCCGCCCCTGAACGGATTGGAGGTGCGGCCGTGAGCGTCGCGCTCTGGGTGGTCGTGCCCTACATCGCTTTGACGATCTTCGTTGTCGGTCACGTCTGGCGCTGGCGCGTCGACCAGTTCGGCTGGACGACGCGTACCACGCAGGTGCTGGAGAGCCGGCTGCTGCGGCTCGGCTCCCCGCTGTTCCACCTCGGCGCGTTCGCCGCCATCGGCGGTCACGTGCTCGGCCTGCTCGTCCCGAAGAGCCTGACCGAGGCGGTCGGCGTCGACGAGCACCTCTACCACCTGGTGTCGGTGAGCGCCGGAACCGTGGCCGGGGTCATGGTGGTCGCGGGACTGGGGCTGCTGCTGGCCCGCCGCTTCACCAGCCCGCGGGTGCGCCGCACCACGACCCGCGCGGACAAGGTCCTGTTCACCGTGCTGGCGGCGGTGATCCTGCTCGGCATGACCGCGACCGTGGGCAAGAACCTGCTCGGCGGCGGCTACGACTACCGCGCCACCATCGCCGTCTGGTTCCGCGGCGTCCTGACCTTCCGCCCCGACCCCGGCCTGATGGCGGACGTGCCGCTGATCTTCCAGCTGCACGCGCTGTCGGCATGGGTGCTCACCGCGATCTGGCCGTTCACCAGGCTCGTCCACGTGTGGTCGGCGCCGCTCGCGTACCTGTGGCGGCCCTACGTCGTCTACCGGCGACGCGCCCCGCTCGGCGTGCGCCGATGACCGGCATCCAGCGTTTCACGGCAAGGAGCGAGCAATGAGCGTTGTCCAGGTGGCGGCGGTGCCGCCGGACGGCGGACCCATGCGGACCGGCACTCCCGTCACCGCGCGAGCGCCCATCCCACAGCTGGAGGACTGCGTGCTGTCCATCGCCGACCACTTCACCGAAGCGTTCCACGCCGAGCATCGCGAGGTCAGGGATCTG
Organism: Streptosporangium sp. NPDC048886; assembly: GCF_055586905.1. Lineage (NCBI taxonomy): Bacteria > Bacillati > Actinomycetota > Actinomycetes > Streptosporangiales > Streptosporangiaceae > Streptosporangium > Streptosporangium sp. NPDC048886. Next base: position 39,483 of record NZ_JBVJHH010000025.1, read on the forward strand.
CTGCTCACGCTGATCGACGCCTTCAAGAGCGGCGACTCGGCACGGGTCAGGAAGCTGGTGGAGACACTGTCGGCGGCCATCGGGCCGCACTTCCGCTACGAGGAAGAAGCCATGTACCCGGGCCTGCTGCCCATCTTCGGCGGAGATCACGTGGACAAGCTGCTCAGCGACCACGACGACACGATCCGCAACATCCGCGAGCTCGCCGAACTGGCGGAGCTGGCGATGCTCAACGACCTGGAGGAGGTCGGCGAGGACCAGGCCGCGCGGGGAATCGAGCTGGTGCGCGAGATCCTGCCGCACGTGAGCGACTGCGACGGCCTGTCGATCATGGTGGAGACGCTGCCGGAGGACGACGTCGTGCACATCCTCGCCACCCGCGACGTGGCCAGGGAGATGGACACCGACCTGCTGACCTGGGCGCGTACGATGCGGGCGCGTCGTGTCTGAGGCCGCGCTCCCCGTCCTGATCCAGGGTGGCATGGGCGTCGCGGTGTCCGGGTGGCGGCTGGCGCGCGCCGTCGCCCGGACCGGGCAGCTCGGCGTGGTGTCGGGCACCGCGCTGGACGTCACCCTGGCCCGCCGGCTGCAGCTCGGCGATCCCGGGGGGCACCTGCGCCGGGCGCTGGCCTGCTTCCCGGTGCCCGCGATCGCCGAGCGGGTGCTGGGCCGCTACTTCGTGCCCGGCGGGACGGAGCCCGGGCAGCCGTACCGGCCGGTGCCCCGGCTCGGGCTGCGGCCCAATCGCGCCCGCGACGAGCTGATCGTGGTCGCCAACTTCGCCGAGGTCTTCCTCGCCCGGCAGGGGCACGACGGCCTGATCGGCGTCAACTACCTGGAGAAGATCCAGCTGACCACGCCGGCCGCCGTCTACGGGGCGATGCTGGCCGGTGTCGACTACGTGCTGATGGGCGCCGGCATTCCGGCGGAGATCCCGCACCTGCTCGACGAGTTCGCCGCGCACCGCCCGGCCGAGATCACGGTCGCCGTGGCCGGCGCCGACGACACGCGGTACACGATCGGCCTCGACCCGGTCGCGCTGTCGCCCCGCCCGGCCGAGCCGCTGCGGCGGCCGAAGCTGCTGGCGATCGTCTCCTCTCACGTGCTGGCCACCTACCTGGCCCGCTCCCCGCAGGCGCGGCCCGACGGGTTCGTCCTGGAGACGCCGGTGGCCGGTGGGCACAGCGCGCCGCCGCGCGGCCGCCTGCAACTGGACGCGGCCGGCGAACCTCTGTACGGCCCGCGCGACGAGGTCGACACCGGCAAGGTCGCGGCGCTCGGGCTGCCGTTCTGGCTGGCCGGCGGCTACGGCACACCCGACGGGCTGGCCCGGGCGCTGGCCGCGGGGGCCACCGGCATCCAGGTCGGCTCGGCGTTCGCGCTGTGCCGCGAATCGGGACTCGACGACGGGCTCAGGCGCCGCCTGCTGCGCGAGGCCGCCGCCGGAACCCTGGAGGTCCGCAACGACCCGCGCGCCTCGCCGACCGGCTTCCCGTTCAAGGTCGCGCAGGTGCCCGGGACCCTGTCCGAGCCCGGGGTCCACGAGCGGCGGCCCCGGCTGTGCGACCTGGGCTACCTGCGCACCCCGTACGTCAAGCCCGACGGCGCGGTCGGCTACCGCTGCCCCGCCGAACCCGTCGACACCTACGTGCGCAAGGGCAGGCCCGCCGAGGAGGCCGCGGGCCGCCAATGCCTGTGCAACGGTCTGACCGCCGCCATCGGCCTGGGCCAGCACCGCGGCGACGGCTACCGTGAGCCCGCCCTGCTCACCCTGGGCCAGGACGCCGCCTTTCTCGACGGGCTGCCCGAGGACCACTCGGCCGCCGACGTCGTGCACCGCATCCTGCTGGGGGCACCCGCATGACCGGCACCTCACCGAGGGCCTTGATCGGCACCCCGCACCGGACCCCTGGGCCGGGATGTAACAGACAGCACGCGCTGGTGCGTGATGACAGCAATGAGGGAAGATGACGATGACCGACAAGAAGGACCCGGCCGCCGTCGGCGGCAGACCCGCGCTCATGCTCGGCCTGGCGACCCTCGGATTCGCACTGAACTTCTGGGCCTGGGCGCTGCTCAGCCCGCTGGGGCCGCGGTTCAAGGACCTGCTCGGCCTGTCGTCCGCCCAGCAGGCCCTGCTGGTCGCCGTCCCGGTGATCGTCGGCTCGCTGGGCCGTATCCCGGTCGGCGCGCTCACCGACCGCTTCGGCGGCCGGTTGATGTTCCCGCTGATCTCGGCCGCCAGCATCGTGCCCGTCGTGTTCATCGGTGTGGCCGGGCAGAGCTCGCTGCCGATGCTGCTGGTCGGCGGCTTCTTCCTGGGCATCGCCGGAACGGTGTTCGCGGTGGGCGTGCCGTTCGTCAACGCCTGGTTCCCGCCGCACCGCCGTGGCCTGGCCATCGGCATCTTCGGCGCCGGCATGGGCGGCACCGCGATCAGCGCCCTGACCACGGTCAAGCTCGTCAAGGCCGGCGGCTCGGCCACCCCCTTCCTCATCACCGCGATCGCGCTGGCCGTCTACGCCGTCGTCGCCTGGCTGGTCATGCGCGACGCGCCGGGCCGCACCGTCTCGGCGCAACCGCTGTCAGGACGGCTCGCGGCCACGGCCAAGCTAGCGATCACCTGGCAGGCCTGCGTCCTGTACGCCGTGGCGTTCGGCGGCTACGTCGCCTTCTCCGTCTACCTGCCCGCCTACCTGCAGACCGGCTACGGGCTGGAGCAGGCCGACGCCGCCGACCGCATGGCCGGATTCGTGGTCCTCGCGGTCGTGATGCGGCCGATCGGCGGCTGGCTGTCCGACCGGATCGGCCCGATCCCGGTCCTGGCCGGCGTGTTCGCCGTGGTCGCGATCGCGGCGGCGGTCCAGGCCCTCACACCCGGTCTGATGCCGGTGGGCACGATCGCCTTCCTGACCATGGCCGCCGCGCTGGGCGCGGGCAGCGGCGCCACCTTCGCGCTCGTCGCGCAGGCCGCGCCGGCCGACCGGGTCGGCGCGGTCACCGGGCTGGTCGGCGCCGCAGGAGGGCTGGGCGGGTTCGTGCCGCCGCTGCTGATGGGCTTCCTCTACGGCGAACTCGGCTCCTACGGGTTCGGCTTGGCGCTGCTGGCCGCGACCTCGGCGCTGACTGTGGTGCTGACGATGACCGTGGTCCGCCTGACGGCCTCGCGACGTCTCACCGCGGCGACGTAGCCATCGGGGTATGTGGTGGGCCGTGTCCGTTCGATGTCGTGCCCGCCACCGCCTTGCCCGCGACCTGACCCGGTCGCCGGGGTGGTCCGGCTGCTCACCCCGGCCCCGGACAGGGGATGATCGGAGCAGGGGACCGTCCGCCGGGGGCGGGCGGCCCGCGGGGCGAGCGGTGAGGAGAGGCGGCCGATGAACAGGGCACGCGGTCGGCTGCGCGTCTATCTGGGCGCGGCCCCCGGCGTCGGCAAGACCTTCGCGATGCTCGATGAGGGGCACCGGAGGCTGTCGCGGGGCACCGACGTGGTCGTGGGCCTCGTCGAGACCCACGGCCGCCCCCGCACCGCCGAGCTGATCGAGGGCATCGAGGTCGTCCCCCGCAGGACCGTGCCCTACCGGGGGACGACCTTCACCGAGCTCGATGTCGAGGCGGTCGTCGCGCGCGCGCCGAAGGTGGCGCTGATCGACGAGCTGGCGCACACCAACGTGCCGGGCTCGAAGAACGCCAAGCGCTGGCAGGACGTCGAGGAGATCCTCGACGCCGGCATCGACGTCATCTCCACCGTCAACATCCAGCACCTCGACTCGCTCAACGACGTCGTCCAGCAGATCACCGAGGTGCCGCAGCGCGAGACCGTGCCCGACGAGGTGGTGCGGCGGGCCGACGCGGTGCAGCTGGTGGACATGCCGCCCGACGGGCTGCGCCGCCGGATGGCCCACGGCAACATCTACGCCCCGGAGAAGATCGACGCGGCGCTGTCCAACTACTTCCGGGTGGGCAACCTGACCGCCCTGCGCGAGCTGGCCCTGCTCTGGCTCGCGGGCAAGGTCGACGACCAGCTCGACCAGTACCGCGCCGACCACGGCATCGCCGGGACCTGGGAGGCCCGCGAGCGCGTCGTGGTCGCGCTGACCGGCGGCCCCGAAGGCGACACGCTGGTACGGCGGGCCGCCCGCATCGCGGCCAGGACCAAGGGAGCCGACCTGTTGGCGGTGCACGTCACCCTCTCCGACGGGCTGGGCGGGGGCGACCCGGCGCACCTGGCGCGCCAGCGGGCGCTGGTGGAGAGCCTGGGCGGCACCTACCACCAGGTGGTGGGGGAGAACGTGCCACGCGCGCTCCTCGACTTCGCCGGCGGCGTGAACGCCACGCAGCTGGTGCTCGGCGCCTCCCGCAGGGGCCGGTTCGCCCAGCTGTTCTCCCGGGGCGTCGGGGTGACCGCCACCGCGCTGTCCGGCTCCATCGACGTCCACATGATCACCCATGCCGAGGTGGGCAGGGGCGGGCGGGCCGTCCGGCCGCGGGCCGCGCTCACCCGCACCCGCAGACTCGCCGGCTGGGCCATGGCACTGCTGGGCATCCCGGCGTTCACCGCCGCGCTGCTCCCCTTCAGGGCCGACCTGACGCTGCCCGGCGCGATCCTGCTGTTCCTGCTCATGGTCGTCGGCGTCGCGCTGGTGGGCGGCATGTGGCCGGCCCTCACCGCCGCCGTGGCCGGTTTCCTCCTGCTCAACTACCACTTCACGCCGCCCTTCGGCAGGTTCACCGTCTCCGACCCGCACAATCTGCTCGCGCTGAGCGTCTACGTCCTGGTGGCCGCCATGGTGAGCGCGGTCGTGGACCTGGCGGCCCGGCGCACGCGGGAGGCGGCGCGGGCGCGGGCGGACGCCGAGGTGCTGTCGACCCTGGCGGGCCACGTGCTGCGCGGCGAGGCGGCGCTGCCGTCCCTGCTGGCGCGGCTGCGCGAGACCTTCGCCCTGACCTCGGTGACGCTGCTGGAACGCGCCGGCGAGCCCGCCCCGGACGACCAGTCCGCGCCGGGGGCGTGGCGGATCGTGGCGACGTCGGGCGGCCCGCCCTGTGGCTGCCCGGGGGACGCCGACACCGACGTGGCGATCGACGGGGACCTGGTGCTCGCCGCGCGCGGCCGGCTGCTCGACGCCGCCGACCGGCGGGTGCTGGAGGCGTTCGCCGCGGAGGCGGCGGTGGCGCTGCGCCAGGAGCGCCTGCGCCGGGAGGCGGACCTGGCCGGGCCGCTGGCCGAGGCCGACAAGATGCGCACCGCCCTGCTCGCCGCGGTCAGCCACGACCTGCGCAGCCCGCTCGCCTCGGCCAGGCTCGCCGTCGGGAGCCTGCGCGGCACCGAGATCGAGTGGAGCGCGGAGGACCGCGAGGAACTGCTGGCCACCGCCGAGGAGTCCCTGGTCAAACTCGACCGGCTGGTCGCCAACCTGCTCGACATGAGCCGCCTGCAGGCGGGCGTGCTCGGCCTGACCCTGCAGCCGGTCGCGCTCGAAGAGGTCATCCCGCGCTCGATCGACGACCTCGGCCCGCTCCGCGACCGCGTCGAGGGCGACATCTCCGTGGACCTGCCCGAGATCCTCGCCGACCCCGCGCTGCTGGAGCGGATCCTGGTCAACGTCATGTCCAACGCCGTGCGCTACAGTCCGGCGGGCAGGAAGGTGCTCATCACCGCCAGCCGGCACGGCGACCACGTCGAGATCCGGATCGTCGACCGCGGCCCCGGCATCCCGCCCGAGGCGCACGACCGCGTCTTCATGCCGTTCCAGCGGCTGGGCGACCGGGACAACCACACGGGCGTCGGGCTGGGGCTGGCCCTGTCCCGGGGGCTGGCGGAGGCGATGGGCGGGATGCTTGTTCCGGAGGAAACGCCAGGGGGAGGTCTCACCATGATCCTTACGCTGTCCGTCCCCTCGCGGGCGCGCGCATGACGCGCGTCCTCGTCGTCGACGACGAACCGCAGATCCTGCGGGCCATGCGGATCAACCTCCTCGCCCGGCACTTCGAGGTGGCGCTGGCCCCGGACGGGGGCTCGGCCCTGCGGCAGGCCGCCGACTGGCACCCCGACCTGATCGTTCTCGACCTCGGGCTGCCCGACATCGACGGCGTGGACGTCATCCACGGGCTGCGCGGCTGGACCGCCGTGCCGATCATCGTGCTCTCCGGGCGGGCCGGGAACCAGGACAAGATCGAGGCCCTGGACGCGGGCGCCGACGACTACGTCACCAAGCCGTTCAACATCGAGGAGCTGCTGGCCCGCATGCGGGCGGTGACCCGTCGCACCGCCGTCCAGGACGCCGAGCCCGCCCAGGTCCGGATCGGCGGCCACACGGTGGACCTGGCCAACAAGACGATCTCCGGGGGAGTGCGGCTGACCCCCACCGAGTGGCGCATGCTCGAACTCCTGCTGCGTAACCCGGGCAAACTGATCAGCCAGCGGCAGATGCTCACCCAGGTGTGGGACAGCAGGCACACCACGGAGACCAACTACCTGCGCCAGTACATGGCCCAGCTCCGCCGCAAGCTCGAACCCGACCCCGCGCGCCCGGTCCACCTGCTCACCGAACCGGGGATGGGCTACCGGTTCCAGCCCTGACCCCCGCCGCCGCCCGGCCGTCCTCGCCCGGCCGCCGTCACCGGGCCTCCACCGCCCGGCCGCCGCCGTCACCCGGCCGGCAGGGTGACGGCGGTGACGGCCAGGCCGTCGGCGACGAGCCAGCGTCCGGTGAAGCCGGTCAGCCGCCGGCCCGCGACCAGCGGCCCGGGGACGAGGAGGCGGGCGGTGAAGGTGCCGGAGGGCTCGAAGGCGACCAGGGCCTCCTCGAAGTCGAGCCAGCGCCGGGCCAGCGGGAACCACGCCTTGTAGACGCTCTCCTTGGCGCTGAACAGCAGCCGGTCCCAGTGGACCGGGCCGCCGAGCCGTTCCAGCGCGTCCCGCTCCCGGTCGAGGGCGATGGCCTGCAGGACCCCCGGGGGCAGCGGCCCGTGGGGCTCGGCGTCGATGCCGACGGCGACGGCCTTCAGGGAGACGGCCGCCGCCCGGTATCCGGCGCAGTGGGTGATGGCGCCCGCCACCCCGTCGGGCCACATCGGGGCGCCGTCCCCGTCGGCCGGGATCGGCGCCGGCGGCAGTCCGAGCCGGGACAGGGCCTGGCGGGCGCAGTGACGGGCGGTGGTGAACTCGCGCCGCCTCTTGTCCACCGCCCCGGCGACGACGGCCTCCTCCTCGGGGAACAGCGCCGCGCCGGGCGGGTCCCGGAAGGCGTCCGCGCAGGCGACCCAGGACGGCAGGATCCTCTCGATCACGCAACGGCCTGCGGGGCGGGCAGGATCACGCGCGGTCGGCCGGGCGGGGTGGAGCGGGGCCGCCACTCGCGGGGGTAGCCCAGTGAGACCTCCTCGAAGCGCACGCCGTCGTGCCAGGTGGTGCGGGGGATGTGCAGGTGTCCGTAGACGACCGCCCGGGCGTTGAAGCGCACGTGCCAGTCGGCGGTCTGCTCGGTGCCGCACCAGATCGCGAACTCCTGGTGGTGCATGACCAGAGTCGGCTCGCGGACCAGCGGATAGTGGTTGACGAGCACGGTCGGCATGTCCGGGGGGCAGGCCGCCAGGCGGCGCTCGGTCTCGGCGACCCTGGCCGAGCACCAGGCCGGGCGGGAGGGGTGGGGGTCGGGGTGCAGGAAGACCTCGTCGGTGCAGACCACGCCCTTGTCGTAGGCGAGGGCGAGCGCCTCCTCCGCCGTCGCGACGCCCGGCACGCGGAAGGTGTAGTCGTACAGCACGAACAGCGGGGCGACGGTGACCGGCCCGCCCGGCCCGTCCCAGACCGGGTAGGGGTCCTCGGGGGTCGTCACCCCGAGGTCGCCGCAGATCTTCACCAGGTGCCGGTAGCGTTCCTCGCCGCGCAGCTGGACCGGGTCGGAGGGGTGGGTCCACAGCTCGTGGTTGCCCGGGACCCACACCACCTTGGCGAAGCGCTCGCTGAGCAGGCCCAGCGCCCACTCGACGTCGGAGACCTTCTCGGAGACGTCTCCGGCCACCAGCAGCCAGTCGGAGGCGGAGACGGGCCGCAGCTCCTCGACGATGCGCCGGTTCTCCTGGTAGCCGATGTGCAGGTCGCTGATGGCCAGCAGCGACGTCATGCCCGGACCTCCCCGGCCGCGACGGTCTCCGGGCCGGGTACGGCGAGCGGCCCGGCGGACGGCGGCAGGGCCCCGGACGGCGCGGCCCCTCCTGCCCGGGGGAGACGGCCTCCCCGGGCGTCGCTCCGTGGCGCTGGGTGGAAGCGCCGGATCCGGGAACGGGCTGCCGTCAAGGTTCTTCTCCTTCGGTCGGGCCTGTGGGGATGTCGCCGTGCCGCCCCGCCTCCGGGGCGGGGGCCAGTTTCTTGCTATGAGCGATGTTTGTCCAGGATCCGCTGGATCGGTGGCACACGTCCACCGCCGAGCGGGATGAGGGCCCGCGCGGTCCGTGCGGCCCGCGTCCGGGGTCTTCTACCAGCGGTGGTGGACCAGGGGCCGCAGGAGCTCGTCGTGGACCTCCCGCACGCCCGCGAGCGTCTCCTCCGTCAGGGGAGCGGACCCGAGGGCGGTGTCGGCCCGCGCCTGGCCGGCGTCGCGCGCGCCGGGGATCACGGCCGCCGGGTGGAGCCGCGCGGGACCACCCTCCATTCGACCGGCCCGCCGCCGCTCTCCTCGTCGAGGACCAGCCGGGCGCAGCGGGCACCCTGGTCGCGCAGGGACTGCGCGACGGTCGTCAGGCCGGCGGCGGCGGCCGCGTCGGTGTCGTCCCAGCCGGTGACGGCGAGGTCGCCGGGCACGGAAAGGCCCATGCGGCCGGCCGCCCGCAGCAGGCCCAGCGCGAGCTCGTCGCTCATCGCCGCGACGGCGTCCGGGACGTCCGGGCCGGCCAGCAGGCCGGCGGCGAGCCGTTCGGCCTCCCGGGCGCTGTTCCTGGAGCAGACGGCCACGCGCACCTGCGACCACGGGCCGCCGGTCTCCACCCACGCGTCGCGGAACCCCCGCAGGCGCTGGCGGGTCACCCGGAAGCTCGCCCTGGCCGGATCCAGCTCCCGGTGCACGCCGGCGGCCCGCGCGCGGTCGAGGGGGAAGCTGAGCACCATCGGCCGGCGGGCGCCGGCGAAGGCCGCCGCGGCCACCGCGCGGGCCGCGGCCCGGTCGTCGACGGCCACGAACGACAGGTCGTCGCGGCGCGGGCCGCCGTGCACGACGGCGGGGAGACCTGTGGCGGCGACCGCGTCCACCACCGGGTCGTCGTCGGAGGTGGTCCACACCACGAAGCCGTCCACGGCCGCCTCGGCCACCCGGTCGACGTCGCCCGGAGCGCCGGTGACGGGCACGATCGTGAGCCCCAGACCGTGGCCGGCGCACACCTCGGCGACCCCCGCCAGGAAGCGGGCGGCCTGCGGATCCTCGAAGGCGTAGGTCAGGTGCTCACCGAGGATCACCCCGAGGCTGCCCGCGCGGCCGCGCCGGAGCGAGCGCGCACCCGGGTGGGGGCCGGGGTAGCCCAGCCGCTCGGCGGCCTCGCGGACCCTGGCGCGGGTCTGCTCCGAGACCCGCTCCGGCCGGGCGTAGGTGTAGGAGACGGTCATCACCGACACCTCTGCCGCCCGGGCCACCTCCGCCATCGTCGGCCGCCGGCGCGATGCAGCTCTTGTCATCCCTCACCTTAACGTGTGTATCGTTACACACATGTCTCTCCAAGCGACCGGAGCGCGGGTCAGGGCGGCCTACTGCGGGTTCGCCGTCTTCGGAGCCTTCTGGGGGGTGTGGGGGGCGTCCGTCCCCGCGATCCGGGACCAGGCCGGGCTCACCGACGGGGAGCTGGGCACGGCGCTGCTGTACGTCGGCGCCGGGGCGCTGCCGGCGATGCTGACCGCCGGACGGGCCGTCGACCGGTGGGGGCACCGGCTGACCGCGCTCCTGCTCGTCCTGCTCGGCGCCGCCGGCGTCGCGGTGGCCGTCACCGCGAGGGACCTGCCGAGCCTGTCCGCCGGGCTGGCGGTGCTCGGCGCGGTGTCGGGCGCCGCGGACGTGGCCGTCAACGCGGCCGCCGGTTCCGCCGAGAGCGCCGCCGGCCGGCCGGTCATCACCCGGGCGCACGGCCTCTTCTCCACCGCCGTGGTCGTGGCCAGCCTCGCCACCGGCCTGCTCGGCGGCGTCGCGGCGCCCGTGGTGGTGCCGTTCGCACTGGTCACGGCCGCCGCCATGGGGGCGGGCCCGGTCATCGCCGCCGTCGCCCGCGACCGCTCCGGTGTCCCCGGCCGGTACGGCCCGCCGCCGGGGTCCGGCGCCTCCGACGATCGTGGTCGGCGGACGGTGTCCGGCGCCTCCGACGGTCAGCGGCCCGAGTCCGCCGTTTCCGGCGGGTACGGCCCGCCGCCGGGGTCCGCCGCCCGCGGCGGACCGGCGCTGCGGGCGTATCTGCCGCTCCTGCTGGTCGCCGGCACGCTGGGCGCGCTCGCCTTCGCCGTGGAGAACGCCCACCAGAGCTGGAGCGCGGTCTACCTGGCGGACATGCTGCGCGCCGACCCCGTGCTCGCCGCCGCGGGACCCGCGGTCTTCGCCGCCGTCGTCGCCGCCACCCGGTTCGCCGCCGGCGCCCTGCCATCCGGCCACGCCATGACCGTCCTGATCCTCGGCGCGGTCACGGCGGCGGCGGGGACGGCCGTGCTGGCCGTCTCCGCGTCCGTCCCGGCGGCGCTGCTCGGCCTCGCCCTGGCCGCCGCCGGCACCGCCGTGCTGTTCCCGACCCTGCTCAGTGTGGCCTCCGCCGGTATCCGGGACTCCGCGCGGGGGGCCGCCACGTCGGTCGTGAGCACCGTGGCCTACCTGGGCTTCCTCGCGGGGCCGGTATACGTGGGCCACTGGGCCCAGGCCGCGGGGCTGCCGGGCGCGATGCTGGCGGTGTCCGTGCTCGCCGGGGCGCTGGCCCTGCTGACGTGGCCGGCGCTGCGGGCCGCCGCCCGGCCGGGGGCGGGGGGCGGCCGTCCGGCCGGGGAGCCTCCCGGGAAGACCGGCGGGTCCCGGGACGGCCGTCCGGCCGGAGCACCGTCCTCAGCGGAGGTCGCGCGCGGCGGCCACGGCGGCCTGGCCGAGGCTGAGACCCCCGTCGTTGGGAGGGACGCGCCGGTGGGTCAGCACCCGGAAGCCGCGCAGCCGGAGCGCCTGGACGAGCCTGCCGAGCAGTAACCGGTTCTGGAAGACGCCGCCGGACAGGGCGACCGTCCCGATGCCGGTGCCGGAACGGAGCCGGGCGCAGCTCGCCGCGGCGGCCTCGGCGAGCCCGTTGTGGAAGCGGGCGGAGACGGCCGCCGGGCCGGTCCCGGCGCGCAGGTCCTCGACGACGGCCCGGACGAGGTCGCCGGTCCGGATCGTCAGCAGCCCACCGTCGGCGCGGAGCCGGACCGGGTAGGCGGACTCCTCGCCGGGATCGGCCCGCTGCTCCAGCGCGATCGCGGCCTGTCCCTCGTAGGTGACGGTGTCGCGGAGCCCGAGGATCGCCGCGACGGCGTCGAACAGCCGCCCGGCGCTGGAGGTCAGCGGGGAGTTCACCCCGGACCTGGCCAGCGCCACCACCTCCTGCCAGCCCCGGTGGCGGGAGCTCACCGCCAGACCGTCGGGCGGCGCGCCGTCGTAGGCGTCGTCCAGGTGCGCGGCAGCCATCCGCCAGGGCTGCCTGATCGCCGCCGTGCCGCCGGGCAGCGGCACCGGCGTCAGGCGGCCGGCCCGGGTGAAGCCGGTGAGGTCGGCCACCAGGAGCTCGCCGCCCCACAGGGTGCCGTCGGTGCCGTAGCCGAGGCCGTCGAAGGCCACGCCGATGACGGGCCCGGTCTCCTGGTTGTCGGCCAGGCAGGAGGCGATGTGCGCGTGGTGGTGCTGGACCCCCACCAGGTCGGCCCCGTCCACGTCGTGGGCGTATTTGGTGGACAGATACTCCGGGTGGAGGTCGTGCGCGACGACCAGCGGCGTGATGCCGAACAGCCGCCGGAAGTGGTCGATCCCCTCCGTGAACGAGCGGAGCGTCTCGTAGTTCTCCAGGTCGCCGATGTGGTGGGAGACGAAGGCGCGCTCGCCCTCGGCGAGGCAGAAGGTGTTCTTCAGCTCCGCCCCGCACGCCAGCACCGCCCGCCGTACGGGGCACGGCAGCCGCAGGGGCTCGGGGGCGTAGCCCCGTGACCTCCGCAGCGGGATCGCGCGCCCTCCGGCCGCGAGGACCACCGAGTCGTCGGCGCGGACGTGGATCGGGCGGTCATGGGTGAGGAAGCGGTCGGCGACGCCGGCGAGCCGGATGAGCGCCTCGGGGTCCCGGTGGGCGATGGGCTCGTCGGAGAGGTTGCCGCTGGTCAGGACGTACGGCCGGCCGACCTCCCGGGCGAGCAGGTGGTGCACGGGCGTGTAGGGCAGCATGAGGCCGAGCCGGCGCTCGCCCGGCGCCACGGCCCCGGCCACCGGGGCGCCGGGGCGCCGGGGCAGCAGCACGATCGGCCGGCGGGGGCCGGCGAGCAGCCGCTCGGCGTCGCCGTCCAGCTCGCACAGCGCGCGTGCGGCGTCGAGGTCGGCGACCATGACGGCGAACGGCCTGTCCTCGCGGTGCTTGCGCGAGCGCAGGGCCCGCACCGCGTCCTCGTCGGTGGCGTCGGCCGCCAGGTGGTAGCCGCCGAGGCCCTTGACGGCCAGGACGCCGCCGGAGCGCACCAGCTCGGCCGCGAGCCCGACCGGATCGCCGTCGCCGTCGCCGTCGCCACGGCCGCCGCTGCCACCGGCGACGGCGACGGGGTGGCCGTCCGCGCCGAGCAGCCGCAGCGCCGGGCCGCAGGCCGGACAGCAGATCGGCTGGGCGTGGAACCTGCGGTCGTGCGGATCGAGGTATTCGGCCGTGCACTCGGCGCACATGGCGAACCCGGCCATCGTCGTGGCCGGCCGGTCGTAGGGGACGTCCCGGACGATGGTGAACCTCGGCCCGCAGTTGGTGCAGTTGATGAAGGGGTGGCGGTGGCGGCGGTCGGCCGGGTCGAACAGCTCGGCCAGGCAATCGGCGCACGTCGCGACGTCGGGGGAGATCAGCGTCGTCCTCCCGCTCCCCGCCCGGCTGGCGGCGATGCGGAAGCCGCGGTCGCCGCGCGCGGGTATGGCGGTGACGGTCACGCGGTGGATCACCGCCAGCGGCGGAGGATGGCCCCGCAGATCCTCCTGGAAGCGCGCCACGTTCTCGCGCGTCCCCTCCGCCTCGATGAACACGCCCTCGCCGTCGTTGCCCACCCACCCCGACAGCGCCAGCCGCCGGGCCAGGGAGTGGACGTGGGGGCGGAACCCCACCCCCTGCACGATCCCCTCGACCCGGATCCTGATCCGCGTCCGGGACGCGGCCCGGGTCCCTCCGGTGCTCATCCGGCCATCTTCCCGGCCTCCCCAGGGCCGGTGGCGGCGGACGCGCGCGGTCCCGGAGAGAAGGTTGCGCCCATGATCAGACCTTTACTCCGGTTTGTAGCGGTGAAGGTGTCGAGTCCGCGAACACTCACCGTAATCTGACGACTACCGTAAATAACGGAGCGTCTACATGTCAGTGACATCGACCATGCAACTAGCCGTCGGTGAGGCCTTCGCCCGGCGCGAGCGCGCCGGACTCGCCCTCGCCGAGGACTCCGCGCGCATCGCGCGGGCCTGCCAGGACATGGCGGCCCGCTTCCACCGGGGCGGGAAGCTGATCGTCTTCGGCAACGGCGGCGGCGGCACGGACGCGGCCCACATCGCGGTCGAGTTCATGCACCCGGTCATCGTGGGCAAGAGGGCCCTGCCCGCCGTGGCGCTGAGCAACGACGCCGCCACGGTCAGCGGGGTGAGCAGCCGTGAGGGACTGGCCGAGGCCTTCGCCCACCAGGTGCACCGCTGGGCGGACCCGGCCGACATGGCGCTGGGCGTCTCCCGCGACGGCCGGTGCGCGAACGTCCTGCGCGGCCTGGAGATGGCCAAGACGCTGGGCCTGTTCACCCTCGCCCTGACCGGCGGCGACGGAGGCCCCATCGGGCGGAGCCCGGCGGCCGACCACGTCCTGACCGTCGCCTCGGACGACCCCGCCGTGGTCAAGGAGATCCACGTCACCGCCTACCACGTGCTGTGGGAGCTGGTCCACGTGTTCTTCGAGCAGTCCGGCCCGCCCGCCGGCGGGGCGCGCAGCGGGGCGACCTCATGACCGGCCCCGCTGACTGTCCGGCCGGCGCGTGCCTCACCTGCTCCGACGAGGCCGTGCCGATGACGGTGGTCCGGCTGATGGACCCCGACCTGGCGGTGGCCCGCACCGGCGCTGTCACCGAGGAGGTGAGCGTGGCGCTGGTCGACGCGGCGGTGGGCGACACCGTCCTCGTGCACGCCAAGGAGGCCATCGCCGTGATCGCGAAAGGAGACGGCGATGAGCACGCTTGAGGAGCCGCGGGCCGAGGGAGTGCGGGACCTGTACCCCTTCCTCTACGAGAGCCGGGCCGACGTCGAGTCGGTGCTGGCGCAGGCGTGCCGGTCCACCGAGGAGAAGGCGGCCGAGATCGTACGGCTGCGCTGGCAGGTGGCCGAGGCGTCGGCCGACGCCCTCATGGAGTGCGCCGAGGAGATGGCACTCCGCTTCGCCTCCGGCGGGCGGCTGTTCGCCTTCGGCAACGGCGGCAGCAGCACCGACGCCCAGGAGATGGCCACCGCCTTCCTCCACCCGCCCTACGGCCTGTCCCTGCCCGCCCTCTCCCTGACCAGCGACGTCGCCGTGGTCACCGCCCTCTCCAACGACGTGGGGTTCGACGTCGTCTTCGCGCGCCAGCTGGCGGCGCTGGGGCGGCACGGTGACATCGCCGTCGGCCTGTCGACGAGCGGCGGCTCCGCCAACGTCGTCCAGGCGTTCGAGGAGGCCACGCGCAGGGGCATGCTCACCATCGGCCTGACCGGGGAACAGGGGGGCCGGCTGGCCGAGCTCGACCTGCTCGACTACCTGTTCGCGGTCCCCTCGTCGTCGGTGCACCGCATCCAGGAGGCCCAGACGACGGTCTACCACGTGCTGTGGGAGCTCACCCAGCACGCGCTGGGGGCGGCCCCCGACTCATAGGCCCGCCGCACCGGCCGATCCGCCGCCGCCGGCGATCCCGGCAGAAGGGACGCGTCATGACCCGTACCGCACAGGCCCCCCGCACCGAGAACGACCTATCGCCATCGACGAGGAGTGGGGAGGCGGGATGACAGCGCCGACGGAATCAGCGGGCGGCAGGCCGCGGGAGCAGGAAGAGCCGGTCGTCCACATTCTCTGGATCAACGCCGGGCTGAGCTGTGACGGCGACTCCGTCGCGCTCACCGCGGCGATGCAGCCGAGCATCGAGGAGATCGTGCTGGGCGCGCTCCCCGGGCTGCCCAGGGTCGCGGTGCACTGGCCGCTGATCGACTTCGAGTCCGGTCCGATGCAGGGCGCGGACGTGTTCATCGAGTGGTTCTTCAAGGCCGACCGGGGGGAGCTCGACCCCTTCGTGCTGGTGGTGGAGGGCTCGATCCCGAACGAGTCGATCAAGCAGGAGGGTTACTGGTGCGGGTTCGGCAACAACCCGGAGACCGGTCAGCCCATGACCACCAGCGAGTGGCTGGACCGGCTGGCGCCCAAGGCGACGGCGGTGCTGGCGGCCGGCACCTGCGCGACCTACGGCGGGATCCACGCGATGGCCGGCAACCCCACCGGGGCCATGGGCGTCGCCGACTACCTGGGTTGGGACTGGAGGTCGAAGGCCGGGCTGCCGATCGTCAACGTCCCGGGCTGCCCGATCCAGCCGGACAACCTGTCGGAGACGATCCTCTACCTGCTCTACCAGGTGTCCGGCCAGGCGCCCATGATCCCGCTGGACGACGCGCTCCGCCCGACGTGGCTGTTCGGCCAGACCGTGCACGAGGGCTGTGACCGGGCGGGCTACTACGAGCAGGGGCAGTTCGCCACCGAGTACGGCTCGCCCAAGTGCCTGGTCAAGATCGGCTGCTGGGGGCCGGTGGTCAAGTGCAACGTGCCCAAGCGCGGCTGGATGAACGGCATCGGCGGCTGCCCCAACGTGGGAGGGATCTGCATCGCGTGCACGATGCCCGGATTCCCGGACAAGTTCATGCCGTTCATGGACGAGCCGCCGGGAGCCCGGGTGTCCTCGACGATCAGCGGCGCCTACGGCGGTGTGATCCGCACCCTGCGCTCCATCACCCTCAAGACAGTCGACAAGGAGCCGAAGTGGCGCAAGAAGGGCCGCGAGCTGCTCACCGGTTACAAGGCGTCCTGGAGATGAAATGAAGACCTCACCGAGACCAGGGCAGCCCGGCCCGCAGGGTCAGCCGCGCGAGCTGGTCGAGATGTCCTGGGATCCCATCACGCGGATCGTCGGGAGCCTGGGCATCTACTGCAAGGTCGACTTCAAGAACCGGCAGGTGGCCGAGTGCTACAGCACCTCGTCGATCTTCCGCGGCTACAGCATCTTCATGAAGGGCAAGGACCCGCGGGACGCGCACTTCATCACCAGCCGGATCTGCGGGATCTGCGGCGACAACCACGCCACCTGCTCGGTCTACGCCCAGAACATGGCCTACGGCGTCCAGCCGCCGGCGCTGGGGGAGTGGATCCTCAACTGCGGTGAGGCCGCCGAATACATGTTCGACCACAACATCTACCAGGAGAACCTGGTGGGGGTCGACTACTGCGAGAAGATGGTGCGCGAGACCAACCCCGGCGTGCTGGCCCAGGCCGAGCGGACCGAGGCCCCGCACGCGGCCGACCACGGCTACCGGACCATCGCCGACATCATGCGCTCGCTGAACCCCCTGGAGGGGGAGTTCTACCGCGAGGCGCTGGCGGTGAGCCGCACCACCAGGGAGATGTTCTGCCTGATGGAGGGGCGGCACGTGCACCCCTCCACGCTCTACCCCGGCGGGGTGGGCACGGTCGCGACGGTGCAGCTGTTCACCGACTACCTGAGCCGGCTGATGCGCTACGTGGAGTTCATGAAGCGCGTGGTGCCCATGCACGACGACCTGTTCGACTTCTTCTACGATGCGCTGCCCGGCTACGAGGAGGTCGGCCGCAGGCGCGTGCTGCTGGGGTGCTGGGGCACCTTCCAGGATCCGGCGCACTGCGACTTCACCTACGGGAACATGAGCGCCTGGGGGCGCGAGATGTTCGTCACCCCGGGTGTGATCGTCGACGGCAGGCTCGTCACCAACGACCTGGTGGACATCAACCTCGGCATCCGGATCCTGCTGGGCAGCTCCTACTACGACGACTGGCAGGGGCAGGAGCCGTTCGTCACCCACGACCCGCTGGGCAACCCGGTCGACATCCGCCACCCGTGGAACCAGCACACCATCCCGCGCCCGCAGAAACGCGACTTCAACGACAAATACAGCTGGGTGATGTCGCCCCGCTGGTTCGACGGGCAGGACATGCTCGCCCTGGACACCGGCGGCGGCCCGATCGCCCGGCTCTGGTCGACCGCGCTGTCGGGCAAGGTGGACATCGGCTACGTCAAGGCCACCGGCCACAGCGTGCAGATCAACCTGCCACGCACGGCCACGCGGCCGGAGAAGACGTTCGAGTGGAAGATCCCCGAGCGCAACGGCGAGCTGCTGTCCAACGCGCTCGAGCGCAACCGGGCCCGCACCTACTTCCAGGCCTACGCGGCGGCGTGCGCGCTGCACTTCGCCGAGCAGGGACTGGCCGAGGTGCGCGCGGGACGCACCCAGACCTGGGCGCCGTTCACGGTCCCCGACGAGGCGATCAGCTGCGGCTTCAGCGAGGCGGTCCGGGGCGTGCTCTCCCACCACATGGTGATCAGGGACGGCCGGATCGCCAACTACCACCCGTACCCGCCGACGCCCTGGAACGCGAGCGTCCGCGACGTCAACGGCGTGCCGGGGCCGTACGAGGACGCGGTGCAGAACACCCCGATCTTCGAGGAGAACCCGCCGGAGAACTTCAAGGGCATCGACATCATGCGCGCCGTGCGCAGCTTCGACCCCTGTCTGCCGTGCGGGGTCCACATGTACCTCGGCGGTGGCAAGGAACTGCGCAAGCTGCACACCCCCCATGCCGCCAGCACCCTGTGATCGATCGGCCGCCGGGGAGCCGTCGGCTCCCCGGCGTGAGGACTGAGGAAAGGTGGCCCGGGCACAATGCTGCAAGCCCATGACGTCCAGGCGGCCGGCGGCCGCGTCGAGGCGCTGATCGCCGAACTCGCCACGCTCAGCGATCCCGCGACGCGCGCCAAGGCCGAGGAACTCGTCCGGGTCCTGGTCGAGCTGTACGGCGCCGGTCTGGAACGCGTCGTCGAGATCGTCACCGAGGCCGAGGCGGCGGAGGTGCTCCACCGCCTCGCCGGCGACGACCTCGTCTCAAGCCTGCTCGTGCTGCACGACCTGCATCCGCTGAGCACCGCCGAGCGTGTCCGCGAGGCGCTCGACGGCGTCCGGCCCCGCCTCGGGCTGGGCGAGGACGGGATCGAGCTGCTCGGCGTGGACGAGGCCGGGGTCGTCCGGCTGCGGCTGCGGGGCACCTGCCACGGCTGCTCCTCCTCCCGCTCCGCCGTCACCGACGCCATCGAGCGCGCCGTCGTCCAGGCCGCGCCGGAGGTGTCCGGGGTGGACGTCGAGGAGCAGGCCGACGACCGGGCGCCGCTGCTGCAGATCCAGCGGCACCGGCCCGGCCCGCGCCCGGAGCCGGAGAAGATCCCGTGACGGCCACCGGGCTGCGCCGCTTCCGCGGGCCCCGGCAGGCGCAGGTGGCGCGGTGCGAGCTGTGCGCCGAGCCGGCCGGCGAGGACCACGGCCACGTGGTGAACCTCGAGAACCGGGCGCTGCTGTGCGCCTGCCGGGCCTGCCGCCTGCTGTTCGACCACGGCGCGGGCGCCCGCGGGCGCTACCGCGCGGTGCCGGAGCGCTACCTCCACGCCCCGTCGTTCAGCGTCGGCGCGGCCGACTGGGAGGAGCTCCAGATCCCGGTCCGCACGGCGTTCTTCTTCCGCAACTCCGCGCTCGACCAGATGGTCGCCTTCTACCCGAGCCCCGCGGGGGCGACGGAGTCCCTGCTCCCGATGGAGACCTGGGAGCGCGTCATGAAGGCCAACCCGATGCCGGCCGACGTCCTGCCGGACGTCGAGGCGTTCCTGGTGGACCGCCGGCCGGAGGGCGGCACCGCCTGTTACCTGGTGCCGATCTCCGCCTGCTACGAGCTCGTCGGCCTGGTGCGGCTGCACTGGAAGGGCTTCGGCGGCGGCCAGGAGGCGTGGGAGGCCATCGAGGGCTTCTTCGCGGAGCTGCGCGGCCGCAGCCGCGTCGTGCCGGCCGGAGCCGGAGGACAAGACGATGACCGATGAGCTCCGTTTCGCCTGCGTGGGCGCGAGGGCCGAGCCGCACGCGGCCTTCCCGACGCTGGTCTTCCGGCTGCGGATCACCGAGCCGTCCCCCGGCGGGGTGCACGCCATCGCGCTGCGCTGCCAGATCCGGGTGGAACCGCACCTCAGGCGGTACGTCCCGGCGGAGGCGGAGCTGCTGGAGGACCTCTTCGGAGACCCCTCGCGCTGGGGCGACACGCTGAAACCCCTGCAGTTCGCCAACGTCTCGGTCACCGTCCCCGCCTTCAGCGGGACCACCGAGATCGACCTGCCCGTGCCCTGCAGCTACGACCTGGAGGTGGCCGCGGGCAAATACTTCGCCGCGCTGGACGGTGGCGAGGTCCCCCTCCTGCTGCTCTTCAGCGGCACCGTGTTCGCCCGGGCGGAGAACGGTTTCACCGTGGGACAGGTGCCGTGGCACTGCGAGGCCCGCCACGGGCTGCCGGTGACCGTCTGGCGGGAGCTGATGGACCGCTACTTCCCCGAGACCGGATGGCTGAGGCTGCGCCGGGACACCCTGCGGGCCCTGCACCGCTTCAAGACCGGACGCGCCCTGGCGACATGGGACGCGGCGGTGGAACAACTACTCAAGGAGACGCCGGGGTGAGCGTGCCGATGGAGATCGCCCGGAGGGTGGCCGACGCGGTGCTATACGAGGGCTACCTGCTCTACCCCTACCGGGCGTCGGCGGCCAAGAACCGGGTGCGCTGGCAGTTCGGGGTGCTCGTGCCCCCGGGGTTCTCCGCCACCGCCGAACCCTCCTCCAGCGTGACCGAATGTCTCCTCGAACGGGCCGACGACGCCGTGGTCCGCCTGCGCCTGCGGTTCCTGCACGTCAGGACCCGCAGCGTCGAGCGGGCCGAGGACGGTGGCCACCGGCCGGTGGAGGAGCTGACCAGCGGCGGCCGGACCTACCTCACCTTCGAGGAGGCGACCGAGCGCGAGGTGGAGGCCGTACTGCCCGTCGCCGCCCTGCTCGGCGCCGAACGGACGGTCGAGGTGCGCCTCCCCGGAGACCGCTCGGCCGAGCTGATCCTCGCCCCGTCCGGCGAGCGGGAGGGCCGCGTCGTCTCCGAGCACCTGCCGCTGCAGGCGGTGCTCAGAGCCGGGGCCGAGCGGGTGCCGGGCCCGTACGGCCTGATCAGGCTGCGCGTCCGGGTGGAGAACACCTCCGGCTGGACCGGGCCGGACGCGACGCGCGAGCAGGCGCTGCGGCGCTCGTTGATCTCGGCGCACCTGCTCGTCGGGGTGACCGGAGGCGCCTTCGTCTCCCTGCTCGATCCGCCGGAGTGGGCCCGGCCGGCCGCGGAGGGCTGCCGCAACGAGCACACCTGGCCCGTGCTCGTCGGCGAGCCCGGCCACCGCGACGTGCTGCTGTCCTCGCCGATCATCCTGTACGACTACCCGGACATCGCCCCGGAGAGCCCGGGCGAGCTGTTCGACTCCACCGAGATCGACGAGATGCTCCACCTGCGCACGATCACCCTCACCGAGGAGGAGACGCGGCAGGCCAGGGCGACCGATCCCCGGGCGGCCCGGCTCATCGACATGGTCGGTGACATGCCGCCCGAGATGGTGGAGCGGCTCCACGGCGTGATCCGCTACCTGGGCGCGCCCGCGCGGGAGGCCGGCACGCCCTGGTGGGACCAGGGGGCCGACCAGGACGTGTCGCCGGACACCGACAGCGTGGTCGTCTCCGGGGTGGAGGTCGCCCGGGGGAGCCGGGTCCGGCTGGTCCCCGGCAGGCGCCGCGCCGACGCCCACGACATGTTCCTGGCCGGCCGGACCGCCCGGGTGGAGGCCGTGCTCCTCGACCTCGACGGAGCCCGGCACCTGGCCGTCACCCTGGAGGAGGACCCGGGCGCGGACCTGCACCGATCCCACGGCCGCTTCCTCTACTTCGCCCCCGACGAGGTCGAGCCGCTGGAGAACGGGGAGGCCATCGCATGAGGGTCCTCGTCGCGGGGGTCGGGAACGTGTTTCTCGGCGACGACGGCTTCGGCGTCACGGTGGCCAGGCGGCTGGCGGGCACGGAGCTGCCCGACGGGGTCTTGGTCACCGACTTCGGCATCCGCGGCGTCCACCTCGCCTACGAGCTCACCGGCGGCGGCTACGACGCCACGATCCTCCTCGACGCGGCCTCGCGCGGCAGCCCGCCCGGCACGCTGTACGTGCTGGAGCCGTCGCCCGGGGAGTGCCCGGGGTCCTTCGTCGACGCCCACGCCATGACGCCCGAGTCGGTGCTCGCGCTGGCGGGCACGCTCGGCGGCGTGACCGGCCGGGTCCTGCTCGTCGGTTGCGAGCCCGCCGACCTGTCGCCCGGCATGGAGCTGAGCGCCCCGGTCGCCGGCGCCGTCGACGCGGCGGTGGAGCTGGTCCGGGAGCTGCTCCTGGAGCTGGTCGGGCAACAGACCGCGCCGGTGCGCGCCGGCACGGGTCACGAGGAGGAACGGACATGCTGAAACGTCTGATCGTCGGAGCGCTCGTCGTCGGGGTGGCGGTGCTGGTCATCCAGTCGATCCCCGACATCAAGCGCTACCTGCGGATCAGGAAGATGTGACGGCCCCGACGCCTGCGCATCTGACGGCGGGCCGTGACGCGGCCCGGTGGAACGACAAGTGGGACCGAACGGAACGAGGTGAAGTTCAGCCATGCATGAATTCGGGATCGCGGAGGCGATCCTCGACGCGGTGGAGAGACGGGCGGCCGGCCGGCGGGTGGAACGGGCACGGGTGCACGCGGGTGCCCTGCTCCGCATCACGGAGCCGGTGATCAACCAGGCGTTCGCCATGGTCGCGGACGGATCGCTGGCCGAGGGCGCGAAGGTGGACCTGGTCATCGTCCCGGTGCAGCTGCTGTGCCGCTCCTGCGGGCAGACGGCCGCCTCCGTCGACCCCTTCGCCACCTGCCCCGAATGCGGCGGCACCGATATCGACACCGAGGGGGGCGACGACCTCGTCCTCGAATCCATCCAGATGGCGGAGGCCGCTCATGTGCCTGGGGATCCCCGGCGAGATCGTGGAACTCCTGTCGGACCATCCTGACCTGGCGATGGTCGACGTCAGCGGGGTACGGCGGGCGATCAACATCGGCCTGCTGGAGGAGGAGTCCCTCGCACCCGGCGACTGGGTCCTCATCCACGTCGGGTTCGCGCTGTCGAAGATCGACGAGGTGGAGGCCCGGGCCGCGCTCGACTTCCTGGAAAGCATCGGCGAGGCCTATGAGGACGAGATCGCGGCTCTCCGCGAATCCATGATCGAGCAGGAGTGAGGTCGGATGCGCTTCGTCGACGAATACCGCGACGCCGCCAGGGCCCGGACGCTGGCCGAGCGGATCGCCGCGCTGTGCGAGCCCGGCCGCGCCTACAAGTTCATGGAGGTGTGCGGCGGGCACACCCACACCATCTACAAGCACGGGCTGGAGGACTACCTGCCCGAGGCCGTCACGCTCGTGCACGGCCCGGGCTGCCCCGTCTGCGTCATCCCGATGGGACGGGTGGACGACGCCATCCACATCGCCGGGCAGCCGGATGTGATCATGACGTCGTTCGGCGACATGATGCGCGTCCCCGGCGGGAAGGGCTCCTTCCTCGACGCCAAGGCGCGGGGGGCCGACATCCGCATGGTCTACTCCCCGCTGGACGCCCTGAAGATCGCGCGGCAGAACCCCGGCAGGCGCGTGGTCTTCATGGCGATCGGATTCGAGACCACCGCCCCCTCGACGGCGATGACCGTCCTGCGCGCGGCCGCCGAGGGGATCGACAACTTCTCGATCTTCTGCAACCACGTGACGATCATTCCGGCGATCAAGGCGATCCTGGACTCGCCCGACCTGCGCCTGGACGGCTTCGTCGGGCCGGGCCACGTCTCGGCCGTCATCGGCTGCCGGCCGTACGGGTTCATCGCGCGCGAGTACGGCAAGCCCCTGGTGGTGGCCGGTTTCGAGCCGCTCGACGTGCTCCACACGGTCTACCGGATCCTCGCGCAGCTCGCCGAGGGCCGGGCGGAGGTGGACAACCAGTACGCCCGGGTGGTGCCGTGGGAGGGCAACCCCAAGGCCCTGGGCGTCATCAACGAGGTGATGGAGCCGCGGCCGTACTTCGAATGGCGGGGACTGGGGTTCATCTCGCATTCGGCGCTCAGGGTGCGGGAGCGGTACGCCGCCTTCGACGCCGAACGGATCTTCCAGATCCCCGGCGGGCGGGTGGCCGACCCCAAGGCGTGCCAGTGCGGCGAGGTGCTCAAGGGCGTGCTCAAACCCTGGGAGTGCAAGGTGTTCGGCACCGCCTGCACCCCGGAGACCCCGATCGGCACCTGCATGGTGTCGTCCGAGGGCGCGTGCGCGGCGTACTACAACTTCGGCCGCTTCTCGCGCGAGCGGGTCAAGGAGGCGACCCGCTGATGGACATCGAGGAAGGCGCCGCCCTCCGGGCGGAGGGCGCGGCACGCGAGAACGGTCTCGCCGGCCAGGAACGGCCGGCCCCGCAGGCGCCCACCTGCCCGGCGCCCGGGCAGCGGGTCCGGCGGGGCGGCGCGGTCCCGGGCCGCGAGCAGGAGGTCCTGGACCGGATCGAACGGGTGCGCCGCGGCAGGGCCCGGATCCGGGAGGACCTGATCACCCTCGCGCACGGCGCCGGCGGCAAGGCCACCCACACCCTGATCGAGGCGGTGTTCCTGGAGGCGTTCCGCAACCGGCTGCTGGAGCCCCTGGAGGACGGCGCGGTCGCCGACGGGCTCGCCTTCACCACCGACTCGTACGTGGTGACGCCGCTGTTCTTCCCGGGCGGGGACATCGGCGACCTGGCCGTCAACGGCACCGTCAACGACCTGGCGATGTGCGGGGCGCGCCCCCGCCACCTGTCGGCCGCCTTCATCATCGAGGAGGGCTTCCCCGTCGCCGACCTGCGGCGCATCACCGCCTCCATGGCGGCGGCGGCGCGGGCGGCGGACGTGTGGATCGTCACCGGCGACACCAAGGTCGTGGAGAAGGGCAAGGCCGACGGCTGCTACATCACCACCTCGGGCGTCGGGACGGTGGAGCGGCCGGTCCGGCTGAGCGCCGCCGCCGCCCGGCCCGGTGACGCGGTCATCGTGTCCGGCCCGATCGGCGAGCACGGCGTCACCGTCATGCTGGCCAGGGGGGAGCTCGACATCCAGGCCGACCTCACCTCCGACACCGCGCCCCTCAACACGCTGACCGCCCGGCTGCTGGACGCCTGCGGCGACGGGCAGGTGCGGTGCCTACGCGACGCCACCCGCGGCGGGGTGGCGACGGTCGTCAACGAGATCGCCGCGGCCTCCGAGGTCGCGGTCGTGCTCGAAGAGGACGCGATCCCGGTGTGCCCGGCCGTACGCGGGGCATGTGAGCTACTGGGGATCGACCCGCTCTACGTGGCGTGCGAGGGCCGGATGGTCGCGGTGGTGGACCAGCGGTCCGCCGAGGCCGCGCTGGCCGCCCTGCGCTCCCATCCGCTCGGCTCCGCCGCGGCCGTCATCGGGCGGATCGCCGACGACCCGCCCGGGCTGGTCCTGCTGAAGACCTCCTTCGGCGGCACCCGCATCGTCGACCTGCTGGTCGGTGACCCCCTGCCGAGAATCTGCTGAAAATCCGAAATCCCATGGGGGCTGGACATGAACGAGCCACGTGAATCAGAGGACGCGGGCCGGTTCGAGGGAGAAGAGCACGGTCACTCCCCTGACGTGGGGCACGCGAGCGAAGAGGTGGTGCAGGCGGGCAACCGGGCATGGGGGCCGCCGCCGGAGGACAAGGGACCCGGCCGTGAGGTGTCGGAGGAGGAGCGTGAAGGGGTCTCCGCCACCGACACCGAGCCCGAGGGCCCTCTCGGCGTCGGCGTCAGCACGTCCCGGCGGGGTGAGGAGATCGCGGCCAAGGAGGGGGAGGAGGGCCGCGGGACGGCCGGTGTCGACGAGAGGACCGGACGCCCCTACGGCACCTCCGGCTCCGAGGACGCCACCGGCGTCGCCCCCCAGGAGACCGTCGAGGAGGAGAGCCCGCACCTGCCTCCGGGGGACTCCTCCTGAACCCGTCCGGATGCCGGACCGAGAGGGGGGTCTTCCGAGCCTGCCCCGGGTGGCGGGCCGCCGGGCCGCGGGTGGTGCCCGCCGCCCGGCGGAGCGCCGATCAGCCGGCCACCCTCAGCGCCGGCCGGTCACGCTGAGGGGCACCCGGTCATGTCGGCCTGTCGTTAAGGAAGCTGTCACCAAGTACACCCGAGCGCGTTGAGCCTGTTCAGCGAGGTCTTCATCGCCTACTTACGGATCTTTCATGGAATCCGAGACGAGCGCGGTCGCGTACGGCCAGTATTGATCCGGTTTGGGGGGTGTCCGCAGCGGTCAGGTGACCGCCAGCCCGCGAGAAAGCCGGATGCGAAGCGGCGCGTGTCGTCGATGAAGACGAGTTGGTCGGGAACTGGACGCTCCTCGACGAGGAGATGCAACTGCTGGCAGGGCGGCGAGGGCCGCCGGCTCCGCGACGTTCCGCCGTCAGGCCGATACCGGACAGTGCGTTGCCCCTGTCCGGCTCCCGGGACGGCGTCTGAGCAGGTCAGTGCAGCCAGACCGCTGCGGGAACCAATCCGGCCCCATGCCGGGCACGGCTATCCACAGCCGAAACCTCAACTTCCGTCTCCACCGCCGCCCTGGACGCCGGGGTGCCGCTGGCCGACGTCCAGGAGCTGCTGGGTCACGCCTCGCCGGTCACCACCCAGCGCCACAACCGCGGCCGCCGCAAACTCGACGCCCACGCCGCCTACGCCGATGGCTCGAACCTGCGGGTCCGGTCGTCGGGCATCGTGCACGAGGTCGCGATGACCAAGTGGTTCGGTGACGAGCGGATGCCCGGCCCGGCCTGCATGGTCGGCGTCAGCGGCTGGGACCCGGGCGCGGCGCATCCGGACCGGGGCCCGGTCACCTGCCGCCGCTGTCTCAAACTCACCCACGCGAGCCCGCCGGCGAGCAGCTGGAGCTGTCCGGCACGGCCGCACCCGAGCCGGACGGAGCCTGACCCCGCCGATGGCAGGTTCGCTGAGACGGGGTGCTACACAACGCTGCGAAAGTGCTACGCCCCAGGCAGTCGACGACGACCGGCAGCGGGACGTGGCCGATATACAGCGGGTGGCGGCGCCTGTCCGCCGAGGCCGTTGTAGCTCACCCACCTCGACATTGCTTTCGGCAAGGCCCCGGTCACCGCAGCGGCCTGGTGACCAGCTGTACTACCCGCCTGACCCGAGCAGACAGACAGGCGCTCCATGCCGGCCCACCGACCAGATCCACGGCCCCTGCCAGAAGCCCAGTGCGACGGAGGAACCCCGTGAGCAACGACGCCATGTCCCGCGCTCAAGCTTGTACGGGTCCCCATCAGATAAGGCGGCAGCCGGGGGCGGGTCACGTCGAGGGATGGTGCCACGTGGACGAAGCCGCGTTCTTGTCCCGAGCTGACTGCGATGACGCTGTCCGCGCCTACCACGCCTTCCACGAGGTCGAGCAGGACGCCGCTGTCGTGCAGAAGATCGGGTGCGGCCAGGGCCGCACCGCCTACCTGGTCGGCGGGATCGTCTACAAGGTGGACGGGTGGCCGCCGGAGAATCTGCACGACCACCGGATCCTGCAGAGGGCCCGCCATGCCGGGATGCCGTGGGCTCCGCCGTCCGCGCTGTTCGAGCTGGAGGACGGCAACGGCCGCAAGCAGTACGTCATGGCCATGCCGTACTTCGTCAACGACGGCAGCGCCCCCGACATCGAGGCGATGGCGCTCATGCGCGCGCAGACCAACAACCAGCTCGATGACACGAACTACCGGGTTGTCTGGGGGAAGCCCGTCATGATCGACGCCGGTGACATCGAGAAGGACGACCTCGGCTTCTGCCAGAGGCCGACCGCCGTCGATGGTGAGGGTCGGCCCACTGCCACGTGCCGGGCTCCGGCCGCGGTGGTGCGTTCCGCGCACCTGGTGCGGCTGCTCTGTGCTGCCTGCGCTTCCACGGAGTGCCGGTAACCGGCGTGCCCTGAGCCCCTAACGGCGGCGCTGGCCCTGCTCGGCAGAGCGTGATCACTGTCGGCGGTGTTGCGTTATCCGGGGTCGAGGAACAGCGGAACGGTCATTGGCGGTAAGCCGCTGCGTCGCAGCTTGCGGAATGCTGTGCAGGGGGCATCGGGGCGGTGATTCCCAGGGCCGTGCCCTCGCGTCAGCAGCCCCTGACCGCCTGGCCCTTCCCGTTCGACCAGCTCACCGCCACAACGAGAAACAAGATCTTTCTCACCGCCAACGGCTGTTCCACCGTTCCTCAACCCCGATGGTCCGCACCACCTGGCCGATCGCTTCACGCCGGTCGCGCGCCGGCGTACCGCGAGGGCGAACATGGCCAGCTGGTTGGCGGTGTGCGGCCAGGGCTGGGGAATGATGTGCGCGGGCACCACGGCCTTGGGAGCGGGGGCGACGATGAAGTCACCCCCGTTTCCCCGAGCAGCTCACGCCGACCGGCGGTCTTCTGTGATGACCTCCAGGAAGGGCGAGCGGATGGCGTTAGGCCGGCTCCCTGATGGGGGGCTGGCGGGCTCTGTAGTCCTGGGCACGGGCGGTGAGTTCTCGGAAGAACACCGGTGGTGGTGTGACCTGGCCCTCGCGCCCGATCGGGGAGGGTGCCAGCGGTATGAGCAGGTCGGTTTTGGGTGAGTGCAACCACAGGGCCATCTGGTAGAGCTCGGGGATCCGCAGGAGTCGGAGGTCGAACCCGGCCAGTTGGAGCTGCGGCAGGGCTCGTGCGGCTTTGACCGCGGTCGCGGTGGCTCCAACGGATGAGCCTCTGTAGAACGTTGGCGGGAAGGTGCGTTCCGGCGTTTCGGAGATTTCGGCGCCGGCGAGCACATTGCCGCCGGACTCCAGCAGGAATCGCCAGCCCACCGGCTGCGCCGTTTCCAGGCCGCCGCCGGCCTCGATGTCTCGCACGAGAAGTGCGAACACCCGGTGTGGGGTGGACACCTCCACGTCATCCGGGGCGATCTCGCCCAGCAGTTTCGGGCCGTCTCCGCTGGCTCTGGCGATTTGGCCGAGATGGGAGCGCGTTTCGTCGCGAATCCGTCCCGGCGGTTCAGGCGTGTTCAACGGCATTGCAAAGCTCCCTGAGGCTAGTTGCGCCGAGTCTTGAAGGTCCTGTTCCAGGTACCGTTCTGGCCGCCCGGGTAACCGCCGAAGAGCGTCTCCCATGCGACCCACATGATGGGAGCGTCCTCCATGCCCGCGTATACCCCGCCCGTGTCCTCCCACGGGTCATGCACCCATACGTGCACCAGTTCACCGGTCCCCGGGCGGTAGCTATACCCCCAGATGTTGACGATGTGGCCGGAGAGGCCGCCACCCCAGCCGATGTTCATGATGATCGGGCGTCCGGCGTCTATCTCCGCCTTGACCTCGTTCTTCGTCAACTCCGTGAGCCTTCTGACCCCTACCCACCTGCCGCCCATCCACGTCTGGTCGACGCGATGCCTGTCACCTTCGGCGACCGGGACCTGAATCCCGGCTTGCTGCAGCGGCCCAGCATCCGGCCACCAGCCCTGGTTGCAGTCCCCGCGTAACTCGCCACCCGGGCAGCAGCCGAACGGTCGCTGGTCGGCGAGCCGGGAGTCATCCCTGTTGAGGACTGCGGCGGCGAATCCGCACTGGGTCCAAACCTGCGCGTTGGCGTAGAAGTTCGCGACGCTGATCGTCGTCGCGTTCCAACACCAGAATGTCTGTTCCTGGTATTGAATGCTGCGCCAGTATGCCGAGCCGAGACTCTTGATCATGACGCTCTCGTCTGGTTGTGACACGCGACGTCATCCCTTCGCTACGCCGGTTACGTCGTCGCCGTCTTCGTGTTGATGATTCAACGGCATCCTTTGGCCGAAGTTTTTACCGGACAGCCGAGAATGTAAATAGGTAGATTTGTCGGAGTGGAGCCGAGAAACTCGAAGCTCTGAGACCAATTGGGGGTGCCGTCAAGGCGGCTGTCACCAGCCGTCATTTGGATGCTGACGTGCGCAGTCAGTGAGTACGGTGACGGAGTGCCAGAACCTCGGCGACCTTGGCGACGGCGTGCGTTCGTGGCGCGTTCATACGGAACGGTGTCCAGATCCGGCCAACCTCGCATCCGTCGGGGCCGGGGCCCTTGCCGGGGGTGGGTGCGGCCGGATGATCAGGCGGGCGAGAAGGGGCGTCGCCGGCGAAGGCGGTGTAGCCGTAGCCGGTGCGGATCTGCTCCTGGTGATCCCAGCGGGCCTCCTTCTCGCCGTACCCCTGCAGGCCGAGCTGCTCGGCGACGTAGTCGACCACCGCGGCGGGAACGTCCTCGGGATCGTCCGGGAAGCAGTTCAAGAACCGGGCGGTGCCCAGTTGCGCCGACCAGCCGAGCTGGTTGCGAGCGCCGTTGGCGGCCATCGACCGGCGCCGGTCGTCGACATCCAGGTGAAAGAAGGCGCCCAGCTGGGCGATGTCGGGAACGGTGTCGAAGACGCCGTATCGGCTGCGTTGCTCAGTGGTGAGGAAACTGACCGGCATGAAAGGTGCCTCCAGGCATGCGAGGGCGCCCTCGGATATCAGCAGCGGTCAAGTCAGATGATCGATGTGACCGATTACGTGGTGAATTGTGTCAGTCTCACGGCAGTCATGATCACCGTTGTCCAGTTCATGACGCGGTGGACGCGCAGGCAGGGCCGGTGGGTTCACGGCCTGGTGGGCCGCCAGGGTGAGCGATCTTGTGTCCGTCTTGGCTGCTGGCTGACTTGCACGGCGTAGCGGGGATGGCCGGGGTCGAGGAACAGCGGAACGGTCATTGGCGGTAAGCCGCTGCGTCGCAGGTCGCGGAATGCTGTGCAGGGGGCATCGGGGCGGTGATTCCCAGGGCCGTGCCCTCGCGTCAGCAGCCCCTGACCGCCTGGCCCTTCCCGTTCGACCAGCTCACCGCCACAACGAGAAACAAGATCTTTCTCACCGCCAACGGCTGTTCCACCGTTCCTCCTCAACCCCGGACTCGTGTCGGTGAAAATTCGGAGCCACCTCCCTGAGTCGTGCCGCGGTGCGGTGTCGGCACCCCTCCTCGGTGACTTGTAGCCCGGCTCCGAGGCCCAGTGGTCTGGGGGTAGCCGGGACGCAGTAGTGCGTCCCGGCTACCCGCCGAGCACTGGGCCGATCAGCTGGTCTGCTGAGGGTCCGTCAGCAGGTGGCGAGGATGATCGAGATGACGTGGCAGGTCTTGGTGGCGGTGTCGTTGGCGGGGTTGGGGTCGGTGGGGGCGCTGGTGGTGCGGACGCCGGTGACCGTCACGTGGCCGAGGGAGAGCAGGTGGAGCGGGACGTGGAAGGTCTTGTCGGTGCTGGCGCCGTTGGCGATGGCACCGTAGGTGCAGGTCACGGTGGTGGAGGCGACGGTGCAGCCGGCCGGGAGGCTGGTGGCGGTCGCGCCGGGCGGGAGAGTCGCGGTGAGGGTGGCCGAGGTGACGGCGTCGGGGCCGGTGTTGTGGGCGGTGAGGGTGTAGGACAGGAACGGCACGAGGATGCCGAGGTGCGGCTGGGCGGTCAGGTCGACGTCGATGTCGGCCTTGGGCTCGGGGAGGTAGGTGTACTGGTCGGCGCTGCTGGTGGCGCTGGTGCCGGCCTGGGTGGTGACCGTGAGGTCCACGGTACCCGCGGTGTGAGCCGGGGCGGTCGCGGTGACGGTCGTGGCGTTGACCACGGTCACGTTGGTGGCCGGGGTGCCGCCGAACTTCACCGCGCTGGCGCTGTAGAGGTGGCTGCCGGTGATCGTGACGGTGGTGCCGCCGGCCGCGGGTCCGCTGCCGGGGCTCACGCCGGTCACGACGGGCTGGGCGGGTGAGACGTCGACGTTGTACGGGACGTCGCCGACGCCGACGGTGGCGGTGACGGCATTGGTGTTCAAGTCGATGACCGAGACGTTGTCGTTGGCGGAGTTGGTGACGTAGGCGGTGCCGTCGGCGGGGTTGACGCGGATGCCCAGGGGCTGGGTCCCGACCGGGATGGTGGTGACGGTGCTGGTGGCGGTGTCGATGACCGCGACGGCGTTGGCGCCGGCGGTGGGCACATAGAGGTGAGCGCCGTCCGGGCTGATCGACACGTCCTGTGGCCCTGCGGCGACGGGGACGGTGCTCGTGATCGTATTGGTGGCGAGATCGATGATGGAGACGTTGTTGCTGTTGTAGTTGGCCGTGTAGGCGCGTGTCCCGTCGGGGCTGATCACCACGCCGGCCGGGGTCTGGGCGCTGGGGCTGGTGATGGTCGCGGTGACGGTGTTGGTGGCGGTGTCGATGACCGAGACCGCGCTGCCGACGAAGCCGGCGACGACCGCCTTGCCGCCGTCGGGGGTCACCGCGATGTCGAAGGGCTGGCCGGTGACGGTGACGGTCGCGGTGACCGTGCGGGTGGTGGTGTCGATGACTCTGACGCCCTGGGCTCCTCCGCCGAGGCTGACGCCCACGTAGGCGTGCGCGCCGTCCGGGGCGAATGCCACGGCGGTGGGAGCCTGGGAGGCCGGGATGGTCGCCGACACCGTGTTCGTGGCGGCGTCGATCACCGAGACGTTGCTGGAACCCTGGTTGGTGACGTAGACCTCGGCCCCGTCCGGGGAGACGGCCACTCCGGTCGGGAAGGAACCGACCGGAACGGTCGCGGTCACCGTGCCGGTCGTGGCGTCGATGACCGAGACCGAGTTGCCTCGCAGGTTCGTGACGTATGCCGTGGCATCCGGTACCGCCGCGTACGCGGGAGCCGACAGTGCCGTCAGGCCGGTGGCGGCCAGGGCGAACGCGGTGACCAGGGCGGTGAGACGTTTGCGCGGTCTACGGCGGGGACGGGTGGTGGGGGGCAAGGGGAGAGCTCCTCTCGGCTTCCGCGCCGCCACCGGTGGGCTCCGATCGGGCCCAAGGGAACCGTGGGCGGTGCGGTCGATCCCGGACGTGCGAGGCCGCCGGCGCGATGAAGGCGAGGACCGGTTACTCGGGCAGCGCGTTATGCGCGAAGGCGCCTTGGAGGTTGCCGCGCGGCTCGAAGACGAACACGATGTAGGTCTCGAAGAACTCGCCGCTCCGTCCGGCGGCGCGGGCGATGCCGACCTTGGTGCCGGCCTTCCACACCAGCTGGGTGAAGTGACCGGCCTCCAGCCCTTCCTGCTCGGACCGGGAGGCCGCCCGCTGCTGGGTGTAGGCGTTGAGCTCGGGATCCAGAACCAGCGGCGGCGCGTGGTGCCTGGCCCGCGGCGCGTTGGCCTCGGCGAGCGCCTCGGCCTGGAATTCGGGGGTGGTGGCGTCGGGCGGAGCGGGGCGCGTTCCGGCCATGAAAGATCCTTATCCGACCTGGAGGGGTCCCCGCCGGATGCTGTTCACCGCATCCCCTGACTCGGCAGGAGGCGGCTGGGGGGCCGCTTACCGCTCATCTTCTGCTATTTGCCGACATGCGCCAGACCTACACGCTGTCCGGAAGCGGACACTGGACGTAGCGGTCGGAGTGCGCCGCAGAGCAGGCACCTTCGCTGAAGGGGTTCCGGTAGTGATGGCGGAAAATCCAACGGATATGGGGGCAGACCAAGTACGGGGTCGAGGAACGTGGGGACAGCCATTAGCGGTGAGATGGATCATAGTGCGGATGGCCGCCGCGACCTGCGGAAACACTGAAGATCGTGTTGTCGCGCCAGACTGTCCTGCCGTGTTCGGGCCGAAAAGCTGACTCGACACTGTTGGTCGTGCACCGCCCTGACCTGCTCGAACAGCCCGTACCGCTAATGACTGTCCCGTTGTTCCTCGACCCCGATGTCCGAGGCGATCGACGCCCGTCCGGCCCTGTTCGAGGCCGAGCGCACGTGCGGCAACCCGGTGGTGGCCGCGCGGTTGCTCACCCACCGGTACGCAGCCGGCGCTGACCGCGCGAGGGCATCACGTTGCCCGTCGAGCAGGCGGTGCTCGCCGTGCTCGCCGACGACCCGCCGGCGGCTGACGTGCTGCTCGCCATGCTCGCGCTCGACGCTGGAGCGCTATGGGGAGGGCCTCGTCCTGCTGAGGTCCGGTAGTTATGGAGAAATGCCCAGAGATCTTGTCACCCATGACCTGGAACCAGCTAACCCTAATGAGCGCCTTCCGGAAATCTCGCGACTCTCCTTGACTTCTTTGGTAACTCTTTTCTGTCAGTTCAGGCTGGCATGTGTTGATATGTTCATATAGCGTAAGCAGTGGAACACGACGGCCCATTTCTGCGGCGAAGAGCAAATGCCGATGCGGCCGGTCATGCCGCAATTGACGAGGAAGGTTTTCCTCGATGAGATCAAACAAGCCCATTTTCGCCACGCTCGTGTTCGTGGGTGTATTTTCCCTGTCCCCGGCCGTCTGCGACGCCCGTAGCCTGATGACCGTTGGCAGGGATGCATCCGTATCCCCCTCGGCGGGAGCCGTCAACGACCCGGTGCCATCTCCGCCCGTTTCGCCCGGCGACGCGTCAACGCGTGGCGCTACGCCTGACCCGGACAGTGACTCCATGGTGCTGAACAGGATCCAGGAGCGCGGAGGCGGCAGCTTCGCCGCCCCGAAACGAGCCATGGCCTACAGCGACGACGCCGCGCACGCCGCGGTCGTGGTGCCCCCTCAGCAGGGTTACCAGTACTGGGGCGCGAACTGGTGCCATTACTTCTACCAGCAGGGTGCCTGGTACGGGGATGTCTGCCTTGGACAGACGCTCGCCGGCAATGGTCAACCACTGGCCAACACGTACAACCTCTACCGATACCAACCCGGCGCGCTCGGCGAGCTCGTCGTGCAGATGAGTTTCAACGACCCGCGCTGGAACGTCGTCCGCGCCGACAGCCGGCTGAATCCGATGTTCAACTGGGTTCATTGGATGGCGTGGCCGACTACCGGCGGGGCAACGGCGAACACACTGTGGCTCAACGTGACGGACTACCAGCAGAACCAGTATGTCTGGCTGCCCTTCCAGACAGTGACTGCTGAGATCCAGGCCGGAAACGGTTCCCGATTCGGCATTCCGGCGAACCAGCCACCACTCAGCCTATCCGCATATGCATTGCTGATCTCCCTGAAAACAAGTATGAACGGTGCCGTCGCCGGACCCTGGCTGCGGCCGCCGTGCACCGCCAGCTACAACGGCTGCTCCAGCTAGGCGCCCATGACGGTCCAGGCTCTGGAAGCAGGTCGAGGCTCGTTCCGGATCATCGTGCCAGGGCTGGGTCCGTCTCAGATAGGCCGTCCGGTGAATGTCTCACTGAGCCGGGCCTGTCCGGACAGGCTGCGCCCGGCGCCGTCCCGGAACTCTCCGAGTCTCCGCAGGTCGGAGCCGTATCCGTTGGATTTTCGGCGATTACTACCGGGACCCCTCCCGATACCGCCCTGTCCACGTTCATGAACAGCGTGAACACCGGCGCGTGAACAGCCGGAGCGCCAGGCCCGTGAACGCCGTACAGGTCCCCGGGACACCGTGTCAGGGGACACTGTCGCACCCGCCCGCGCCCAGGTCACGGTCCTGTAGTCGTACCGACATCCGTCACCCGGGCCGCTGCGCCGCCGGGCCGCCGCTGCTCGACAAGCCGGGCCGCAACAGCGAGCGTCCACGCGGGCAGTGGCCCGCAGCGGCTCCCTACACAGCCGACACCGGCGAATCCCGGCCATGTCTCTGCCGTACGTCCGCCCTCCTGGGCCGATACATGTTCCCGACCGGCGCCGATCGAGTCCGGCCGGGACGATCGCCGGGGCGGCCGGCCCCCGTAGCCGGTCGGGGCGATCGGCTACCGCGGCCCTCCTCCGTCGGCCTTGCACTCAGATGCCCTGCTACCTGGGCCAACTCTGCTCGGGTGTACTTGGTGACAGCTTCCTTAACGACAGGCCATGTCCGAGGCCGGCCGTGTCCGAGGCCGGTCACGCTGAGGGTCGGCCGGTCATGTCCGAGGCCGGCCGGTCACGCTGGGGGCCGGTTCCCGGTCCCGGGCTCGCGGTCATCGCCCGGTCGCGCCAGGCCATCAGCCCGGCCTGGCTGGCCAGCCGCGCCACCGCCGCCAGGTGCCAGGAGGCGGCGGCGTGGTCGCCGACGGCGGAGGCGAGCAGGGCGAGGAACCAGTCGACGGGGCCCACGCAGATCACCGCGGACAGGGCGGCGACGCGTCCGCGGTAGGGCAGCAGCGCCGAGTAGCTCACCTGGCAGGCCGAGACGTCGCCGACGGCCGCCTGGGCCGCCGCCTGCAGGCAGCTCGTGCTCAGCCACGACCAGTCCCGGGGCGGGGGACACCAGCCCTCCTCCGCCAGCCGCCCGGCCTCCTCGGCGCGGCCCTGCGCGCACAGTTGCAGCACCCGGGCGTCGTGCTCCAGGGAAGGGTGGATCCCGCTGATGGCGTCGATGAGCGGCCCGGTCCCGGCCATCGTGTCCCGCTGGTAGTTCAGGGACAGGCGGCCCATGGCCACGAGCCCGCCCGCGTGCCACACCCCGACCCGCTCGGCCTGGCGCCCGGCCTCGCCGAACAGCGTCTCGGCCTCGTCGAACCGGCCGGCCAGGGCCAGCCGGTGGGCCCGCCACATGGTGTGCTGGAAGCGCGGCCAGGGCAGCGGCAGCCGTTCCAGCATGGCCTCGCAGCGCGCGGCGGCCCGGTCCGCCCCCGCGAGGTCGGCCAGCTCCAGCCTGAAGTGCGTGTACAGCATCTGGGCGAGCAGTGTGAAGCCCGGCACCCGGGTGCGCAGCGCCAGATCCTCCAGCTCGGCGGCGACCTCCAGCAGCTCGGGAATGTGCAGCGGCTGGGGCAGCGACAGGTGCCGGGCGTTGAGCATCCGCATCAGCAGCTGCGGGTCGCCCAGCCGGCGGGCCATCTCGACCGCCTCGGCGGAGAGGGAACGGCAGCGCGGGTCGTCGGTCCCGTCGTAGAGCTCCTGGGCCAGGCCGCCCAGCAGGCGGGCCCGTTCGGGGCTGTCGGTGGCGGGCAGCTCGCGCAGGGCGGCCTCGAAGCGGTGCACCAGCCGCAGCTCCACCGCCTCGTACGGGTTGCGGAGCGTCCAGATCGTGGGGGCGTCCAGCGCCGTCAGCGCGCGTGCGGCCAGCTCGGGGCCCGCCCCGGCGCGGTCGGCGGCCCGTACGGCCTCCGCCCGCGCCTGCCGCGCGCCCAGCGCGTCCCCGGCCTCCAGCAGGGCGCGGACCTGTCGCAGCAGCAGCTCCACGTGGTCGATCGGGTCGCCCGCCGAGGCGCCGTGCGCGGCGACGGCCCGGCCCCACCAGACGGCGGCCTCCTCATAGGCCAGGCGCAGGCTCGCCTGCTCGGCGGCGGCCGCCGCCCAGCGCGCGGCGGCGGTGTGCGCGGCCGGGCCGGCCGCCACCGCGTGATGGGCGATCACGGCCACGTCGGTGCCCGGCCGGGTGGCCAGGACGGCCATCGCCTCCCGGTGGACCACCGCCTTGCGCAGCGGTGGGATCCCGCCGACGAGGGTCTCCCTGACCAGGTCGTGGACGAAGGCCATCCGGTCGCCGCGCGGGACCGTCAACCCGGCCCGGGCGGCCCGGTCCAGCGTGTCGTAGACCTTCGCCCGGCACGCCTCGGGCAGGGCGCCGGGACCGGCTCCGTCCCGCGCCGACCCCGGGTCGAAGACGGCCTGGCACACCTCGGCGACCACGCCGGGATCGAAGTCCCGGCCGATCACCGCGGCGACCCCGAGCACCCCGCCGGTCCACCACCCCAGCGCGGCCAGCCGGCGGCGGATCAGGTCCGCCACCGCGTCGGGCACCGCCTCCAGGCCCTGGCCCTGGGCCAGCAGCCGGACGCTCTCGCGCACGAAGAACGGGTTGCCGCCGGTCCGCTCGGCCAACCGCCCGGCGGTGGACTCGTCCACCTCGATGCCCATCTCGGCCGCCAGCGCCCGCACCGGCCCGCCCCCCAGCCCGGCCAGGCCGACCCGGAGCAGGTCGTGGCGGGCCAGCCGGCCCAGCACCTCCTGCAACGGGGGCCGCTCCTCGCTGTCGCGGAAGGCGACGACCACGGTCAGCCGGACGCCGCGCGCCGGCCCGGCGGTGAGCGTGGCCACATCGCCCAGCAGCCCGAGCGAGGCCGGGTCGGCCCAGTGCAGGTCGTCCAGGACCACCACCAGCGGCCGGATCCGGGCGGCCTGGACCAGCCAGCGGGCCACCGCCTGATGGCGGCGTAGCAGCGCCGTCTCGGTGGAGCCGGCCGGCGTCTCGTCGTCCAGCAGCCCGGCCAGCGCCCCGCGGTCCGGCGGCGGCACGCTCTCGGCGAGCGCCTGCAGCACCTGCAGCCACGGCCACAGCGGCGGGGCCCCCTCGCCGTCGTGGCAGCGGCCCCACAGCACCAGGTGGCCGCGCTCGGCACAGCGCTCGCCGAACGTCTCCAGCAGCCGGGTCTTGCCGATGCCCGGCTCGCCGCTCACCGCGGCCATGCCCACCGTCCCGCGTCCGGCCAGCGCCTCCAGCTCCGCGAGCTGCCGCTCCCGGCCGGGCAGGGCGTCGCCGCGCGGAGGGAGCGCCGGGCGGACAGGAGACGGCGCCGGGGAGGCGGCGGGCGCGACGGCGGAGGCCGGCACGCGGGACGAGGGGAGGAGCGAGTCGGCCTGCCGGAGGATGTCGTCCTCCAGCGCCCTCAGCTCGGGCCCGGGGTCCAGGCCGAGCTCCTCGGCGAGCAGCCCCCTGGCATAGCGGAGCGCGGCCAGGGCGTCGGCCTGGCGCCCGGCGCGGTACAGGGCCAGCGCGAGCAGGCACCACAGCCGCTCGCGCAGCGGATGCGCGGCTGTCTCGTCCTCCAGGAAAGCGATCACGGCCTGGGGCCGGTCGCAGGCCAGCAGCGCCTGGGCGCGCCGTTCGATCGCCACCAGGCGCAGCTCCTGGAGGCGGCGGACCTCCATGACGGCCCACGGCTCGTCGGCGAACTCGCCGTAGGGCGGGCCGTGCCAGAGCTCCATCGCCTGGTCCAGGCAGGCCAGCGCCTCGTCGGGGGAGCGGGACTCGGAACGGGCGACCAGTTCGCCGAAGCGGATCGCGTCGACGTCCGTGGCGGCGAGCAGATAGCCGGGAGGCCGTGCGACGAGCAGCCGGGCGGGGGTGCGCGGGGCCCGACCGGGCTCGATGACCCGGCGCAGGTTGGAGACGTAGGACTGCAGCGTGGCGAGCGCGCTCACGGGGGGCGCGCCGCCGTACAGGTCGTCGATCAGGGTGTCCGTGGAGACGACCGCCCCGCGCGCGAGCAGCAGCCGGCTCAGCACCGAACGTTGGCGCGGGCCGCCGAGCTCGACGGGCACCCCGCCGTCACGGACTCCGACCGCACCGAGAACCCGGAACTCCATCCCCACCCTCCCGATCCCGCCACGGTGACGGGCCGCCGTGGCGGGACGGCTGCCGTATGCGTGACGCGCCACCGTTGTGCGGCGCGCCGGCGCGGGGAGCCCCTTCGAGGCCACTCCGCTCCGGGGCGTCACCCCCCAGCCTGGAACCATAGGTCAGCCTCCCGCCGGACCTCGTCCGCCGTCAGGGTGATCTCCTCTCCGCCGACCAGGTGACTGCCCCGTCGCCACGGGCGCGTGAGACAGTCCCGCGGCCTTCCGGAGAACCGCCTGCCGGTAGATCAACCCGGCCTTTGCCTCTTCTTGGATGCCGGGTTGATTTACCGGCAGGCGGCCCCGGGGATGGATCGCCCCAAGCATGTCGATCATCGGCCCGCGCGCGTGCGGCGGCGAGGAGGAGCTCATGAGCCCGATCGTGGTGATCGGAGCGGGGCTCGGCGGCCTGGCCGCGGCGGTCCGGCTGGCCGCGGCCGGACGGGAGGTCACGGTCGTGGAGGCCC
Organism: Streptosporangium sp. NPDC048886; assembly: GCF_055586905.1. NCBI lineage: Bacteria > Bacillati > Actinomycetota > Actinomycetes > Streptosporangiales > Streptosporangiaceae > Streptosporangium > Streptosporangium sp. NPDC048886. The sequence goes on from NZ_JBVJHH010000025.1 coordinate 78,703, forward strand.
GCGAGGTCCCGGGTGGCTGCTGCGGGACGGCGAGCGTGGGGGACTACCGCTTCGACACCGGCCCGTCGGTGCTGACCATGCCGGACGTGCTGGCCGAGGTCTTCGCCGCCGCGGGCGAGGACATGGACGACGTCCTTCCGCTACGGCGGCTGGACCCCTACTACCGGCTGCGCTACCACGACGGCTCCCACCTGGACATCGTGCCCGGCGAGGAGGCGATGATCGAGCAGGTGCGCCGGCTGTGCGGCGGCGCCGAGGCGGACAGGTACCGGCGGTTCCGGGCCACGATCGGCGGGCTGTTCGCCTGCGAATGGCCCTCCTTCATCGACCGCGACATGACGCGGCTGCGGAGCCTGGTCCAGCCGGGAGTGCTGGCGCGGCTGGCGGCCCTGGGCGGGTTCCGGCGGCTCGACCGCCTGGTGAGAAGCCACCTCACCGACGCGCGGCTGATCAAGGCGCACACCTTCCAGTCCCTGTATGTGGGGCTGTCCCCCCAGCGGGCGCTCGGCGTCTACGCGGTGATCGCCCACATGGACACGGTCGGCGGGGTCTTCTTCCCCCGCCACGGCGGCATGCACGCCATCCCGCGGGCCATGGCAGCCGTGGCGGAGCGGGCCGGAGCGCGGATCAGGTACGGCGTGCGGGCCGTCGAGGTCGAGACCGGCTCCCACGGAGTCAGCGCGGTCCGGCTCGACACCGGCGAGCGCCTCGCCGCCCGGCACGCCGTGGTCGCCTGCGACCTGCCCCGCGCCCACGCCGGGCTGCTGCCCGCCGGGGCGCGCGACTGGCGGCTGCGCCGCCCCCGGTACTCGCCCTCCTGCCTGGTCCTCCACTTCGGCCTCGACCGGCGGCTCACCGGGCAGGCGCACCACACCCTGCACTTCGGCCGGGGGTGGAGCTCCACCTTCTCCGCCCTGAACGCCGGCCGGCCGCAGCCCGACCCGAGCCTGCTGGTCACCTACCCCGGATCCGACGCCGGCGCCGCGCCCCCCGGCCACGCCACGCTCACCGTGCTGGAGCCGACCGCCAACCTGAGCGGCGCCGACGGCTGGGACGGGCTCACCTCCCGGCTGGAGGAGCGCCTGCTGGGCAGGCTGGCCGGGCTCGGATACGGCGACCTGACGTCCGCCCTCCGCCTCACCGTCGACCCGCCCGCCTGGGCGCGGCTCGGACACTCGGCGGGCACCCCGTTCGCGATGGACCACCGCTTCACCCAGACGGCCTGGTTCAGACCGGCCGGGGCGGCCCGGCGCGTCCCCGGCCTCCACTTCGCGGGCATGTACACCGCGCCGGGAGTGGGGGTGCCGCCGGTGCTGATCTCGGGGAAACTCGCGGCCGAACGCATCCTGGAGACCTCCCGATGACGCTGACCGGCAGTTACGAGTGCTGTCGCAGACTCAACGCCCGCCATGGCCGGTCCTACTACCTGGCGACCCTGCTGCTGCCGGCCTGGAAGCGCCCCCACGTGCACGCCCTGTACGGCTTCGCCCGCTACGCCGACGAGATCGTCGACTCCTTCACGGTGACGGGCGACCGCGTGGCGGCGCTCGACGGACTGGCCGGCCGGATGGCCGCGGCGCTGGCGGGCGGCGCCGCCGCCGACCCGGTGCTGCCGGCGTTCGCCCACACCGTGCGCTCGTTCGGCATCGACCGTGCCGACATCGACGACTTCCTCCGGGCGATGCGGGCCGACCTGACCGTCAACCGCTATGCCACCTACGACAGCCTGCTCGGCTACATGGAGGGCTCGGCGGCGGCCATCGGGACGATGATGCTGCCCATCCTCGAACCGCTGCCCGGCATGGCGGAGCCGGCCCGCGGCCCCGCCCGCGAGCTGGGACTGGCCTTCCAGCTCACCAACTTCCTGCGTGACGTGGCCGAGGACCTGGCGCGCGGCCGGGTGTACCTCCCGCTCGCCGACCTGGACAGGTTCGGCGTGGCCGAGGCCGACCTGGGAGGCGGCCACCCCACCGCCGCCCTGCGCGAACTGCTGGCCTTCGAGATCGAGCGGGCACGGGGTCACTACCGGCTGGCGCTGGAGGGCGTCGAGCTGCTGACCCCGTCCTCACGGCCATGCGTCCGCGCGGCCTACGAGCTGTACGGGGGCATCCTCGACCGGATCGAGGCCGCGGGCCACGACGTCCTCGCAGCCCGGGCCACCGTGCCCCGGCGCCGCAGGCTGGCCGTCTTCGCGCGGCACCTGCTCGCGGCGTCGGTGGCCGACCGGGCCGAACGCCGGGTCGCGGTCCGGGTGCCCTGAACCGCGCGAGCGCAATCGTCTGTCACTGCGGTCAGGAGGATGTGATGCCGGAGCCGGTGGTCGTCGACGCGATGGGCGGAGACCACGGACCAGCCGAGACGGTCGGCGGGGCCGTCCTGGCCCGGCGGGAGCACGGCGTCCCCGTCGTGCTCGTCGGCCGGGCCGGGGAGATCCGCGCGGAGCTGGCGCGCCACGGCGCGGTGCGCGAGATCGACGTGGTGCACGCCGAGGAGGTCGTCCCGATGGGGGAGCGGGGCACGGGGGTCGCCGCCTCCGGAGCCTCCAGCCTCCGGGTGGGCTGCGAGCTCCTGCGGCAGGGGGCCGGCTCGGCGCTCGTGTCGGCCGGTTCCACCGGCGCGGTCGTCTCGTGCGCCATCCGCGGTGTCGGCCGTGCGCCGGCCGTGCTCCGGCCGGCCCTGGCGATCGCCCTGCCCGCGGTGACCGGCGGCGCCACCGTGCTGATCGACGCCGGAGCGACCTCCGACCCCACGCCCGAGATGGTCGCCCAGTTCGCCCTGCTCGGCGCCTCCTACGCCCGCCTCGTGCTGGGCGCGGCCGACCCGTCGGTCGGCCTGCTGTCGATCGGCGCGGAGCCGGGCAAGGGCAACCGGCTGACCCGCAGGGTGGCGGAGCTGCTGCCGTTGCTGCCGTTGCGCTTCCACGGCAACGTCGAGGGCCACGACGTGTTGGCCGGCGCCGTCGATGTGATCGTCACCGACGGGTTCACCGGCAACGTCGTGCTGAAGAACGTCGAGGGAGCCGTCCGGGCCGTGCTGACCCTGGTGGCGCGCTCAGGGACCGCCGGGCCGGAGGCGCTGCGGGAGGTGGCCCGCCGCTACGAGCCGGAGACCCACGGAGGGGCGGTGCTGCTCGGCCTGAGCGGCACCGTCGTCGTCGCGCACGGCTCCTCCCGCGCCGCGACGGTCGCGCGGGCCTGCGCGGTCGCGCGCGACCTCGCCGGCGGCGGGGTCGCCGCCCGTCTCCGGGACCATCTCACGGCCGAGCCGGTGAATTGAACCGGCCCGCGCGGCCCGCCGGGGCGGCCGGGGACGGGTCACGGACGGCGGCCGCCGTACCTGGCCAGGGGGTCGACCCCGTCCCAGGTCCCCTCGCTGCCGTACGGAACGAACCGGGCGAACAGCTCTTCGGAGTACCAGCCCTCCGCCCGTGTCCGCCCGATCGCCTCCCGGTGCGCCTGCCCCCGGTAGGCGAAGTCCCGCACCGCGCGGGAGTCGCGCCACAGCGAGAACGTGGCCTGCCGGGCCAGCGGCCACTCCCCGACGCCTACCGAGGCCAGGCAGCCGTCCTGCTCCCGCAGCAGGCGCTCCACCTGGGGGACCGACCGGTAGAACGGCACCAGCAGGGAGGGGCGGATCGACGCGCGGGTCAGCACGGCGACCGGCCCGCCGGTGTTCCGCCGGGTGATCTCCTCGATCGGCCCGAACGGCTCCACCCCGCCCCACCGGCCGCGCGAGGCCAGCGGCGCCAGCCGTACCTGCCAGGACTCCTCGGCCCGGCCCCGCCAGCGTGCCGCCACGGGGGAGCCCTCAAGGAAGTCCTCCAGCGCCCGCTCCCGGCTCCAGACGGCCAGCAGCGCCCAGCGCCGCAGATCCGCGCCCAGGCTCATGGAGGCTCCGCGGCCGGAACCCAGCAGCCGCCAGAACAGCAGTCCCGCGGTGCCGGCCAGCACCGGCCGGTCGGCGGCCATGTACCGCATGGCCCCCAGATCCGCATACCTCGTGAGGTGGAACGAAGCGATGATCCTCCTGTCCGTCGTGGTCATCGGCGGCTACCTTCTCGGGTCCGTGCCGGTCGCGGTGCCGCTCGCCCGGGCGCACGGCTTCGACCCCCGTGAGGTCGGCGACGGCAACCCCGGCTTCTGGAACGTCAAGGAGCGGCTCGGCTGGCGGGCCGCCGCACCCGTCGTCGCGGGCGACACGCTCAAGGGCGCGCTCGCCGCGCTGCTCGCCCTCGTGGCCGGCGGCCTGCACACCACCGGGCCCGGGGCGGTCGCCGGGGCCGGTGTCGTGCCGGTGTATCTGGCGGTGGCCGCCGCGATGGCCGGGCACGCCTGGCCGCTGTTCGCCGGCTTCCGGGGCGGCCGGTCGGTCCTCGTCTTCGTGGGCGGCTCCGCCGTCATCTGCCCGCCCGGATTCCTGCTCGGCGTCGCGGTCCTGATCGCGGGGGCCCTGCTGACGCGCTCCTTCGCCGTCGGCGCGCGGGCGGGCGTGTTCTGCCTGCCGCTGTCCCAGCTGCTCTTCGCGCCGGTGGAGCACGTGGCCGGGACGGGAGCGCTGATGTGCCTCATCGGGCTGCGCTTCGGGCAGGCGGCGCGGGCCGGGCGGGCGGGCCGGCCGCTCCCGCGGGAGCCGTGAGCCCGCGGGCCGCGCCGGCGGGATAGGTACGGCCGCGCCAGCCGCGCACCGGGCGGAGCGTCGCCTGCGTCAGCCGTACGGCGGTCAGCGGGTCCAGCAGGGGTGACAGCAGCACGCCGGGGCCGGGCCGGGTGTAGCTGCCGCGCAGCGCGCCGGTCAGCGACAGCCGTACGGCCAGCAGCCCCAGGTCGAGCCGGGTGGGCCGGCCGGCCGCCAGCCGCAGGACGGGCAGCGCGGCGGTGAGCCAGATCACGGCCAGGTCGGCGGCCTGCCGGCCGGGGCCGGTGACGTCGCACAGCGGCAGCGACCGCCCCCACTCCCGCCACACCTCGGCCGCCGACTCGTGCATGTCGACCTCCAGCAGGCCGCCGGAGTCCAGGAAGCCGACCGCCCAGCCCGTGGCGGCCAGGTTCCGGGCCAGCGCCACGTCGTCGGTCATGTGCCCGCGGACCCGCGCGAACCCGTCGGCGGCCAGCATCGCCGTACGGCGGAAGGCCATGCACTGGCCGTTGGCCATGACCCGGTGCGGAGCCGGGGCGACGGACGGTCCGATGGGGCCGGACCGGTAGACCAGCGTCGCCAGGAACGAGGCGTGCAGCGCCTGCTCGGCGGTCCCGCCGCAGACGAACCTGGGGCCGGCGCTGACCAGGTCGTAGCGGTCCAGGGCCGCGGCCAGCGAGCCGAACAGGCCCGGCGCCGGCCGGGTGTCGGCGTCGAGTGTCACCACGATGTCGCCGCGGGCCGCCTCGACCCCCTGCCGCAGCGCCCACTGCTTGCCCACCCAGCCCTCCGGGAGGGGCGCGCCCACGACGACCCTGGCGCCGAGTTCGGCGGCCAGCCGCGCCGTGCCGTCGCCCGACTCGTCGTCGACGACGACGACCTCCGCGACGGCCGGATCGGCGAGCACGGCCGACAGGCACGGACCGATGCGGCGCTCCTCGTCGCGGGCCGGAATCACCACCGAGATCCGCCCGGCCGCCGTCTCGACGGGGGCCAGCGGGGGCAGCCGGTCGCGGCCGCGGGCCAGCCGTACCCCCACGGCGAGGGCGGCGGCGGCCTGGAGCGCGGTGAGCGGTCTCATCGGCGGAAGTCCGCTGCCACGAGCGAGGCGACGATGCGGCCGCCCATCGCCACCAGCGGCAGCCCGCCGCCGGGGTGCACGGAGCCGCCCACCAGATACAGGCCCCGCCGGGGCCCTCGGTTGCCGGGGCGGCGGAAAGGGGCGAACGGGCCGGCGTAGGCGCCGCCGTAGATCGCCCCGCCCCACGCGCCGTACCGCTCGCGCAGGTCGGCGGGGGTCAGCAGGTCGACGAAGCGCAGCCGCCCCGACAGGTCGTGACCCCGGGCGGCCAGCCGCTCCAGCACCAGGTCGCGGTAGGACTCGGGGGAGATCGGCCACCGGCCCGGGTCACGGGCCGGGACGTTGACCAGCATGACCCAGTTCTCGGCGCCGTCGGGCGCCTGCGACGGGTCGTCGACGGCCGAGCAGCCGACGTAGACGGTCGGGTCCACCGGCGGCCGGCGGCGCTCGAAGATGTCGGCGAACTCCCGCTCGTAGTCGGCGGAGAAGACGACGGAGTGGTGCGCCAGCCCTTCGGTCCGGCCCTCCACCCCGGCCAGCAGCAGGAACGCCGAGGAGGAGGCGCCGAGCGCGGCGATGCGCCGCAGCCGCCGCCGGTCCGGCAGCAGCCGCCCGTAGAGGGCCGCCGCGTCGGTGTTGGCGATCACGACGTCGGCGCCCTCGCGCTGCCCGCAGGCCAGCCGTACCCCCCGGACGCGGCTGCCGTCGGCGAGCACCTCCGTCACCTCGGCGCCGAGGGCGACCTCCACCCCCGCCTCCTCCAGCAGCAGGGCCAGGGCGTCGGCGACGCGGGGCAGCCCGCCCGGCACGTACCAGCCGCCCTGCCCGTGCTCGATCGCCGGGATGCAGGCCAGGGCCGCCGGCGCCCGGTACGGGCTGGAGCCCGCGTAGGTGGCGTAACGGCCGGCGTACTGGCGCAGGCGCCGGTCGGTGAAGAAACGCCGGGCCAGGCCGTCGAGGGTCCGGCCGGGTGCGACCGCCAGCAGGTCCGACAGGCGCGCCCGCGCCGGCGGGCGGGTGAGCGGCCCGGCGAAGAACGTGCGGCACGACGCCTCGAAACAGGCCCGCGCCCACCGGTGGAAGGCCAGCCAGTTGCGGCCCTCGCCCGGCGAGAGCCGGTCCACCTCGGCGGCCATCCTGTCCGGGGCGCGGTGCGCCGTCAGCGTCGAGCCGCCGGCGAAGCGGTAGCGGCACAGCTCCTGCGGCTCGACGAGGCCGATCTCCAGGCCGAGATCGGCGAAGACGCCGGGCAGGGTCAGCAGGGACGGCCCGACGGAGAAGGTGAAACCGTCGCGCGCGTGCTCGGCGAGCTTGCCGCCCAGCCGGTCCCGCCGCTCGTACAGGCGGACCCGGTGCCCCTGCCGGGCCAGCAGCAGGGCGCAGACCATGCCGCCCACGCCGCCGCCGACCACGATCACCTCCGCCACGCACGCCTCCAGGCGAGCACGGAGAACAGGCCCATGCAGGCTCCTCCCACGGTGGCGACCAGCGGATCCGGCGGGTCGAAGACGGCCGCGAACCCCAGGGTCTCCATGAACGCCATCGCCGTGTAGATCGCGACCAGCCCGGCGCTCCTGGCGCCCGGATCGGTCAGGACCGCCTCGATCACGGCCATGACCAGCAGCGAGACCACCAGCCAGCCGGCGAAGTTGCTGACCGGCACCCCCCGGTAGAGGCCGGGGTCGTGCCAGGTCCACAGGCCCAGCCGGACCATCTGCGGATCGAGGAACAGGTCCCACGCGGTCAGCGCCAGGGCCCCCAGCCCGATCCGCGCCGCCCGGCTCCCCGGCGCCGCGGCCGCGGCCGCGGCCGTCGCGTGGGCCGCCAGGCCCATGCCGCCCCACGCCAGCGCCACCACCACCGGAACCCCGCCGAGCTGCGGCCACAGCAGCCCGGTGTAGCCGTACTCCCCGAAGGGCAGCCCGGTCCTGACGCCGACCCACTCGGCGGCGTACCCGGTCACCACCGCGGCGCCCAGCGCCGAGGCCGCCCGGGGGAGGGGATGGGCCCGTGCGGCGAAGGCCAGGGCGCTCGCCGCCAGCAGCAGCACGACCACGCCGGCCAGCCCGATCGGCCGGGGCTGCAGCCCCGACGCGACCTGCGCGGCGATCACGGCCAGCAACAGGCCCCCGCCGAGCACGCCGAGGACGTCGAGGCCGCCCGGGGACGGCCCGCGCCGCGCCGCGTCCCTCACCGCGCCGAGGGCGGGGCGTCCGCTGTTCACCCCATGGCTGTGCCCCGCCGACGGTCATCGGAGCGGCGGGCCTCGGTCAGATTCGCTTTGACCTCCCGCCGCCGCGGCCTCCCCTCCTACGTGGCCGACGTCTTCAGATGGTCGAGTACGGCCTGCGCCACCTCGTGCTTGGACATCTCGGGCCGTTGGAAGCGCAGGTCGGCCACCTCGGCGAAGGAGGCCGCCCGCCGCTCGTGCAGTTCGGACGCCAGCGCGAGCGGCTCCTTGCCGAAACGCGGCCGGTGGGACCTGGCCTTGATCTTCTCGGCGAGGAACTCGGGCGTGGCGTCCAGCCACACGACCAGGGCCGGCTTCAGCTCGGCCCGGGAGCGCGGGTCGTCGAGCACGCTGGCCGCGGCGGCGATGACCGGCGCGGGCCGTTCGGCGAGCGCCTCCCGCAGGTGGGCTGCCTCCCTGGTGTGGAGCACCTCGGCGCCGTCACCGGCGGCGATCTCGGCGGCCGTGGCGCCGTAGCGCTGTTGGAGGTATTCGTCGCTGTCGCGCACGGGTCTGCCGAGGGCCTCGCCGAGCAGCCGTGACACGCTGGTCTTCCCCGCGCCCATCAGACCGATCACGACGATCGGGATGTCGGCCGTCATGCGCGTCACCTCCTGAGGTTCGTGGAACGGAGTGCCTGTCCCCTGCCCGCGAGGATCGGCTCTAGCCCTCCGCTCCAGCCCTCGGAGCCCTCCGCCGCGTCGGCGTGCTAACCCTCCGCCGCGTCGGCGAGCAGGGCCGCGGCGACGGCGCGGGCCTGCCCGGCCGGGGCGGCCGACCGCTCGCGCAGCGCTGTGACGATCGCGCCGTCCATGAGCATGACGAGCTGCCGGGCGAGCACGGCGGGATCGCGGTGGCCGGCCGCGACGAGCAGGGACTCGACGTAGCCGATCACTCTGCGCTTGTGGCCGGCCGCGACCCGGTGGGCGGGGCTGTCGGGGTCGGCGTTCTCGACCATCGTGTTGATGAAGGCGCACCCGCGGAAGTCGGCGCGGGCGAACCGTTCGGCCAGCGCGTCGAAGACCGCCAGCGGCCCGCCGCCGTGAGCGGCGACCCGCTCGGCCAGCCACTGGCGCCACCGCAGGTCACGGCGTTCGAGCATGGCCACGACGAGGTCGTCCTTGCTCGGGAAGTGCCGGTAGAAGGAGGCGCGGCCGACTTTGGAGACGGTCAGGATCTGCTCCACGCCGACGGCCCGGACGCCTTCGGCGTAGAAGAGCTCCTCGGCGGTGTCCAGCAGGCGTTCACGGGCTCGGGTCGGCATGTGGCGATTCTATCGTTTCTTGACGGAAATGGAACTGATCAGTACCGTTGCTGCAGACGGAACCGATCAGTACCATTTTTGGGGAGACGCCATGCCTCGGCTGCCGCAGTTGACCGACGACCCCGAGGGCCTGCTGGAGGAGACACAACGCCAGCTCGGCCGGGTGCCCAACCTGTACGCCGCGCTGGCCAACGGCCCCGCCGCGCTCCGCGGTTACCTGGCGATGCGCGACGCGCTCACCCGGGGCGTGCTGCGCGCCAGGCTGCGCGAGCAGATCGCCCTGCTGGTCGCCCAGGAGAACCGCTGCACCTACTGCGTCAGCGCGCACACCATGCGGGGCACCCGCATGGGCCTGAGCGAGGAGGAGCTGAAGCTGACCCGCGACGGCCACGACGCCGACCCGCACGCCGACGCGGTCCTGCAGATCACCCGGGAGGTCGTCCAGGCGGGCGGCAGGGTGAGCGACGAGAGCCTGGCGCGCGCCCGGCAGGCCGGCTTGACCGACGCCGAGCTCGCCGAGATCGTCGCCCATGTCGCGCTCAACACCCTGTCGAACTACTTCAACCACCTGGCCCAGCCCGACCTCGACTTCCCCGAGGTGACCGCGTGAACCTCACCTGGCGCACCGCCTCCGTCGAACTCGTCGAGGGCTACCGGATGACCGGCCCCGACGGCGCTCCCACCGGCCGCGTCGAAGAGGCCCGGGTCGCCTTCGAGGGCGGCTTCGCCCACATCGAGGTGCCCGGCGCCGGCCACGTCGACGTCGTCTCCGCCCCCGCGGTCCGACTGATCACCTACCGGCCCGCCTGAGGCGCCCAACGTCCGCCGAGCCCGGCAGTTCTCCCGCCCGCACAGACCGCCATGGGCACACACCTGCGCGAGCGGGAGAACCCTTCCGACCACGCCTCCTTGAAGCCTCCGGTGGTGCCGTTCAGCGACCGGGGGAGGGGATCACCGGTATGACGGCGGTGGTCAGCCGCCGGGCCGCCACTGTTGCGTGGGCCACGTCTCCTGCCGCCAGGCGCTGTCCCAGAACATCCACTCGTACTCCGTGGCCTGGACGAACGCCTCGGTCATGGCCGCGCGGGTCTCGTCGTCCGCCCCGGCCGCCAGCCGGTCGGCGATCTCCTTGGCCCGCTCGACCGACTTGGCGAAATCCGGATCGGCGTAGGTGGAGATCCATGCGTGGTAGGGGTGGCCGGTGACGTCGCCGACCTGCTTCACCAGCGCCGCTCCCACGTCCTGGTAGACCCAGAAACACGGCAGAACGGCGGCGACGAGCACCGGGTACGGCGCGGCCAGCGCGACGGCCTGGAGGAAGGAGGAGTAGCCGAGACAGGTGGGTGAGGTACGGATGCCCGAGAGGTCGGCGGCGCTCAGACCGTACTCCTCGAGGTAACCCTCGTGCAGGGTCCGCTCGGCGGCCAGCGCGGCGTGCGCGCTGCTCGACCAGAACGCGGCCTCCTCGGGGTCGCCGGCCCGCACCGAGGCGGTGGCGAGCGCCTTGGAGAACGCCTCGAGGTATCTGGCGTCCTGCACGATGTAGAAGGCGAAGCGCCGGCGGTCGAGTGTGCCCTCGCCGAGCGCGGCGTTGAAGGGGTGCTCGTGGATGGCCCGTAGCAGTGCGGTGGAGCGTGCCCAGACGTCGTCGCAGAACATGACGTCCCTTCGCTAGTTCGAACTAGATCAGGTTCGACGGGTGTGATCTCAGCCCCGGACCTGCCGGGGCACCCCGCGTCGCGAGTAGGGTAACAGCTCGTCGGGCTCCATCCCCTGCCGCCCGCCGCCGACCGCCATGGATCAGAGGGCACGCCTGTCACGGCCCCCGGCCGCACCACCCGCTACCGGCCGGTCAGCCGGATCCTCGGCGCGGAGGCGTACGGCCAGGCGTCCTTCCGCGGGGAGACGATCACGGCCTCGACGCCGAGCTCGACGGCGCCGTCGGCGAGATGTTCGACCGGCCCGGAGTCGTTGTTCGGCATGCCGTAGAAGAGCGGCGCCGCCGCGGCGAAGCCGACCGCGCCCGGCGGGAAGGGGCCGTCCCACCGGCCCCGCCGGGTCCACCGGGAGGGACGAGCGGAGATCCCGGGGGCGCCCCGCGCTCCGTGTCGGCTCTTGACAAGAGGGGCTCGCGGGTTCACGTTGTTGCGTATAGCGCTGGCCGTTCCGTTTTGCGAAACCAGGCTGGTCGCGATGGTCCCTGCGCGCTCTCTCGCCGCCCTCCCCGGGGGTGAGGCCCGCCGGCTCGGCATCGGACGGCCCGTCGCCAGAAGGAGGCATCGTGACCGCGAGCAGCCCGCCCCCCAGCCTGATCGCCACCCTGCCCGGCGGTCACTACACCGACGAGCGCGTCTTCGCCCTGGAACAGGAGCGCATCTTCGAGTCGATGTGGTTCTGCGCGGTCCGCGCCGCCGACCTGGGCAGGCCCGGCGCCTTCAGGACGGTCCAGGTGGGGCGGGAGAGCGTCCTGGTCACCCGGGCCCGGGACGGCTCCGTCCGCGCCTTCCTCAACGTCTGCCGCCACCGGGGCGCCCGGCTCCGCACCGAGGAGTCCGGCGAGGTGCGGCGGACCTTCCGGTGCCCCTACCACGCCTGGACCTATGACCTCGAAGGCCGGCTGGTCGCCGCCCCGAACCTCGCCGCGATGCCCGACCTCGACCGGGCCGCCTACGGGCTGGTCGGCGTCCACGTGCGGGAGTGGCTCGGCTACGTGTGGCTCTGCCTGGCCGACGATCCACCGCCGTTCGAGGCGGACGTGGTCGGCGCGGTGGTCACCCGGCTGGGCGAGGAGGGGTTGATCGAGAACTACGGCGTCGGCGACCTGGAGGTGGGCCGCAGGATCGTCTACGACGTGAAGGCGAACTGGAAGCTCCTCGTGGAGAACTTCATGGAGTGCTACCACTGCGCCGCCATCCATCCCGAACTCGTCGGGGTGCTCCCGGAGTTCGCCGGCGGCTACGCGGCGCAGTCCTTCGTGGGGCACGGCGCGCGCTTCGGCGCGGACGTCCGGGGCTTCACGGTCGACGGGTCCCAGGGCGTGGACCGGATCCCGGGCGTGAGCGAGGACCAGGACCGCCGCTACTACGCGATCACCATCAGGCCGCAGGTGTTCGTCAACCTGGTGCCCGACCACGTGATCGTCCACCGGATGTTCCCCCTGGCGGCCGGGCGGACGGTCGTCGAGTGCGACTGGCTCTTCCACCGCGACGTCGTCGAGCGGGGCGCGGACCTGGGGCCGTCCGTCGAGCTCTTCCACCGGGTCAACGTCCAGGACTTTGCGGCCTGCGAGCGGTGCCAGCCGGCGATGGGCTCCCGCGCCTACGCCCGCGGCGGGGTGCTGGTGCCCAGCGAGCACCACATCCGGGCCTTCCACGACTGGGTCCTCGCCCGGCTGGGACCGGCGTCGGCGTAGATTGGGGGGCCGGCCGGCCCGGCCGGGGCACCAGGAAGAGCACCGGGAAGCCGGGGCACCGGGAAGAAGGGAGCGCCGGGATGGCCAGGAAGGCCCCGCGCGAGGACGTCACCGAGGAGGGCCTGGAGGTCGGCCCGCCCAAGCAGTGGGCGGCGGGCATGCCGGGAGTGGCCCGGTCGTTGCTGACGTCCTACGCCCAGATGGGCGCCGGCCGCACGCTCCTGACCCTGGCCCAGGTCAACCAGAAGGACGGCTTCGACTGCCCGGGCTGCGCGTGGCCCGAGGGGGAGCACCGCAGCCCGGCGGAGTTCTGCGAGAACGGCGCCAAGGCGGTGGCCGAGGAGGCCACCACCCGCAGGGTCACCCGCGACTTCTTCGCCGCGCACACCGTGGCGGAGCTGGCCGGGCGCACCGACTACTGGCTGGGCCAGCAGGGACGGCTCACCGAGCCGATGCACAGGCCCGCCGGGTCCGACCACTACGTGCCGGTGACGTGGGAGGAGGCGTTCGCCATCGTCACCCGGGAGCTGCGCGCCCTCGGCGGCCCGGACGAGGCGGTGTTCTACACCTCCGGCCGCACCTCCAACGAGGCCGCGTTCGCCTACCAGCTCCTGGTGCGCCGCTTCGGCACCAACAACCTGCCCGACTGCTCCAACATGTGCCACGAGTCCAGCGGCTCGGCGCTCAACCAGACGCTGGGCATCGGCAAGGGCACGGTGTCGCTGGAGGACCTGCACCACGCCGACCTCGTCTTCGTCGTCGGCCAGAACCCCGGCACCAACCATCCGCGCATGCTGTCGGCGCTGGAGCGGGCCAAGCGGAACGGGGCGCGGATCATCGCGGTCAACCCGCTGCCCGAGGCGGGCCTGCTCCGCTTCAAGAACCCGCAGCGGCCCTCCGGGGTGCTGGGGCGCGGCACGACGCTGGCCGACCGCTTCCTGCAGATCCGGCTCAACGGCGACCTCGCGCTCTTCCAGGGGCTGTCGCGGCTGCTGCTGGAGGCCGAGGACGCCGCCCCCGGCTCGGTGGTCGACCGCGAGTTCGTCGAGGAGCACACCCACGGCTTCGACGGCTGGGCCAAGAGCGTCCGCGACCTCGACTGGGCGGAGGTGGAGGAGGCGACCGGGCTGGACCGCCCGGCCATCGAGGAGACCGCGCGGGAGGTGCTCGGGGCGCGGTCGGTGATCGTGTGCTGGGCGATGGGGCTCACCCAGCACAAGAACTCCGTCGCCACCATCCGGGAGGTGGTCAACTTCCTGCTGCTGCGCGGGAACGTGGGGCGGCCGGGCGCCGGGGTCTGCCCGGTGCGCGGGCACTCCAACGTCCAGGGCGACCGCACCATGGGCATCAACGAGAAGCCGCCGCGGCCCTTCCTCGACGCCCTGCGCGAGGAGTTCGGCTTCGAGCCGCCCCGCCACCACGGCCTGGACACCGTGGAGGCGATCAGGGCGCTGCGGTCGGGACAGGCCAAGGTGTTCTTCGCGATGGGCGGCAACTTCGTGGCGGCGACCCCCGACACGGCGGTGACGGAGGCGGCGATGCGCCGCGCCCGGCTCACCGTGCAGGTCTCGACGAAGCTGAACCGCTCCCACGCCGTCTGCGGCGAGCAGGCGCTCATCCTGCCGGCACTGGGGCGCACCGAGCGCGACGGCGACCGGTTCGTCACGGTCGAAGACTCCATGGGCCTGGTGCACGCCTCCCGGGGCCGGCTCCGGCCGGCCTCGGCGGAGCTGCTGCCCGAGGTGGCGATCGTCTGCCGGCTGGCACGGGAGCTCTTCGGCGCCGACCCCCACGTGCCCTGGGCGGAGTTCGAGACCGACTACGACGCGATCCGCGAGCGCATCGCGCGGGTGGTGCCCGGGTTCGGCGACTTCAACGCCCGCGTCCGCGCCCCCGGCGGCTTCGCCCTGCCCAACGCGCCGCGCGACGAGCGGCGCTTCCCGACCGAGACCGGCCGGGCCAACTTCACCGTCAACGCCCTGGAGGTGCTGCGCGTCCCGGCGGGGCGGCTGCTGCTGCAGACGGTCCGCAGCCACGACCAGTACAACACCACGATCTACGGCATGGACGACCGCTACCGCGGCGTGCGCGGCGGCCGCCGCGTCGTCTTCGTCCACCCCGACGACCTGGCCGAGCGGGACCTGGCCGACGGCGACATGGTGGACCTGGTCGGCGAGTGGCCCGACGGGGAGCGCCGGGCCGAGGGGTTCCGCGCCGTCGCCTACCCCACCGCGCGGGGCTGCTGCGCGGCCTACTTCCCCGAGACCAACGTGCTCGTCCCGCTGGACTCGGTCGCGGAGACCTCCAACACCCCCACTTCCAAGAGCGTCGTGGTCAGGATCGAGCGGCGTAGCCCAGCCGGCGGCTGATGTCCTCGGCCCCCGCGGTCAGCACCGGGGCGAGCCCGTGCATCCGCTCCTGGCTGAGGCGGTAGGCGGGGCCGGAGGCGCTGACCGCGGCGACGATCTCGCCGTCGTGGGACCGGACAGGAGCGGCGATGGCGTTCAGCCCGATCTCCAGCTCCTCGACGGTGACCGCGTAACCCCTGCGCAGGGTCTCCTCCAGCTGCTCCTCCAGCACGGCGGCCGAGGTGATCGTGGCGGGCGTGTAGCTCTCCAGCCCGGCGGCGGCGATGAGCCGGGCCCGGTGGCGGCCGTCGAGGTGGGCCAGCAGGACCTTCCCGCTCGACGTGGCGTGCAGGGGGGTGAGCTGCCCGACCCAGTTCTGCGTGGTGACCGCCGACGGCCCGCGCACCTGGTCCAGGTTGACCGCGTAGTGGGAGCGGAGCACGGCGAGGTTCACCGTCTCGCCGATCTCCTCGGCCAGGCGGCGGCAGACGGGACGGCTCTGCTGGGTGAGGTCCAGCCGGGCGGCCACGCCGCCCGCCAGGCGGATGATCCCGAAGCTGAGGCGGTATTTGCCGCGGTCCTCGGCCTGCTCGACCAGGCCGCGGGTCTCCAGCGCCCCGAGCAGCCGGAAGGCGGTCGACTTGTGGACGCCGATCTCCCCGGCGACCTCGCTGACCCCCGCCTCCCGGCGCCGGGAGAGGATCTCCAGGATGCTGATGGCCCGGTCGACCGACTGCACCCCGCCGCCGTCGGCCCGGTCACCGGAGGAATCGTTGCCCATAGCGGGACTGTAGGCGCTGCGCGGAACGCGCGTCCAACGCGTCCGGCGGAATTGGTTGCGTATAGTGCGACTTATTGCGCTATTCACTACGATCTCTGCTATCACCCCTGCTGTGAGCGAGACGAGGCAGACATGTACGACTTCGTCATCGTTGGGGGCGGATCGGCCGGGAGCGCGCTGGCGAACCGGCTGTCCGCCGACCCCGCCAACCGAGTGCTGGTGCTGGAGGCCGGCCGCCCGGACTCCCTCTGGGACGTGTTCATCCACATGCCCGCCGCGCTGACCTTCCCCATCGGCAGCCGCTTCTACGACTGGAAGTACGAGTCCGAGCCCGAGCCGCACATGAACGGCCGCCGGATCTACCACGCCCGGGGCAAGGTGCTGGGCGGCTCCAGCAGCATCAACGGGATGATCTTCCAGCGGGGCAACCCCCTGGACTACGAGCGCTGGGGGGCCGACCCGGGCATGGGGACCTGGGACTTCGCGCACTGCCTGCCGTACTTCAAGCGCATGGAGAACTGCCTGGCCGCCGATCCGGACGACCCCCTGCGCGGGCACGACGGGCCGCTGGTGCTCGAACGCGGGCCGGTGCGCAACCCGCTGTTCACGGCCTTCTTCGAGGCGGTGCAGCAGGCCGGCCATCGGCTGACCGACGACGTCAACGGATACCGGCAGGAGGGGTTCGCCCGCTTCGACCGCACCATCCACCGGGGGCGCCGGCTGTCGGCCGCCCGCGCCTACCTGCACCCCGTCAAACGGCGTCCCAACCTGGAGATCAGGACGCGGGCCTTCGTCACGAGGATCCTGTTCGAGGGCGGGCGCGCCGTCGGCGTGGAGTGCGACGGCCGGACGGTCCGGGCGGGCGAGGTCATCCTCTGCGGCGGCGCGATCAACTCGCCGCAGCTGCTCCAGCTCTCCGGCGTCGGCGCCGCCGCGGAGCTGGGCGCGCTCGGTGTCGAGGTCGTGCACGACCTGCCCGGCGTGGGGGAGAACCTCCAGGACCACCTGGAGGTCTACATCCAGTACGGCTGCAGGCGGCCGGTGTCGATGCAGCCCGCGCTGAAGTGGCGCAACCGGCCGTGGATCGGCGCACAGTGGCTGTTTCTGCGCAGCGGCCCCGGGGCGACCAACCACTTCGAGGCGGGCGGCTTCGCCCGCGGCAACGACGACGTCGCCTACCCCAACCTGATGTTCCACTTCCTGCCGGTCGCGGTCCGCTACGACGGCTCCGCGCCGGTGGGCGGGCACGGTTACCAGGTGCACATCGGGCCGATGTACTCCGACGCGCGCGGCTCGGTGAAGATCAGGGGCACCGATCCCCGGGTCCATCCGGCGCTGCGGTTCAACTACCTGTCCACCGCGCAGGACCGGCGCGAATGGGTGCAGGCCGTCCGCATCGCCCGCGACATCCTGACCCGGCCCGCCATGGACGACTTCAACGCGGGGGAGCTGTCGCCCGGGCCGGAGGTCCAGACGGACCAGGAGATCCTGGACTGGGTCGCCCGGGACGGCGAGACCGCGCTGCACCCCTCGTGCACCGCGCGGATGGGCACCGACCCCCTCTCCGTCGTCGACCCGCTGTCCATGCGGGTCCACGGCCTCCAGGGGCTCCGCGTCGTGGACGCCTCGGTCATGCCCTACGTGACCAACGGCAACATCTACGCGCCGGTCATGATGGTGGCGGAGAAGGCGGCCGACCTGATCCTGGGCAACACCCCGCTCGCGGCCGAGCACGCCGCCTTCTACCGGCACCGGGAGGGTCCGGCCCGCTGACCCGTACGGTCGGCCCGGCCCGCTGACCCGTACGGCCCGCCCGGCCCGGCCCGCGCCTCCTGCGCCGCCTGGCCCGCACCGCCGGGGGCGCCGGGGTCACCGCCCGCGCCGCGGAGGCCGCCCGCCCGTTCCTTGACAGTCCTGCCACCCCGGGAGAATCTGTTGCGGGAGGCGCTCCATGTTCTGGATCGCGCAACGGCGGAGGTGGGCATGGCAGGCCGGCGCGTCGTCGTCATCGGAGCCGGAGTCGTCGGGGCGGCCCTCGCCGACGAGCTGTCGGCGAGGGGCTGGAGCGACATCACCGTCGTCGACCAGGGCACCGTGCCGGTCACCGGCGGATCGTCGTCCCACGCGCCCGGGCTGGTCTTCCAGACCAACCCCGCCAAGACCATGACGGAGCTGGCCCGCCACACGGTCGGCAAGCTCGGCGCGCTCGGCTGCTTCCACCAGGTGGGCGGCCTGGAGGTGGCCACCACACCCGAAAGGCTCGCCGAGCTGCGCCGCCGCCACGGCTGGGCCACCGCCTGGGGCGTCGAGGCGCACCTGCTCACCCCCGGGGAGTGCGTGGCACGGCACCGCCTGCTCGATCCCGGCAAGGTGCTGGGCGGGCTCTTCGTGCCCACCGACGGCCTGGCCGACGCCGTGCGCGCGGTCGAGGTCCAGCTCCGGCTGGCGCGGGAGCGGGGCGTGCGCGTGCTGGAACGGCACGAGGTGCTGGAGATCCGCGTCGAGGACGACCGGGTCGCCGCCGTCGTCACCGACCGGGGTGAGATCCCGGCGGACCTCGTCGTGTGCTGCGCGGGCATCTGGGGTCCGAAGATCGCCGGCATGGTCGGGATGGCCCTGCCGCTGACGCCGCTGGCGCACCAGCTCGCCTGGACCGGCCCCGTCCCCGCGCTGAGCGGGCGGACCGGGGAGGCCGTCTGGCCGATCCTGCGCCACCAGGACGCCGACCTCTACTACCGGGAGCGGGCCGGCCGGCTGGGCATCGGCTACTACGGCCACCGCCCGATGCCGGTCGAGCCCGGAGAGATCCTCCCGCCCGGAGCGGCGGAGGGGATGCCGTCGGTGCTGCCGTTCACCGCCGGCGACTTCGCCCCCGCCTGGGCCGAGACCCGGTCGCTGCTGCCCGCGACCCGGGAGGCGGAGATCGAGGAGGGCATCAACGGCCTGTTCTCCTTCACCACCGACAACATGCCGTTGCTCGGAGAGTCAGCCCAGGTCAAGGGCTTCTGGGTGGCCGAGGCCGTGTGGGTGACGCATTCGGCGGGCGTGGCCCGGGCCATGGCCGAGTGGCTGATCGACGGCCGCTGCTCCTCCTTCGACCTGCACGAGTGCGACGTCAACCGCTTCGAGCCGCACCAGCTCGCCCCGGAGTACGTGCTCACCCGCGGCTGCCAGAACTTCGCCGAGGTCTACGACATCATCCACCCGCTGCAGCCGCCGGAGAACCTGCGCCCGCTCCGCACCAGCCCCTTCCACCCGCGCCAGCGGGAGCTGGCGGCGCACTTCCTGGAGGCCGGCGGCTGGGAACGCCCCCAGTGGTACGGCGCCAACGCGCCCCTGCTCGCCGGCCGGGACATCCCCGGGCGGGACGGGTGGGCCGCCCGCCACTGGTCGCCGATCGTCGGCGCCGAGGCCCAGGTCTCGCGGGAGTCCGTCGCGCTGTACGACATGAGCGCGCTCAAGCGGATCGAGGTCGCCGGCCGCGGGGCCGCCGCCTTCCTACGGCGGATCTCGACGGGCGACGTCGGCAGGCCCGTCGGCTCGGTGGTCTACTGCCTGCTGCTGGACGAGGGCGGCGGCATCCGCGGCGACATCACCGTCGCCCGGCTCGGCCGGGACCTGTTCCAGGTCGGCGCCAACGGCAACCTCGACCTCGACTGGCTCCACCGCCACCTCCCGGCCGACGGATCGGTCACCGTCCGCGACATCACGGCCGGGACCTGTTGCGTCGGGGTCTGGGGCCCCCGCGCCCGCGACCTCGTGGCGCCGCTGGCCGGCCCCGCCTTCTCCCGCGACGGCTTCGGCTACTTCCGGTGCGGGCGCGGCCACGTCGGCACGGTGCCCGTCACCGCGCTCCGGCTGTCCTACATCGGAGAGCTCGGCTGGGAGCTCTACACGACGGCCGACATGGGCGCCAAGCTCTGGGACACCCTCTGGGAGGCGGGAGGGCGCCACGGGGCCATCGCGGGCGGCCGCGGAGCCTTCGACAGCCTGCGGCTGGAGAAGGGCTACCGTTCCTTCGGCACCGACATGACCCACGAGCACGATCCCTACGAGGCGGGCCTGGGCTCCGCCGTGCGCAGGGCCGGCCCGGACGACTTCATCGGCCGCGCGGCCCTGGCCGAGCGCCGCGTCTCGGTGCGGCGCCGGCTGACCTGCCTGACGACCGGCGCTCCCGCCGACGTCGTCATGGGCAAGGAGCCCGTCTACGACGGTGACCGCTGCGTCGGATACGTCACCAGCGCCGCCTACGGCTACACGGTCGGCAGGGGCATCGCCTACGCCTGGCTGCCGGCCGCGCTCTCCACCCCCGGGCGGGTGCTCCACATCGGCTACTTCGACCGGCGGATCGCCGCCGTCGTCGCCGAGGAACCGCTCTACGACCCGGAGATGAAACGCCTGCGCGGCTAGCGCCGCGGCCGGACCGAGGAAGGGAACACGGTGAGCACCGAGCAGCCGGGCGCAGTCCCGCCCGAGCACCCCGACCGGCTGTGGGACAGCCCCGAGCCGCGCGGCTCCTACGACGTGGTGATCGTCGGCGGGGGCGGCCACGCCCTGGCCACCGCCTACTACCTGGCCAGGGACCACGGGATCACCGACGTGGCCGTGCTGGAGAAGGGCTGGCTGGCGGGCGGCAACATGGCCCGCAACACCACGATCATCCGCTCCAACTATCTCCTGGAGGAGAGCGCGGGCATCTACGAGCACTCGCTGAAGCTGTGGGAGGGGCTGGAGGAGGATCTGGGCTACCCGATCCTGTTCAGCCAGCGCGGGGTGCTCAACCTCGCCCACAGCCTCCAGGACGTCCGGGACGGCGTGCGCCGGGTCAACGCCAACCGGCTCAACGGCGTCGACGCCGAGTGGCTCGGCCCCGAGGAGGTCAAGGAGGTCTGCCCGATCGTCGAGGTCTCCCCGGACGCGCGCCACCCGGTGCTGGGGGCGACCTACCAGCCGCGGGCCGGCATCGCCAGGCACGACCACGTCGCCTGGGGCTTCGCCCGCGCCGCCGCCGCGCTGGGCGTCCACCTGATCGAGCACTGCGAGGTCACCGGGATCGAGGTCGCCGGCGGGCGGGCGCGGGCCGTACGGACCACCCGGGGGCGCATCGCGGCGGACCGGGTCGCGCTGTGCGCGGCCGGTCACTCCTCCGTCGTGGCCCGGACGGCGGGGCTGGCGCTGCCGCTGCAGAGCCACGCGCTGCAGGCGCTGGTCTCGGACCTGCTGGAGCCCGTGCACCCCACCGTGGTCATGTCCAACGCCGTGCACGTCTACGTCAGCCAGGCCCACAAGGGCGAACTGGTCATGGGCGCGGGCGTCGACGCCTGCAACTCCTACCGCCAGCGCGGCGCATTCCACGTCATCGAGCGGCAGATGGCGGCGGCGCTGGAGCTGTTCCCCGTCTTCGCGCGGGCCCACGTGCTGCGGACCTGGGCCGGGGTGGTGGACGTCAGCCCCGACGCCTCGCCGGTCGTCGGGCTCACCCCGGTGGACGGGCTGTACGTCAACTGCGGCTGGGGCACCGGCGGGTTCAAGGCCACGCCGGGGGCGGGCTGGTGCTACGCGCACACGATCGCCCACGGCGAGCCGCACCCGCTCAACGCCCCCTTCTCCCTCGAACGCTTCACCACCGGCGCGCTCGTGGACGAGCACGGCGCCGCCGCGGTGGCCCACTAGAAGGAGCCCGACCGATGCTGCTGATCCCCTGCCCGTGGTGCGGGCCACGCGACGAGACCGAGTTCCACTACGGCGGGCAGGCGCACGTCGCCTACCCCGGCGACCCCGCCGCGCTCTCCGACGACGAGTGGGCCCGCTACCTGTTCTTCCGCGACAACCCCCGAGGGCCCTTCGCCGAACGGTGGAGCCACGCGGCCGGCTGCCGCCGCTGGTTCAACGCGGTCAGGGACACGGCCAGCGGCGAGATCCACGCCGTCTACCGTCCGGGCGAGCCACGGCCGGTGACCCCGTGACCTCCCAGCCGTTCCGCAGGCGGGACCACCGGGGCGGCGAGACGCTGCGTTTCCGCTTCGACGGCCGGGACCTCGAAGGGCGCCGCGGCGACACGCTCGCCTCCGCCCTGCTGGCCAACGGCGTCCGCACGGTGGCCAGGAGCGCGCGGCTGGGCCGTCCCCGCGGCGTCTTCGCCGCCTGGACCGAGGAGCCCGGCGCGATCGTCCAGATCGAGCACCCCTTCCCCGAGCCGATGCTGCAGGCCACCACCGTCGAGCTGTACGACGGGCTGGTCGCCCGCGGCCTGCCGGGCAGGGGCCGCCTGGCCGCCGGCCCCGACCCGGCGCGCTACGACGGCGTGTACGCCCACTGCGACGTCCTGGTGGTCGGGGCCGGGCCCGCCGGGCTCTCGGCCGCGCTGGCCGCCGCGGACTCGGGCGCCCGGGTCGTCCTGGCCGACGACCGGCCCACGGCCGGCGGCAGCCTGCCCGACACCGCCGAGACCGTCGACGGCGTCCCCGGGGCGCGGTGGGTCGCCGCCGCGCTGGCCGGGCTGGCGGCCCGGCCCGAGGTGCGCGTGCTGGGACGGACCAGCGTGTTCGGCTACTACGACGACAACTACCTGGTCGCCGTGGAGCGCAGGGGAGAGCGGGCCTCCTCCCGCGAGCGCCTCTGGCGCATCCGGGCCCGCCACGTCGTGCTGGCCACCGGCGCGCACGAGCGGCCGATCGCCTTCGCCGGCAACGACCGGCCGGGGGTGATGCTCGCCGGAGCCGCGCGCGCCTACGTCAACCGGTACGGGGTCCTGCCGGGCCGCCGCGCGGTGGTCTTCACCGCCGGTGACAGCGCCTACGCCGCGGCCCGCGACTTGGCGGCCGCCGGCGTCGAGATCGCGGCCGTCGTGGACGCCCGGCGGCACGCGCCGCCGGGCGGCCGGCCGTGGCAGGGCGCCGAGGTGCTGGCCGGGCACCTGGTCACCGGGGTGGGCGGCCACGACGGCGTCCGCTCGGTGACCGTCTCCGGCGGTCCCTTCCCCGATCCCGGCGGGCGCCCCTCCGGCGATCCTCCCGGTCCCCACCCCGGCGGCCTCCCCGGGAGCCGGGAGATCGAGGCGGACCTGCTGCTGGTCTCGGGCGGCTGGAACCCCGTGCTCCACCTGTTCGGCCAGGCGGGCGGGGAGCTCCGCTACGACGGGGCACTCGGCTCCTACGTCCCCGGCGCCGCCCGCCAGGCGGTGGAGGTCGCCGGGGCGGTCAGGGGGATCGGCACGACGGCACGCTGCGTCGAGGACGGGGCCGGGGCCGGGGCCCGGGCGGCCGAGGCGGCCGGGTTCCGCGCGGGCCGCCGCAGGCCCCCACCCCGCACCGAGGACGTCCCGGCGCCCCCCGCCGAGCACGTGTGGCTCGTCCCCGCCGACGACTACCGGACCCACTTCGTCGACCTGCAGCGGGAGGTGACCGTCGCCGACGTCATGCGCGCGACCGGGGCGGGGCTCCGCTCGCTCGAGCACGTCAAGCGCTACACCACCGCCGGGACCGCCCACGACCAGGGCAAGACCTCGGGGGTGCTGACCGGCGGGGTCGTCGCCCACGTCCTCGGGGTCGAGGTGGGCGCGCTCGGCACCACCACCTTCCGTCCGCCGTACACGCCGGTCAGCTTCGCCGCCCTCGCCGGGCGCGACAGGGGAGCGCTGCACGACCCCGTCCGGGTCACCCCGCTGCACGGATGGCACGTGGCGCGCGGGGCGGTGTTCGAGAACGTCGGCCAGTGGAAACGGCCCCGCTACTACCCCCGCCCGGGCGAGGACATGGAGGCCGCGGTCCTGCGGGAGTGCGCGGCCGTACGGCGGGGCGCCGGGGCGATGGACGCCTCCACGCTGGGCAAGATCGACGTCCAGGGGCCGGACGCCGCCGAGCTGCTCGACCGCCTCTACGTCAACATGATGAGCACGCTCAAGGTCGGCTCGATCCGCTACGGCGTGATGTGCCGCGCCGACGGGACGGTCTTCGACGACGGGACGGTGATCCGCCTGGCGGAGGACCGGTTCCTGGTGACCACGACCACGGGCAACGCCGCCGCAGTCCTGGACTGGATGGAGGAGTGGCTGCAGACCGAATGGCCGTCCCTGAGGGTCTACTGCACCTCCGTCACCGAGCAGTGGGCGACGGTGGCGCTGGCGGGGCCCGGCGCGCGGGACGTGCTGGCCGGGCTCGCCCCCGGCCTGGCCGTGGACAGGGCGGCCTTCCCGTTCATGACCTGGCGGGAGGGCCGGGTGGCGGGCGTCGCGGCGAGGGTGTGCCGGATCAGCTTCTCCGGCGAGCTGGCCTACGAGATCAACGTCGGCGCCTGGGACGGGCCCGCGCTGTGGGAGGCGGTCCAGGGGAGCGGTGCCGTCACCCCGTACGGGACCGAGGCCATGCACGTGCTCCGGGCGGAGAAGGGCTACCCCATCGTCGGCCAGGACACCGACGGCACGGTCACCCCCGCCGACCTCGGCATGGAGCGGCTGATGTCGAGGCGGAGGTCCGACTACGTCGGCAGGCGCTCGCACGCCCGCGCCGGCGACCTCAGGCCCGACCGCAAGCACCTGGTCGGGCTCCTGCCGGTGGACCCGCGCCTGCTGCTGCCCGAGGGCGCCCACCTGGTGGCCGCCGACCGGCTGCCCGAGCCGCCCGTCCCGACGCTCGGCCACGTCACCTCCAGCTACCGCAGCGCGGCGCTCGGCCGGACCTTCGCGCTCGCCCTCGTCAGCGGCGGGCGCCGGCGCGCCGGCGAGCGGCTCCACGTGCCCGTCGGGACCGGGCTGGTCCCCGTCACCGTCACCCACCACGTCCTCTACGACCCCGAGGGAGCGCGCCGCGATGGCTGAGCGACCGGGCCCGCCGCCCCGCTTCGAGCCGGTGCGGGAGGAGTGCCTGCGCATCGCGGAGCTGCCGTTCCTCACCCGGATCAACCTGCGGGCGGACCCCGGGAGCCGGGCCGCCGGCGACATCGGGGCGGCCCTCGGCGCGCCGCTCCCCACCGAGCCGGGCACATACGTGACCTCCGGCGTCGACGTGCTGTGGCTCGGCCCCGACGAGTGGCTCGTCGTCGGCGAGCCCGGCGCGGAGCGCGACCTGCCGGCCCGCCTGCGGGCCGCGGCCGGGACCGGGCACGTCGCGGTCACCGACGTCTCGGCGCAGTGGACCACGCTGGTCCTGGCCGGCCCGAGGGCACGTGACGTGCTGGCCCACGGCTGCTCCCTCGACCTGCACCCGCGGCTGTTCGGCCCCGGCCGGTGCGCCCAGACCATGCTGGCCCGCGCCCAGGTCCTGCTCGCCGCCCACGGCGGCGAGCAGTTCCGGGTGTCCGTGCGGCCGTCGTACGCCGGCTATCTCGCCGACTGGCTGCTCGACGCCGCCGCCGAACACCTCACCGGACGGCCGGGCTGACCGCCCGGATCCGCCGGCGCCGGGCGGGACCTGCCCGGGCCGCGCCGCGCATGCGGCGGCCCGCCCGCCGGCCGGGTGGCCGGTGGGCGGGCGGGGTGCCCCGGACCGGGCGGGACGGCCGGCTCAGGCGTGCTCAGCCGGCCGGCCGCTCGGCCGTCGGCACCGGTGTTCGGCCCGGTTGATCCCGGGGGTGCTCAGCCGCCGCTCTTGCGGCGGAAGGAGCGCTTGCCTCCGACCGGGCCGTGCGCACCGTGGATCTTCGAGGCGTTCTTCCCCTTGCCCCCGGTGTTGGCGTCCGTCTGGGCGATCTTCTTGCGCTCCAGAGCCTCACGGAACTTGCGCTTCAGCTCGTCCTCGGAACTCTCGGGTTCCGGCGTGACGTCAGACATACGGACCTCCTGATCTGGGCGGGCAGTCCAACTCCGGCCAACCGGATCATCATCCTCTCACGTCCGAAATGGGGAGTTGGCTGGCCGGATATATGTAAGACTCTTATGTAAGTAGGATAACCGTCTGAAGTGTCTCCGAGCGAGGTCGAGAGGTGCAATGAGACAGGAGAGCGGTGACGCGTCCCTGCTCCGCAAGCTGAACTCGGCGGCGATCCTGCGGATCCTGCGGGACGGGCAGATCGTGACCCTCACCGAGCTCGCCCGGGCCGCACGCGTGTCCCGGCCCACGGCCGAGGGGATCGTCGAGGATCTGCTGGCCAAGGAGTGGGCCGAGGAGTGCGCCGAGGAGCCGGGGGACCGACAGCGCGGCCGGCCGGCCCGGCGCTTCCGCTTCCACGGGACGGCGGGCCACGTGATCGGCGTGGACGTCGGCGGTTACAAGCTGCTGGCCGTCACCGCGGACCTCAACGGGCAGATCCTCGCCACCCGCAGGGTCGCGGTCTCCCCGGAGCTGCCCGCGGCCGAGCGGATCAAGGCCATCGTCGCGCTCGTCGAGGAGAGCGTCGTCGACAGCAGGAAGCTGGCGGCGGTCGCGGTCGGCACCACCGGAGTGGTCGACGAGGCGGGACGGGTGGTCAAGAGCGTGGCCATCCCCGAGTGGAGCGGGGTCGCGCTCCAGGCCGAGCTGGCCGGCCGGATCGCCGTGCCGGTCCTGGTGGAGAACGACATGCGCCTGGCGGTGCTCGCCGAGCACTGGCGGGGCGTCGCCAAGGGCTACCGGGACGTCGTCTACCTGTTCACCGGCAACAGGATCGGCCTGGGCCTGCTGATCGGCGGGGCCCTGCACCGGGGCAGCCACGCCGCCTCCGGGGAGATCGGCGACCAGTCGAGCGGCTACCGGCTCGCCTTCCGCAACGTGATCGACTACGCCATGTCCGCCGACCCCGGGGAGCTGCGCTCGCCCGGGCAGTCGGCCGAGTTCGCCGTCGCCCGGGCGCGCGGCGGGGACGAGGCGGCGGCGCAGGCGGTGGAGGCGTTCGCCACCCGCCTGGCCGAGGGGCTGGTCACCATCGTCAACCCGCTCGACCCGGAGCTGGTCGTGGTCGGCGGCGGCCTGTCCCAGGCCGGCTCGCTGCTCGTCGAACCCATCCAGCGGCACCTGAACCGGGTCACGCTCTACCCGCCCGAGGTCGTGGCCTCCCGGCTCGGCAACGAGTCCGTGGCGCTGGGCGCCGTACGGCTGGCCCTCGACCACCTCGACCGGACGCTGTTCGGCGCGACGTCCTGAGCGACGGGGGAGCCGGGCCGCCCGCGCCCCGGCTCTCCGCCTGCCGCCCGGCCGGTGCGCCGGGGGGCCGTGCCGTCCGTCCGCCCGGCGCACCGGCCCGCAGGACGGCCCGTGTCCGTGGCGCGGGCGACGGGCGCTTTATCCAAACAGGTTAAGAAATGATCAGACCTGGCCGGCGGCGAAGTACGCGGCCAGGTCGGGGGAGACGGGCGGGACGTGGCGGGGCGTCGAGCCGTCCCGCAGGGACTCGGTGGCGTGCACCCCCGCCGCGATGCTGTCGCGCGCGGCGACCGGGGAGGTGTCGGTCGCTCCCCCCTCGACGGCGAAGCGGACGAACTCGCTGACCAGGCCCTCGTCCGCGCCGCCGTGACCGCCCACGCCCGCCGTGATCGGCACCTGGAGGTCCCCCTCGGGGTCGTAGCCGCGCCGCCCGCTGTTCCAGACCCGCACGACGGCGCCCTCCCCGTGGTCGCCGAAGTTCTCCAGGCGGCCGGCCGTACCGATGACGGTGTAGTTGCGCCAGTAGTCCGGGGTGAAGTGGCACTGCTCGTAGCTGGCGTGGACGCCGTTCTCCAAGCGCATGTGCACCATGGAGAGGTCCTCGACGTCCACCACCGGGTTCAGGCCGCGCTGGGCGAGCGGCGGCCAGTTGGTCGCCGGGCTGAACCAGTCCGCCGGGAGCCCCTCGGAGCGGTCGGTGACCTGCCCGTAGACCGTCAACCCGCCCATGCCGGTGACCAGGCTGGTCCGCGAGCCCGCCAGCCAGTGGATGACGTCGATGTCGTGGGCGCCCTTCTGCAGCAGCAGCCCGGTGGTGTTGCGCCGGTCGGCGTGCCAGTCCTTGAAGTAGTAGTCGCCGCCGTGCCCGACGAAGTGGCGGCACCACACGGCCCTGACCTCGCCGATCGCCCCTTCCATGATCAGTTGCCGCATGGTCCGGACGACCGGCATGTGGCGCATGTTGTGCCCCACGTACAGTCGGGCGCGCTGCTCGCGGGCGGTGCGCAGGATCAGGTCGCAGTCCTCGACCGTGATCGCCAGCGGCTTCTCCACCAGGGTCGCCTTGCCCGCCTTCAGCGCCGCGACGGCCAGCTCCACGTGGGTGTGGTCGGGAGTGAGGATCATCACCGCGTCCACGTCGTCGTTCAGCAGCATCCCGAAGTCGGCGGTAACCTGCAGGTCAGAGCCGATCTCGGCGCGGGCCCGTTGCTGGGCGGCGGGATCGGGGTCGCACAGCGCCACCACCCGGCTGCCGTTGCCCGGACGGTGTGCCTCGCGAGCCAGCGACCTCCTCAGGCCGTATCCCGCTACTCCGATGCGGAGGTCGTTCCTCACAGTCGCTCCTGTTCGCCACGCTTCTGCTCACTGTTGCTCCATTTACCCTAGTTATTTTCATAAATGGGCGCTAGCCTCCGTACTCACTCGTACAGCTCGGACAGATAGGGACGACATGAGCAGGAAGGTGTGGGCGCTTCTGTGCGCCGGCGCGATCGTGGCTGGAGCGGCGGCATGCTCCTCGTCGGAGGGCGAGTCCGCAGGCGGCAAGGTCACCCTCACCTACGGCTACTGGGATGAGAAGAACCAGGGTCAGGCGATGGACAAGATCGCCAAGGAGTTCACCAAGACGCATCCGAACATCGAGGTGAAGATCCAGTTCACCCCGCTGAAGGAGTACTTCACCAAGCTCCAGACCTCCGCGGCCGGCGGCAGCGCCCCCGACGTGTTCTGGATGAACGGCCCCCGGTTCGGCGTCTACGCCTCGCAGGGCGCGCTGCTCCCGATCTCCGACAAGATCGCGGCCGACAAGGTGGACACCGCCAAGTTCCCCAAGTCGCTCAACGACCTCTACACCCTCGACGGCAAGCAGTACGGCCTGCCCAAGGACTACGACACCGTCGGCCTCTGGTACAACAAGGACCTCTTCGACAAGGCCGGGGTGAAGTATCCCGACGCCACCTGGACCTGGGACGACCTCCGCGAGAACGCCAAGAAGCTGTCCGACCCGGCCAAGGGCGTCTACGGCATCGGGGCGGCGCCGTGGGGCCAGGAGGTCTTCTACAACACGATCTTCCAGGCGGGCGGCTACGTGGTCTCCCCGGACGGCAAGAAGTCCGGCTACGACGACCCGGCCACCATCGAGGGCCTGAAGCTCTGGTCGGACCTCATCAAGGAGAAGTCCTCGCCGACGGTGCAGCAGATGACCGACACCTCCCCGGTCGAGCTGTTCCAGAACGGCAAGCTGGCCATGTGGACCGACGGCTCCTACGACGCCACCACCTACAGCGGCACCGAGGGCCTCAACGCCGACGTGGCCCCGCTGCCGGCCGGCCCCAAGCGCAAGGCCACCGTCATCCACGGCCTGGCCAACGTGATCTACGCCAAGACCGAGCACCCGGCCGAGGCGTGGGAGTTCGTGAAGTTCCTCGCCTCCGAGCAGGCCAACCGGATCCAGGCCGAGACCGGCGCGGTGATCCCCGCCTACGAGGGGCTGGCCGACACCTGGGTGAAGTCGATGCCCAAGTTCAACCTGCAGGTCTTCGTGGACCAGGTCGACGACAGCGTGCCGTACCCGATCTCCAAGAACACCGCCGCCTGGTCGACGGTGGAGCTGGACGCGATCACCAAGGCGTTCTCCGGCGGCCAGGACCTCGAAGCCGGGGCGAAGGAGCTCGCCACGGCCATGAACGCCGCGCTGGCCAAGGAGTGAGTGGCGTGGAGGGGGCGGTCGCACGCGCGGCGGCCGCCCGCGCCGAACCCCGCCGGCGGCTGCGGGACCAGGAGTGGTTCTGGGGCTACGCGATGATCGCGCCGCTCGTCCTCGGCCTCGGGGTGTTCTACCTGTGGCCGGTCGTCCAGTCGGTGTACTACAGCTTCACCGAGTGGACCCTGTTCGGGGACAGCACCTGGGTCGGGCTCGCCAACTACCGCGAGCTGTTCACCGGCCCGGAGAACGCCAAGGCGTTGAAGAACACCTTCGTCTACGCCCTCTGGAGCCTGGCCGGGATCCCGCTGTCGATCCTGGTCGCGGCCCTGCTCAACGCCCGGGGCCTGCGCCTGGTGTCGTTCTACCGGACGATCTACTTCCTGCCGGTGGTGACGATGCCCGCGGCGGTGGCGCTGATCTGGCGGTGGCTCTACAACGGGGACTACGGCCTGATCAACTACCTGCTCTCCCTCGTCGGGGTCCAGGGCAAGTCGTGGATCGCCGAGCCGTCCACCGCGCTCTACGCGGTCGTCGTGGTCGGGATCTGGATGTCCGTCGGCTACAACGCGGTGATCTTCATGGCCGGGCTGCAGGGCATCCCGCGCCATCTGTACGAGGCCGCCTCCATCGACGGGGCGGGGCCGGTGCGCCAGTTCTTCCGGATCACGCTGCCGCTGCTGTCGCCGAGCATCTTCTTCGTGTCGGTGCTCACCGTCATCGGCGGCCTGCAGATGTTCGACCTGATCTATCTCATGTTCGGCAAGGCCAACCCCGCCTACGCCGACAACAAGACCGTGGTCCTGCTGTTCTTCAACAAGGCGTTCGAGGAGGGGGCCAAGGGGTACGGCGCGGCCATGGCGGTGGTGCTGATGCTCATCACCCTCGTCCTCACCGTCGTCCAGTTCCGGATGCAGAAGAAGTGGGTGCACTATGCGTAGCGGCCGACTGTGGCCCGTGCACCTGACGCTCGGGATCGGCGCCGCCGCGATGGTGGCCCCGTTCTTCTGGCAGGTGCTCACCTCGCTGAAGTCCTTCACGGAGTCGACCAGGACCCCGCCGACCTGGATCCCGTCGTGGCAGTGGTCGAACTTCGCCAAGGTCGTCGAGGACACGCCGTTCCTCCAGCAGTTCGTCAACACGGTCGTGATGACCACCGGGCGGACGCTCGCCCAACTGCTGTTCTGCTCGATGGCGGCCTACGCGTTCGCCCGGCTGCGCTTCCCGGGCCGGGACGCGATCTTCATCGTGCTGCTGTCGGTCCTGATGGTGCCCAGCCAGCTCTTCCTGATCCCGCAGTACCAGATCGTCCAGGAGCTGGGCTGGCTGAACAGCCTGCCGGGGCTCATCGTGCCGGGCATGTTCAGCGCGTTCGGCACCTTCATGCTCCGGCAGTTCTTCCTCAACCTGCCGGGGGAGGTCGAGGAGGCGGCCAGGATCGACGGGGCCAGCCCGTTCCGGATCTTCTGGAGCGTGATGCTGCCGCTGGCCAGGCCCGGACTGCTGGCGCTCGGCGTGCTGACCGTGCTCTGGTCCTGGAACGACCTGATGTGGCCGCTCATCGTCAACACCGATCCGGAACGGATGACCCTGTCGGCGGGCCTGTCGGCCCTGCAGGGTGAGCACTTCACCGAGTATCCGGTCCTGATGGCGGGATCCCTGCTGGCCAGCGCCCCGATCATCGTGGTCTTCGTCGTGCTGCAGAAGCAGCTGATCCAGGGGATCGCCTTCACCGGATCCAAGTGACGCCCGGGCGGGCCCGGGTCAGTGCAGGTCCAGGGCCATCAGCAGCAGCAGGCCGGCGAGGTGACCGATCACCACGAACACGATGACGAAGATGAAGATGAACTTCGCCGGCCCGTGCTCGAAGTGTTTGCCCTCCGCCAGCGACGGGCGCCGGGCCTCTCGCTCGGCGATCCGTTCCTCGATCGGCTTGCGGTGGAACATGGGACTCCTTTTTGCGGACCGATGCTTGGCGCCATAATAGTTTGTGCACCAAATATCATACTATGTCGGCTGGGAGGGGTGTGTGAGCGACACGACTGATCTACTTGACCTGGAGCGACAGGTCTGTTTCGCCCTGGCCGTTGCCTCGCGCAGCGTCATCGGGGTCTACCGGCCCCTGCTGGAGCCTCTGGGCCTGACTCATCCGCAGTATCTGGTGATGCTCGCGCTCTGGAAGCAGGCGCCGCTGTCTGTGAAGGAGCTGAGCAAGCTACTGCAACTCGACCCCGGTACGCTGTCCCCGCTCCTCAAACGACTTGAGGCGATCGGCTACATCCGGCGGCAGCGCGACAGCCGGGACGAACGCGTCCTGGCGGTCACGCTCACCTCGGAGGGCCGGGAGCTGAGGAGCGAAGCTGAGAGGATTCCGCCGTCCGTCGTCGAACGCCTGGGTATAGAACTGGAGGAGCTGCAGGAGCTCCACCGGTCGCTGACCAGGGTGATCGCCGCCGCGAACGGCGCGCATCGCTGATCCACACAGAGAGGACAGGAAAGGCTCATGGCTGGAAGCCACGGAGGAAGCCCCAAGTCTTGGCTTGCGGTGATCGTCATTCTGATCGGGTTCACCATCGGCGGCGTGGCCCTGTGCCTCGGCCCCAACTGGACGCTGTTCTGGGCCGGGGCGGGGGTCGTCGTCGTCGGTGGTGTGATCGCCATGGTGGTCGACATCTTCTCCGACGTGATCGTGGACGCGCCTCGGGTGCCGCTGGACCGCACCAGCTGATCACCTCCCCCGCAGGGCTTCCTCGGCTGAGGGGGAGAGCTCGAAGGCGGAGCGCAGACCGGTGATGGTCAGGATCCGCTCCAGGGTGCCGTGAACGCCGGCGAGGACCAGGCGGGTGCCCGCGGCCCGGCTCCGCCGGAGGCTCACGATCAGTTCTGCGACACCGGTGGAGTCGCAGAAGGTCAGCGCCGCGACGTCGATGACGATCGTGGAAGGGGCTTCGGGCTCCCACACCTTGGTCATCTCGTCGCGGAGGACGGAGGCGTTGCCGTAGTCGAGCTCCCCGCTCGCCTGGACGACGCACACCGTGCCGTGCCGGCTTGTCGAAACCGTGAAAAAGGCCATGCTCTGCTCCTCCGCCCGCGGGTGGCAGGGCGGGCTGCCTCTGTCCTACCAGGTCCGCGGCCCTGCTGACGCATCGGCGTTCAAACGATTCGATAGAGCAGCTCGGGCCGCCCGACCCCACCGTACTGCGGGACCCTGCGGGCGACGCCACTGTCGGTCAGATGCTCCAGATAGCGGCGGGCGGTCACCCGTGAGACGCCGATCGCGGCCCCCGCGGCCTGCGCCGACATCCCCGCCGGGGCGCCGCGAAGCTCCGCCAGCACGGCGTCGAGAGTGGCCGGTGTCATCCCCTTCGGCAGCGGGCTGCGCACCGGGCCGCGCAGGGCGGCCAGCGCGCGGTCGACCTCGCTCTGGCCGCCGGCCTCGCCCGAGCCCTCCGTCGACGACCGGAACTCCGCGTAGCGCGTGAGCTTCTCGCTCAGCGAGGCGAAGGTGAAGGGCTTGAGCAGATACTGCGCCACGCCGACGGAGACCGCGGACCTGACGACCGACAGGTCGCGCGCCGAGGTGACCGCGATGACGTCGGACAGGACGCCCGCCGCCCGCAGGGCCCGGCACACCTCCAGCCCGTGCATGTCGGGCAGGTAGAGGTCGAGCAGGATCAGCTCCACCGGACGCCGCCGCAGGTAGCGCAGCGCCTCTCCGCCGGACCTGGCCATCCCCTCCACCCGGAAGCCGGGCACCCGCTCCACGTAGAGGCGGTTGGCCTCGGCGGTGATCTCCTCGTCCTCGACGACCAGCACCGAGATCATGAAAGTCCCTCCGCGCGCAGCGGCAGCCGTACGGTGAACACCGCTCCGGGCCCGCCGCCGACGTCGATCGCGCCGCCCAGCCGGCGGACCGCCTGTCCCACCATGGCCAGCCCGAGGCCGCGGCCGTCGCCCTTGGTGGTCCAGCCCCGCCGGAACGCCTCCCGCGCCGTCACCGCGTCCAGCCCCGGGCCGCTGTCGGCCACGCTGATCAGGAAGGTCGTCTCGTCGGCCAGCAGGCGGACGTCCACCCGTGCCGGGGGGACCCCCGACACGGCCGCCTCCACCGCGTTGTCTATCAGGTTGCCGAGGATCGTCACCAGATCCCGGCCGTCCAGGCCGATGTCGTCGAGCCCGGTGTCCGGGCTGATCGCCAGCTCCACGCCGCGCTCGGCCGCCTCGGCGCTCTTGCCCAGCAGCAGCGCCGCGAGCACCGGCTCGCGGACCGCGCCCATCACCCGGTCGGTGAGCTGCTGCGCCGCCTTCAGCTCCGCGGTCGCGAAGGCCACCGCCTGCTCGGTACGGCCCAGCTCGACGAGGGTGACGACGGTGTGCAGCCGGTTGGCCGACTCGTGCGCGGCGGCGCGCAGGGAGTCGGCGAAGCCGCGCTCGGCGTCGAGCTGCCCGGTCAGGGACTGCAGCTCGGTGTGGTCGCGCAAGGTCACCACGGTGCCGAGCGAGCGGTCGCCGGAGCGGACCACGGCGACGTTCACCACGAGCGTCCGCTCCCCGGTCAGGTGGATCTCGTCGCTCCGGCTCTCCCCGCTCGCCAGCAGCCCGGCGAGGGAGGCGGGCAGGCCCAGCTCGCCGACGTGCCGCCCGTCCGCCTCGCCGGACAGGCCGAGGAGCTCCCGGGCGCCGTCGTTGCACAGCGTCAGCCGGCCCGCGTCGTCGACCAGCAGCAGCCCCTCCCGTACGGCGTGCAGGATCGCGTCGTGGTACTCGTACATCCGGCTGAGCTCGGCGGGGCCCATCCCGCGGGTCTGGCGGCGCAGCCGGCTGCCGACCAGGTAGGTGCCCGCGCCGCCGGCGGACAGGCCGAGCAGCCCGATCAACACGGCGCCGGCCACCTGCCCGCGGAGCCTGACGCTGATCTTCTCGACCGTGATTCCCGCGCTGACCAGGGCCCGCACCCCGCCGCCGGCGTCGCGGACCGGGGCGACGGCGCGCACCGAGGAGCCGAGGGTGCCGGTGTAGGTCTCGGTGAAGGTCCGGCCCCGCAGGGCGGGCCCGGTGTTGCCGAGGAAGCGGCGGCCGATCTGGGCCGGATTGGGATGGGTGTAGCGGAGCCCTCCGGTGCTCATGATCGTGACGAAGTCGACCCCGGTCTCCCGCCGGACCCGCTCGGCGTACGGCTGGAGCGTGGCGGAGTCGCCGAGGGCGGCCAGGACCGAGGGGGAGTCGGCCACGCTGACGGCCACCGCCTCCGCCCTCCCGGCGGCCTCGGCGCTGAGCAGGTCGCCGGCCTGGAGGGCGGCCAGCGCCGTGCCTCCCGCCACGGTGATCCCGACGACGACGATCTGCAGTGCCAGCATCTGCCCGGCCAGGCTCCAGCGCCGCATCCGCTCCGGCAGCTCCCTCATGTCCACGACCAAAATGTACGCAATAGTGACCCAGATCACACCGCCGACGCATAGTCGCTCGACCGGAGTTTCCGTCCAGACCGGGAAGATTGAGTGTCCACTATGTCCAGAGATCGCACTAAATATCTCTATATGGCGGTAATTCTTGCCGTGGCCGCCGGGGTCGTCATCGGGCTCGCGGCCCCCGAGCTCGGCAGGGAGCTGAAGCCGCTGGGCACGGCGTTCGTCGCCCTGATCAAGATGATGATCAGCCCGATCATCTTCTGCACCATCGTGCTCGGCGTCGGATCGGTCACCCAGGCGGCCAAGGTCGGCCGGGTCGGTGGCCTGGCGCTCGGCTACTTCCTCGTCATGTCGACCGTCGCGCTGGCCATCGGCCTGGTCGTGGGCAACCTGGTCGACCCCGGCCAGGGCCTGCAGCTCACCGACGAGCTGCGCAGGGCCGCCGAGGCCGAGGCGGCCAAGGGCGGCGAGAACGACACGGTGACGTTCCTGCTCGCGACGGTCCCCACCACGCTGGTGTCGGCGTTCACCGAGGGGCAGGTGCTGCAGACCCTGCTGGTGGCCCTGCTCGCCGGATTCGCCCTGCAGGCCATGGGGGCGCGGGGCGCGCCCGTCCTGGCCGGCGTCGCGCACATCCAGCGGCTCGTCTTCCGGATCCTCGCCATGATCATGTGGGCCGCCCCGGTCGGCGCCTTCGGCGCGATGGCCGCGGTCGTCGGCGCCACCGGCGTGGACGCGCTCAAGAGCCTCGGCGTCATCATGCTCGCCTTCTACACGACCTGCCTGCTGTTCGTGCTGGGCGTGCTCGGGCCGATGCTCCGGCTGGTCGCCGGGGTCAGCCTGGTGTCCCTGCTGCGCTACCTCAGCCGGGAGTTCCTGCTCATCCTGGGCACCTCCTCCTCGGAGTCGGCCCTGCCGCGGCTGATCGCCAAGATGGAGCACCTGGGCGTGAGCCGTCCCGTCGTGGGCATCACCGTGCCGACCGGCTACTCCTTCAACCTCGACGGCACCGCCATCTACCTGACGATGGCGACCCTGTTCATCGCGAGCGCCACCGGCGCCCCGCTCTCGCTCGGCGAGCAGATCTCCCTGCTGCTCTTCATGATCATCG
Source organism: Streptosporangium sp. NPDC048886 (assembly GCF_055586905.1). NCBI lineage: Bacteria > Bacillati > Actinomycetota > Actinomycetes > Streptosporangiales > Streptosporangiaceae > Streptosporangium > Streptosporangium sp. NPDC048886. Next base: position 114,728 of record NZ_JBVJHH010000025.1, read on the forward strand.
CCTCCAAGGGGGCCGCCGGAGTCACCGGCGCGGGCCTGGCCACCCTCGCCGGCGGCCTGCAGTCCCACCGGCCCGACCTCGTCGACGGCGTCGGCCTGATCGTCGGCGTCGACCGCTTCATGTCCGAGGCCCGGGCCCTGACCAACTTCGCCGGAAACGCGGTCGCCACCGTCCTGGTCGGCACCTGGACCGGCGAGTTCGACCGGGAGCGCGCGGCCGAGGTGCTGGCCGGCCGCATCCCCTTCGACGAGACCACCCTGCTGGAGGAGGACACGCCCGACCGGGACGCGCCCGACCCGTCGGCTGGACGGCCCGATCCGGAGACATCCACCCCGCCGGCCGGGCGTTCCGACGACCCGGAGGCGTCGCCGGTGTAGCCGCCGCCCTCCGCGCCGGACCGGCGGCGAGGCGCTAACGTTCAGGGGTGGACAGGACCTTCACCGTCGAGGAGGCGCGGGCGCTGATGCCGGCGCTGCTGGAGCGGGCCGACGAGTTCGTGAGCCTGCGGGGCGATCTCGCCGTGCTCGCGCGGGACCTGCGCGAGCACGGGGCCTCGGAGTCCGGCGGTCTGCCGGAGGCGAAGGCGCTGGAGGCGCGGCTGGATGAGATCCTCGGCTGGTTCGAGGCGCGGGGGATCGAGATCAAGGGGGTCGCGCCCCTGCTGCTGGACTTCCCCTCGGTGCTCGACGGGGTGCCGGTCCTGCTGTGCTGGCTCGAAGGGGACCGCGACCTGGCCTGGTATCACCGCGAGGATCTCGGTTTCGCCGGCCGCCGCCCCCTCCTCAGGACGTGACCGTCACTCGATCACCAGGTTGACCGGGATGTTGCCCCGGGTGGCGTTGGAGTAGGGGCAGACCTGGTGGGCGGCCTCGACCAGGGCGGTGCCGGCCTCGCCCTGCAGGTCACCGGGGAGCTCCACGCGCAGCGTCACGGTCAGCCCGTAGGCCCTGCCGTCGGGCACCAGGCCCACCTCGGCCGTCACCGAGGCGTCGGAGACGTCGACCCTCTCGCGCTTGGCGACCAACTGCAGCGCGCTGGCGAAACAGGCGGCGTAGCCCGCCGCGAACAGCTGCTCGGGGTTGGTGCCCTCGCCGGAGCCGCCGAGCTCCTTCGGCGGGGCGAGTGTCACGTCGAGGCGGTTGTCCGAGGACACCGCCCGTCCCTCGCGCCCGGAGGCGGTGGCGGCGGCCGTGTAGAGCGTGCTCATGGGTTCTCCCGGTGGAACGCGGACATATTGATTGCCTACAATTGAATTGTGCACAATCAAGTTGGATGCAGTCAAGTTGATATACTGCGTGCTGTGACGATGCTGCTGCTGGAGAACCAGTTCTGCTTCGACGTGCACGCCGCGTCGCGGGCGCTGGACGGTGTCTACCGCAGGGAGCTGCGCGAGCTCGGCCTGACCTATCCGCAGTATCTGGCGATGATGGTGCTCTGGGAGCGCCAGCCGGTGACGGTCAAGGAGCTCGGCACGGCCCTGCGCCTCGACTCGGGCACGCTGTCGCCGCTGCTCAAGAGGCTGGAGGCGGCGGGGCTGGTGCGCCGGGAGCGCAGCGCCGACGACGAGCGCTCCGTGCTGGTACGGCTCACGCCCGAGGGGGCCGGGCTGAGGGAGCCGGCTCTGGAGGTCCCCGGCAGGATCTTCGAGGCCACCGGTCTCGACCTCGCCGAGCTGCTCGATCTGCAGCGCACGCTGCGCCGCCTCACCGCCGCCCTCGACGAGGCGTCCCGATGATCACAGGTGACGACGTCCGCCGCGTGGCCATGGAGCTGCCCCGGACCGAGGAGAGGCTCGTCAGGGACCGGGTGACGTTCCGGGTGGGCAGGATCGTCTACGTCGCGATCTCGCCGGACGAGACCTCCATGGGGTTCGCCTTCCCCAAGGAGGAGAGGGCCGCGCTGATCGCGGCCGAGCCGAGGAAGTTCCACCTGCCCCGGCCCTCCGACGAGCGCTACAACTGGGTCCGGGTGTGGCTGGAGGCGATCGACGGGCCCGAGATGCGGGAGCTGGTCGAGGAGGCGTGGCGGATGGTCGCGCCCAAGCGCATGCATTCGTTCCTGGGCGAGTAGACCGCGTCACCTGGTGGTGGCAGGGGACGGTGCGGGCGACGGCGACAGCCCGACGTAAATCTCGTCGAGAACCGTTGGCAGCAGGGCGTTCGCCGTAGTCCTGCCGTCGGGCGACAGGGTCAAGTTCGTCCATGTCACGAGCGTCACGTCGTTGTCCGCGTCGTAACCGATGAACGAGTTGAAGCCCGGAAGCTCACCGCCGTGGAGACGGCGCCACCGGCGGCGGTGGCGTAGGAGGGGTTCTGGTCGGTGTAGTCGACGGGCTGGAGTGTTCCGTTCCGTGCGGCGGTCTGCATGTCGGCGGGGTACTGCTTGTCGACCAGCGCGTAGGAGGACCCGCCGTACATGTAGCCATGCGAGTAGCGATCCGGGATGGAGCTGTCGTCGGCGGCGGGAAGCGAAGTCCGCCGCAGCCCGAGCGGGCCGGACAGCCGGTCCTGGAACTGCTGGGCCAACGGGCGCCCGCCGGCCTTCTCAGCTGTCAGACCCAGCAATGCGTAGTCGGTGTTGTTGTAGTCGTAGGACGTGCCAGGCGGGAACCGCGGCGGGTGCCGGAACGCGATGGTCAACACCTCCTGGGGTGTCCAGACCTTCGTCGGGTCGGCGTCCAGGGCCGCCGCCAACTCGGGCGCGTCCGTATAGTCGTAAAGCCCGCTCCGCATCTTCAGCAGCTCGGCGATGGTGATGTTCTTGCCGTTGGGCACATCCGGGACGTATTTGGCCACCGGATCGTCGAACCGGAGCTTGCCGTCCTGGGCAAGGAGCATGATCAGCGCCGACGTCATGGTCTTGGTGTTCGAGGCGATCCGGAGGTGAGTGTCCGCATCCGGCGGCGTCCGCGTGCCCAGCTCCGTGGTGCCGACCCTCGCTTCGGAATTCCCCTGCGGGGTGCGTAGCAGGACCACCGCCCCGGGGACCAGTAGCTTCTTGGCGGCGGCGGCCACGACGGCCTGAAACGCGGCCGGATCGATGGGCTTCAGTGCCGGCCGCCTTGGTGCGGAGCGGGTCGCGGTCGGCGTGCCGGGCTGTGATGAACGGGCCGGCCCGATCGACGTGTCCGAGAGCACCGTGGTCGTCGGCCCGGAAGTGAATGAGCAGCTCGCGATCAAGAGAGCGACGCAAGGCGCGAGCCCGGCGATGAGAGTGGGGCGCGACTTCCGGGAGCGACGTCCTCCGTGGCGCGTGCTCAGTCCGTTCTTCGCCTGGGAAGCCTTCATCGTCGGCCGCACAGCCCTTACCCCAGGAGCCGGGTGCGCGCTAATGGGCGGCACCGGGTGAACCAGCCATTTTAGCATTCCCGCGGCCTCGTAGATCAGGTTCATCGGGGTTGTCGCCAGGCCGGGGCCGGCCGGTCCGCGTCGGCCGGCCCCTCCAGCCGGCGGGATCCGATGCCAGGGTTCCCCCGCGGGGCATACGCCTTGGTCGAAGGGCGTCGGGCAGGGAGTCAAAGCCGGCGGACGGCCGTGCCCGGACGGGTCGCGGCCGCCCACCTCAGCGACTCCGGGATCACGAGGTCCCGCTGAGATAGACCTCACCGGCCAGTTCGGTCACCTGGCCGGTGGAGCGCTGCCAGGTGGTCCCGGTGGGGTGGGCGGTGAGCAGGACCATGATCCACCGTTCTCCCGGGCCGACGAGCCCGGTGGTGTGCAGCACCGGATGACCGAAGTCGGGGACCCCGGCACCCCCGGCCGGCGCCGGCGAGGCGGCCGTGGCCTGTGCCGTGCTCTCAGCCCGTGCCGTGCCTCCGGCCGGCGCGGCCGTGACGTGCGCCGAGAGCGCGGACGCCGCGGCCACGGCCGTGACGTGCGCCGTGTCCGTGTTCCGGGCCGTGCCCGCGGCCGGCGCGGATCCGGGGGCGCCGCTCTGCCTGCACCGGACCGGGGGCGTCGAGCCGTACCCCGACCAGCCCTGCTTGACCGCCCACGGGCGGGTGACCCCGCGGGGGATGCCGAAATACTGGTCGAAGCCGTCGGAGCCGCACTGGCCGGCCTTGCGCAGGTGGCCGAGGACGAGGCCGCTGACCTCCGGGTCCGCCTGGTCGAGCAGATAGCGGTAGGTGCGGACGATGTCCAGCGCGCTGATCGAGGTGTAGCCCCAGAAGCCGGGCCAGCCGGCCGGCGGGGGAGTGGTGTCGGTCAGCCGCAGCTTGCGCGCCATCCGCTTGATGATCTGTCCCTTGCCGCCCCGGTCCCAGAAGGAGCTCGCCGCGTCGTCGTCGCTGACCCGCAGCATGACCTTCAGGCGTGCCAGATCGCTCTTGGAGACGTTCTTGTGCGACTCCAGGTAGTCGACCGCGATCAGGATCTTCACCACCGACGCCGACCGGAACTTCCGGTGCACGTTGCGGTGGGCGGTGACCTTGCCGGCCTGCCGGTCGAAGACCGCGTATCCGGCCGTCATCCCGGCCGGGACGTGCGGTTCGGCGGGGGAGGCGGCGGACACCGGGCCGGTGGCCGCCAGGAGGGGGAGGGCCGTCGCGAGGAGTGTCAGGAAACGCGTCACGCGCAAATGCCTACCAGATCCCGGCGGCGGCGCCCCCCGGTGGCCGGGGGCTCCGCCGCCGGGGCCGTGAGATCGAGGGCCGCCGGGCGCCCTCAGCCGGTGGGGCCGGCGGGTGCGATGGTCATGTATCCCCTGTTCACGATGCGGTCGGCGATCGTCTTGTAGACGGCCGGCTCCTCGGGGGTGAGCGCGGCCAGGCCGTCGACGTAGCGGTTGTACATGCAGAACGCGGCCGCGATCAGCACGGTGTCGTGGATCTCCAGGTCCGTGGCCCCGGACTTCCGCGCGGCCTCGACGTGGTCGGGGGTGACCTCCAGGCCGCCGCGCTGGACGGCGCCGGCGATCTCCAGCAGCGTCTTCATCTTGTCGGAGACGGGGGCGCCGTCCGGGTCGTCGGCGACCTGGCAGACCAGGTCCATACCGCCAGGGAGCTGCGCGGCGGCGAACGCCGCGTGCGAGCGGCTGCAGAACCCGCAGTCGTTGAGCGAGGACACGTACGTCGCGATCAGCTCGCGTTCGCCCCGGGACAGGGAGTGCTCGCCGCGCAGCAGCACCTCGGCGAGCTGGGACATGGGGAGGGCGGTCTGCGGCCGGTAGCGGAACAGGCCGCCGATTCCGGGGGCGTCGGTGGGCAGGTCGATGTGTGGCATGGGCCTCCTGTCGATCGGCTCAGACGCAGCGTGGGCGAGAGGGAGCCGGTTGGTCAATCCCCTCCATAAATCCAACTAAACATGTAGGAATTTCGGGTTTTAGTGTTATCTTCGGGACATGTCGGCAGCTCCTCTCCATCTCGCCGTCGCACTCGACGGCGCCGGATGGCATCCGGCGGCCTGGCGTGACCCCGCCGCCACCCCGAAAACACTGTTCACCGCCGCCTACTGGGCCGGCCTCGTGGCCGAAGCCGAGCACGGCCTGCTCGACTTCGTCACCATCGAAGACTCCCTGGCCCTGCAGACCACCCGCCTGGACGGCCCCGACGGCCGCACCGACCAGGTGCGGGGCCGCTTCGACGCGGTCCTCGTGGCCTCGCGGGTCGCCCCGCTGACCCGGAGGATCGGGCTGGTGCCCACGGTCACGACGACCCACACCGAGCCCTTCCACGTCGCCAGCGCCCTGTCCACCCTGGACTACGTCAGCGCCGGGCGGGCCGGGTGGCGCGTGCAGGTCTCCGGCCGCCGCGCCGAGGCCGCCCACTTCGGCCGCCGCGACGTCCCCGAGCTCCGGCCGGACAGCTTCGACCGCCCCGAGAGCGTCCGCCTGATCCAGGAGCTGTTCGACGAGGCCGCCGACGCCGTCGAGGCGGTCCGTCGCCTCTGGGACAGCTGGGAGGACGACGCGGTGATCCGCGACGTGGCCACCGGCCGTTTCATCGACCGCGACAAGCTGCACCACATCGACTTCGAAGGCCCCCGGTTCAGCGTCAGGGGCCCCTCGATCGTCCCGCGGCCCCCCCAGGGACAGCCGCCGGTCACCGCGCTGGCCCACTCCCGGATACCGTACGAGTTCGCCGCGCGCAGCACCGACGTCGTCTACGTCACCCCGCACGACGGCGAGCAGGCGCGCGCAGTCGTGCAGGAGGTCCGCGGGCTCACCCCCGGTCCGCTGAAGGTCTTCGCCGACCTGGTCGTCTTCCTGGGACAGGACGCCGGGGAGCGCAGGGCCCGGCTCGACGGGCTCGACGGCGCGGTGCACGCCTCCGACGCTGCGATCTTCGCCGGCACCCCCGAGCAGCTCGCCGACCTGCTCCTGGACTGGCGCCGGGCGGGTCTGGACGGCTTCCGGCTGCGCCCCGCCGTACTGCCGGCCGACCTGAGCGCGATCACCCGGGGCCTGGTCCCGGAGCTGCGGCGGCGCGGCGTCTTCCGGCGCGCGTACGAGGCGGCCACGCTCCGCGGCCACCTCGGCCTGCCACGTCCCGCCAGCCGCTACGCGGGGAGCCGATGATGAAGCAGGTCATCCTCGCCGCCCACTTCCCGGGCGTGAACAACCAGACCGTCTGGAGCGACCCGGCCTCGGGCAGCCAGATCGACTTCTCCTCCTTCGCCCACCTCGCGCGGACGGCCGAGCGCGGCAGGTTCGACTTCTTCTTCCTCGCCGACGGCCAGCGGCTGCGCGAGCAGCGCGGCAGGATCCACGACCTCGACGTGGTCGGCCGCCCGGACTCCCTCACCGTGCTGTCCGCCCTCGCCGCGGTCACCACCCACCTGGGGCTGGCCGGGACGGTCAACGCCACCTTCAACGAGCCCTACGAGCTCGCCCGCAAGCTCGCCAGCCTCGACCACCTGTCCGGCGGCCGGGCCGGATGGAACGTCGTCACCTCCTCCGACGCGTTCACCGGGGAGAACTTCCGGCGGGGCGGCTACCTGGACTACTCCCAGCGCTACGAGCGCGCCGAGGAGTTCGTGCGGACGGTCCGCGAGCTCTGGGACTCCTGGGCCGCCGAGGACCTCGTGGCCGACCCCGTGACCGGCACGTTCGCCGCCGCCAGGGCGGGCGCGTTCGCCCACCGGGGCGCCCACTTCGACATCGGCGGGCACTTCACCGTGCCGCGCAGCCCGCAGCGTCACCCGCTGACCATCCAGGCCGGCGACTCCGAAGGGGGCCGGGAGTTCGCGGCGGCCACCGCCGACGCCATCTTCTCCCGGCACGGCAGGCCGGAGGAGGGGCGGGCCTTCTACCGCGACATCAAGGCCAGGGTCGCCGCGCACGGCAGGGACCCCGGCTCGCTGAAGATCCTGCCCGGCGCGACCTTCGCCCTCGGTGACACCGACGCCGAGGCCCAGGAGAACGCCGACCACATCCGGCGCCAGCAGGTCAGCCCGCAGACGGCGATCCTGCTGCTGGAGCAGCTCTGGAACCGAGACCTGTCGGCCTACGACCCCGAGGGCCCGCTGCCGGAGATCGACCCGGACGTCTCGGAGGAGACCATCATCAAGGGCCGCACCCGCATGTCCAGGGACCCGCTGAAGACGGCGGCCGAGTGGCGGGCCCTGGCCGAGGCGAAGAAACTCGGCATCCGCGACCTCGTCATCGAGGTCACCGGCAGGCAGTCCTTCATCGGCTCGCCCACGCGGGTCGCCGAGGAGATCAACGAGTCCGTGCAGAGCGACGCGGCCGACGGCTTCATCCTGGTGCCGCACCTGACGCCCACCGGGCTGGACGAGTTCGTGGACAAGGTCGTCCCGCTGCTGCAGGAGCGCGGGGTGCTGCGCGCCGAATACGGGACGACCACGCTCCGCGGCCACCTCGGACTGGAGGGCGACGCATGAAGTTCCTGGCCATCACCCTGATCGTGCACGGACCGGATCCCATCACCGGCGAGCTGAAGTCCACCGAGGCGCGCCTGCGCGAGGTGGTGGACAACGCGGTCCTCGCCGAGGAGCTCGGCTTCGACGGCTTCGGCGTGGGAGAGCGGCACGAGCGCCCCTTCATCTCCTCCTCCCCGCCGGTCGTGCTCAGCCACATCGCCGCCAGGACCTCCACCATCAAGCTGTTCACCGCGGTGACCACGCTGAGCCTGCTCGACCCGGTCCGGGCCTTCGAGGACTACTCCACCCTCGACCACCTCTCCGGCGGCCGTCTGGAGCTGATCATCGGCAAGGGGAACGGAGCCGCGCAGGCCCAGCTCTTCCACGTGACCGGTGAGGACCAGTGGGACCGTAACCGGGAGAGCTACGAGCTGTTCCGCCGCCTGTGGCGCGAGGACAAGGTCACCTGGTCCGGCCGGTTCCGGCCGCCGCTGGTGGAGGCCGAGACCTGGCCGCGCCCGCTGCAGCGGCCCGTCCGCGTCTGGCACGGCAGCGCCACCAGCAGGGAGTCGGTGGACCTCGCCGCGAGCTACGGTGACCCGCTCTTCTCCGCCAACGTCACCAACCCGGTCGAGCCCTACGCGGAGCTGGTCGACCACTACCGGGAACGCTGGGAGTTCCACGGCCACGACCCCGCCGACGCCCTCGTCGGCGCGGGCAGCGCCGGCTACTACGCGGCCAGGAACTCCCAGGACGCGGTCGAGACCTACCGGCCGATCTTCAACGCCCGTCTGGCGCTGTTCAAGAAGGTCGGGGTGGACCCGGTCTTCCACACGCTGGAGGACGCGATCGAGCGCAGCTCGATCCTGGTCGGCAGCCCCCAGCAGATCATCGACAAGGTCCACCGCTACCACGAGAGGCTCGGGCACGAGGTCATGCATCTGCACGCCGACGCGGACGGCCTGACCGACAAGCAGCACCGGGCCGCCCTCGAACTCTTCCAGAGCGAGATCGCCCCCGTGCTGCGCAGGGAGATCCCCAGCAGGCCGTTCCCCCGGTACGGAAGGCAGTCATGACCTCCCTGTCGATCCTCGACCTTTCTCCCGTCCCCTCCGGGGGGACGGCCGGCGAGGCGCTGCGCAACACGCTGGACCTGGCCAGGCGCGCCGAGGAGTTCGGCTACCGCCGCTACTGGCTGGCCGAGCACCACTTCGCGCCCGGCGTCGCGAGCGCCGCCCCCGCCGTGCTCATCGCCCTGGTGGCGGCCGCGACCAGCACGATCAGGGTCGGCTCCGGCGCCGTGCAGCTCGGCCACCAGACGGCCCTCGCCGTGGTCGAGCAGTTCGGCCTGATCGACGCGCTGCATCCGGGCCGCATCGACCTGGGGCTCGGCCGGTCGGGCCGGCGCGAGGCCGAGTTCGCCGAACTCGCCGAGAAGCCCCCGCGGCCGTCCCCGCCCGCCAGGGTCGTCGACGGGCTGCTCATCCCGGAGGGGTTCTCCTTCGCCGCGCTCGCCGCCTCGCCGATCTTCACGCTGTACGGCTCGCTGCTGCAGCAGCCTGGCGCGCGGAGCCCGGACTTCGCCGACCAGGTGGACGACATCATCGCGCTGCTGGCCGGGACCTACCGGTCGGCCGACGGGCTGGCGGCGCACGCCGTACCGGGTGAGGGCGCGGACGTGGAGCTGTGGGTGCTGGGCAGCAGCGGCGGGCAGAGCGCGCAGGTGGCGGGGGAGCGCGGGCTGCCGTTCGCGGCGAACTACCACGTCAGCCCGTCCACCGTGCTGGAGGCGGCCGAGGCCTACCGGGAGGCGTTCAAGCCCTCGGCGACCCTGGCCGCGCCCCATCTGATCGTCTCCGCCGACGTGGTCGTCGCCGAGGACGACGACACGGCCCGCGAGCTCGCCTCGCCGTACGGGCTGTGGGTGCGCAGCATCCGCACCGGCGCGGGCGCGATCCCGTTCCCGACGCCGGAGGAGGCCGCCGCCCACGAGTGGACCGAGGAGGACCGCGCGCTGGTCGCCGACCGGGTGGCCACCCAGTTCGTCGGCTCGCCGCGGACCGTCGCCGAGCGGCTGCGCGTCCTGCGCGACGTCACCGGCGCCGACGAACTGCTCGTCACCACCATCACCCACGACCACGCCGACCGGGTCCGCTCCTACGAGCTGCTCGCCGCGGAGTGGGCCACCGGCTGAGCGCGCGGCCGGCCCGGCCGGCCTCCTCGAACACCCCTGACAGGCTCCGGAACGCATACGGCCGGCAGGCCCCGGAACGCATACGGCGCGCGGCCCGGCGAGGGACCACGCGCCGCAGGCGACCGCCTGAGCGGTCAGGTGCGTTTGGCGATGGCGGTGATGAGCGGCTGGACGAGCCGGGCGGCCAGCGGGCCGAACGCGGCGAGGATGAGGACGTAGGCGGCGGCCAGCGGGCCGAGGTCGGGGTGGACCCCGGCGGCCACCGCCAGGCCCGCGATCACGATGTTGAACTCGCCGCGGGGGATGAGCGCGATGCCCGCCCGCGCCCGTCCGGCCTTCGCGATCCCCGCCCGGCGGGCGGCGTAGGCGCCGGTGAGCAGCTTGGTGACCATGCTGACCAGGGCGAGCAGCGCGGCCAGCCCGGCCACCGGGCCGATCTTGGTGGGGTCGGTCTGCAGGCCGAAGAAGACGAAGAACACCGCGGCGAACAGGTCGCGGAGCGGGGTCAGCAGCGCCTGGGCGTCCTCGGCCAGCTCGCCGGAGACCGCGATGCCGACCAGGAACGCGCCGACCGCGGCCGAGACCTGGAGCTGCTGGGCCACTCCGGCGACCAGCAGCGCGAGCCCGACCAGCTTCAGCAGCAGCACCTCCGAGTTGGGGCTGGAGATGAACGCCTCGATGAGGCGGCCGTAGCGCAGGGCGAGCAGCAGCACGACGCTGACGGTGGCCAGCGCGATGCCCACGGTGACCGCGCCGCCGACGAAGCTCACCCCGGCCAGCATGGCGGTCAGGATCGGCAGGTAGACCGCCATGGTCAGGTCCTCGAAGACCAGCAGGGACAGCACCACCGGCGTCTCCCGGTTGCCGATCCACCCCAGGTCGGACAGGACCTTGGCGGTGATGCCCGAGGAGGTGGCGTAGGTGACGCCGGCCATGGCGACCGCGGCCACCGGGCCCCAGCCGAGCAGCAGCGCGGCGACCGCGCCGGGGGCCGCGTTGAGCACCAGGTCGACGACGCCGGCGCGGGCGTTGCCCTTCAGGCTCGTCACCAGCTCGTCGGCGTTGTACTCCAGGCCGAGGGTGAGCAGCAGCAGGATGACGCCGAGCTCGGCGCCGACCGAGATGAACTCCTCGCTGGTGGCCAGGGGCAGGATGCCGCCCTGCCCGAAGGCCAGTCCCGCGACCAGGTAGAGGGGGATGGGGGAGATGCCGACGCGCATGGCGAGGGCCCCGAGAATGCCGAGCCCGAGAAGGACGGCGCCGAACTCCAGGAACAGGATCGCTGTCGAGTGCACCCGCTGCCCTAACCGTTGGTCAGGATGTCGGCGACGGCGGCGGTGCTCTCCGGGCTGCCCACCACGACGACCACGTCGCCGTCGGTGAACACGAAGTCGGGGCCGGGGCTGGCGAAGACCTGGCCGGCGCGGACCACGGCCACGACGGAGGCGCCGGTGCGGGTGCGCACGCGCGCGTCACCCATCGGGCGGCCGGCGTACGGCGTGCCGGACAGGATGGGGAGCTGCAGGCTGACCAGCCCCTCGACCTCGCGGTGCAGGGCGTTGAGACGCTGCACGATGCGCGGGGCGCCGAGGAGCTCGCAGAGCGCGTCGGCCTCCTCGTCGTTCAGTTTTATCGTCTCGCACGCCCGATCGGGGTCGGTCGGGTCGTATATCACTAGGTCGCGACGGCCGGTCCGGTGGGAGACGATCCCGATGCGCCGGCCCGAGCGGGTGGTGAACTCGTGCCGTAGTCCGATTCCGGGCAGCGCCGTCTGCTCGACCTCCACCGTACGGTCCTCCATCTGTGCATATGTCGGTTGTTTACCTGAACCTACCAATCAGTGCACGGAAGAGTGGGCAAGAAATAATCGCTATTACCGATTGATTTTGTGGGTTATTTGGCCGGCGATGAGCGGCGAGGGCGTCCTTCCCGGGTGCTCGCTCCTGTGGCAAGGTGAACAGAACCACATTCGGTCCGTACGGCTTGCGCGCGGCCGTCCCGGGGAGGAGTCCCAGCCCATGTCTGACGACCGCCCGTACGACATCGTGCTCTTCGGCGCCACCGGCTTCACCGGCGAGCTGACCGCGCGGTATCTGGCCCGCAGCGCCGGTCCCGGCTGCCGCTGGGCGCTGGCCGGCCGCAACCGGGCCAAGCTCGGAGCGGTCCGGGACCGCATCGGCCTGCCCGAGCTGCCGCTGCTCCACGCGGACGTGACGGACCCGGCCTCGCTGGCGGAGCTGGCCCGCCAGGCCAGGGTGGTCGCCACCACCGTGGGCCCCTACCTCGCCTACGGCGAGCCGCTCGTGGCCGCCTGCGCCGACGCGGGCACCCACTACGCCGACATCACCGGCGAGCCGGAGTTCGTCGACCTGATGTTCACCCGCCACCACCACAGGGCCGAGCGGACCGGGGCGAAGATCGTGCACGCCTGCGGGTTCGACTCCGTCCCGCACGACCTCGGCGCCTACTTCACCGTCAACCGGCTCCCCGAGGGGGTGCCGATCGAGGTGGACGGGTTCGTGCGGGGCAACGGCAAGCCGTCGGGCGGCACCGTCCACTCCGCCCTCACGGCGGTCTCCCGGCCCCGGCAGACCGCCCGGGCCGCGCTCGCCCGGCGCGCGGCCGAAGGGCGGCCCACCGGCCGCCGCGCGCGCGGCACCGCCGGACCGCCCCGCTACGTGGGAGGCTGGGCCCTGCCCCTGCCCACGATCGACCCGCGGATCGTGGCGCGCTCGGCCCGCGCGCTGGAGCGCTACGGCCCCGACTTCACCTACCGCCACCACGTCGCCGTCAGGCGGCTGCCCGCCGCGCTGGGGCTCGTGGCCGGCACCGGCGCCCTCGTCGCGCTCGCCCAGCTCCCCCCGGTCCGCTCCTGGCTGCTCGGCCGGACCGCCTCCGGCGACGGACCCACCCCCGAACAGCGGGCCAGGAGCTGGTTCAAGGTCACCTTCCTCGGCCGGGGCGGCGGCGAGCGCGTCGTCACCGAGGTGGCGGGCGGCGACCCCGGCTACGACGAGACCGCCAAGATGCTCGCCGAGTCGGCGCTCTGCCTGGCCTTCGACGACCTTCCGCCGGTCAGTGGCCAGGTCACCACGGCCGTGGCGATGGGCGGGGCGCTGATCGAGCGGCTCCAGCGGGCGGGCATCACCTTCACGGTGCTGAGCGGCCCGTCGAAGTAGACCTCGCCGGAGCGAGGAATCGGTCATCCGTTAATCGTCAAATATGCATATCAGAGTCACTCCACCACTTATGATCATCTGAACTGCCCCGGGATGACGAGGAAGGACCCCTGTGGCCGACAATCGGAGCGAGCGGAACGCCGGCATCGACACGACCCGGCCCAGCATCGCCAGGGCCTACGACGTCGTCCTCAACGGCAAGGACAACTTCGAGGTCGACCGCGCCTTCGTCGCCGAGATCGTGAAGGTCGTCCCGGAGATCTACGACGTGGCGACCTACAACCGGCAGGTCCTCGGCCGGGGGGTGCGCTTCCTGTCCGACCAGGGCATCACCCAGTTCGTCGACCTCGGTTCGGGGCTGCCGACCGTGGAGAACACCCACCAGGTCGCGCAGCGCGCCAACCCGGAGTCGCGGGTCGTCTACGTCGACAACGACCCGATGGTGCTGGCCCATGGCCGGGCGCTGCTGGCCGACAACGACCGCACCGAGGTCATCACCTCCGACCTGCGTAACCCGGCGGCCATCCTCGGCGACCCGGCCTTCAAGAACCTCATCGACCTCGGCCGCCCGGTGGGCGTGCTGCTGATCGGGATCCTGCACCACCTGCACGACGACGAGGACCCGAGGGGGATCGTCGAGGCGTACATGGCGGCGGTCCCGCCGGGCAGCTACCTGTTCATCACCCACTTCTGCGCCTCCACGCAGGAGTCACGCGACGCCGAGCGGAAGTTCCTCGCGCTGCTCGGCACCGGCCGTTTCCGCACGCCGGAGGAGATCACCGCCTTCTTCGACGGGTTCGAGCTCCTCGAACCGGGCGTCGTCCCGCTGCCCCTGTGGCGGCCTGACGGCCCCGTCCCCAGGAAGCTCACGGTGGGCCAGCAGCTCATGTACGGCGGGATCGCCTACAAGCGATAGCCCCCGGTTCATGGAGCTCGAACCGTCAGGATGACCACGGAACCGGGCTGAGGCGCTCGGCGAGGACGCGCACCTCATCATGGAGAGTGCGCAGCTCACCGGCTGTCGGGTTGAACTCGTAGCCGTGGTAGTGGCAGGCGGCGCTGAGCGCGGCCCACGCTCCTGAGGCACGTCTGGCGGTGGCCTCATCGGCGTACTCCGCCAGGCAGAGCACCTGCGTCCGCATGCGACATCGCTCCACTCCCGGCTGGATATGACGCCAGAAGTCGCACACGCATGCCTCCAGCGCCTGCCGGAGCAGGAACGCGGTCGTCCGCGGCCACGGTCCCGAGCCCTCGGAGCGGAGGACCGCGTCGGCGTCGTCGAGCAGACGCGTGTAGGTCGGCATGTCAGTTCACCTCTCGCAGATGCCTGGCCAGCTTGGTCACGTACTCGATCGGGTCCTTTCCGGTGCCGCGGAAAGCGGCCTCGAAGGCTCCCTGGGTATGGGCGCCCCTGTTGCAGGCTTGGAACACGTTCCCGGCCCACCCGCCGACGTTGTCGTTGAGCCAGCCGACCACCTCGTTCGACTCGACGCCGAGAGCCACAGCGGCGATGGCCGACGACCTGCGGGCCTCGGAGATCCGCTGTTCGACCGCATCGTGGTCGGCGTCGGCGGTCAGCAGCCGCCGCCGGGCCATCTCGACGAAGGCGCTCTCCAGCGCCACTCGGCACAGACCGGGCAGGACGGCGGGCGCCACGCCGGCCGGGAGCCGCGGGTCGCCCAGGACGGATCGGGCATCCTTCAACGCCCGCTCGACAGGATCGTCGGAGACCTCGACCTCCACCTCGGAACGCTCCTTACGCGCCACCTCCAGGACCGTCGCCCGGATGCGCAGGCGGCGGATCGCCTCCGTCAGGCGGGTGTCGTGGGTGAACACCACCACCTGCCGGAACTCCGCCACCGTCTCCAGGACCTGGGCCAGGCCGTCGACCTTGCTCGGATCCATCGACTGCACCGGATCGTCGATGACCAGGAACCGGAAGGGGCTCTCGTTCGACAGCGCCCGTGGCAGGAACAGTGAGAGCGCCAGCGCGTGCAGCTCTCCCTGGCTCATCACGCCGAGAGCCGCCCCGGACACCTCGTCCACCGTCACGTCGAGTTCGACCTTGCGCTGGGTACGGTTGCCCGCCAGTCGGATCTCACCCAGGCTCACGTTGCTCTGCTGGCGCATGATCGCCCAGTACATCCGGGCGTCCTGCCCCTGCGCGGCCATGCGGGCCGTACGGAGATCACCGTGCACCTCGTGCAGCCACCCGTCGGCGATCTTGACCAGTGGCAGGCGGATCCCGGCCTCCGCGGCCTCGCGTGCCTCCCGGCACCACGCCGCCACCGCCCCGGCCAGCTCGCTCCAGCGGCTGTCCTGATCGGCGAGGCGCTTGACGGCCTCCTCCCTGATCAGCCGGCACTCCTCCGCCAGCCGCAGGCCGATCTCGGCGAACCGCCCGATGTCCGCGCCTTCCCGGCAGGTCTGCCACTTCCGCCACGACGCCGCGAGCGACTCAGGCAGTCCTGAGGGCGGATCGCCGATCAGCCGGCGCGCCGCGGCCCAGGCGGACCGCGACTCGACACGGGCGGCCTCGGCGGAGGCGGCCTCCTCCCGCAACCGCATGACCTCCGTGTGTGCGCGCACGGCCCAGGCCTCGTCGAGCCGGTCCGGGGTCTCGCAGACCGGACAGCCACGGTCGCCCTGGTGCCGCCGGTGGTGCGCGAGCGCCAGGTCCAGCAGCTCGGCACGCTCGCGGGCGTCCTCCGCCGAACCGAGCCGGACCTCCTCCAGGGCGCGCGAGGCCGCACGCACCCGTTCCGCCGCCCCCCGTACGGCCTGCGCCTCGGGCCCCGTCAGCTCCGCCATCCGGCGGAGCGCCCGCAGCTCCGCGTGCGCCCCGTCACCGGCGGCGATCGTCTCGACCACGGAGAGGTCGGGCCTGCTCTTGCTCAGCTCGGCGTAGGCGGCGCGTGCCCTGGGATCGTCGACGGGGGCCAGCGCGCTGAGCAGGGGAAGGAGGCCCTGACGGGACACCGTCACCTTCTTTTCGAGGGCGTTCTTCTCGTCGCGGAGCGTCTTGCAGGCCTCGGCGAGAGGACCGAGCCCGAGGATCCCGGAGACCTTGTCATACAGGTCGGACGGCTTGTCCAGAGCGCTGCCCAGCTCCGCGTAGGGAAGGAACGGGCGGTAGGCGGTCAGCGCGTGGGCCAGGTTCAGCGCGCTCAGTGGCGCGGGCTCCTGTCCGGGGCGCCGCACGACCGCCGCCGAGTCCTCCACCCTGGCGCCGGTCCACTTCCGGCGGATGACGGTGGGCTGGGACTCACCCGAGACCAGCAGCTCCACCTCGATCTCGGGGTCCGCCTGGCTGTGCAGGTTCCTGAAGCTGCTCGTCCAGACCTGCGACCTGGCGTTCCAGCGTGAGTTCTGGCCGGTCAGAGCCGTCTCGACGGCCTCGGCGAAGCTGGACTTGCCGGAGCCGTTACGTCCGGTGACGACGACGAGCCCGTTGCCCTGGGGCAGCTGGAGCCGGGCCGGCCGGCCGATGCCCCGGAAACCCGCGACGGTGATCGCCCGCAGGTAGATCCCGGTGGGGGAGCCGGCTGCCGCCGACGGCGGCTCACCGAGGGCCGACAGCACCATATCCCTGGCCTCAGCCGGAAGGCCGGACTCAGCCAGCCGGGCCTGGACGGTGTCGTGGAGCGATACATGTGCCGGGGAAGAGGACACAGTGATCTCCTGTGGGAGCGGGGGAGATCGATCGGATCGTCGATCAACGAGCATCAGTGAAGCATGTGTGACTGCGATTCACAACTTGATTTGATGTATTGCCGGCTTCACTCAAGTGGATGTCGCCGTGTGGATCGCCCGTGGGGTCGTTGCCTGCCAGTGATCGGCGAGGCTACGCATGATCACCCTCATGGCCCGGATGTGCGGGCGTGCCCAGGAGGCTTGGAGGTCGCGTTGGGCGACCTGTGCCGGGGCGAGGGGCGGCCCGGAGGTGATGCACTGGAGCCTCGGGTGCAGTGTCGCTCCTGATGGTCCCTGCTGTCAGGATGGCTCGGGAATCGTTGTCAGGATGGCTCGGGAATCTCGTTTTCCGGCGATTCCGATGTCGCGTAAGACCCTGTTTCCCGTGTCTCCGTGAGAGCGGCACTCTGCGAATAACATCGGAGTGGACGAAGATCAAGTCTTGCGAGCATTGATCGCGGTAGTCACCATATGACGGGCGACATGCTCTGTTCATGACTTCGCGAGTCAGGAAACCGCTTCGATTCCTCAGGAGGGCGATCAGTGCGTGCCGGACGTCGACTTTCCTTCCTTGTCATCGCGACGGTGGTCACTTTGATGGCATCGATCGCACCCGCTTCGGCGGACCTCTGGCCGTGGGGAGGAGTGCCCCCGGACAAAACCGTTCACACTTACTGCTACACCACGTCGGTAGGGGCAGGCGTGAAATCATACATCCCCGGTGCCATGAATTATCTGGCGGACAGCACCGACGTCGAAGGAACGTATCTGGAGTCTCCCTGCGACATCAAGAACTCCAATGAAGACGGGGATCCGGCCACTGACGCGGCCTGGTTCCAGGTCTGGGTCGACGACGCTTACGGGCAGGCCGTCTGCAAGGTGAGAACCGCTTCTCAGCCCGGATGGTGCGACCAATGGCACGTCAGAATCAACAACGAGACGATCGACGTCTCGGCCGACCCTCACCACCAGTACATCAAGACGGTCTGTCACGAGCTTGGGCACAGTGTCGGGCTCGCGCACTATAATCCCAATCTCAACCCTCCGGAATTTCCGGGCGAGGCGGGACAGCCGCATGACTGTCAGGCGAGCGGCTCTGTGACAAGCGCCAGTCTTCCCGGCGCGTCCGGATCGTGGACCTGGCAATACAATCAGCATCACAAAGATCACATAAATGCGTGGTTCTGAGCCGGAGGGAAGGTGACGATGAAAAAGCGTTCTGGCATCACCGCTCTACTCGCGTCCGCCCTGCTGCTGACCGGATGCGCAGCTCACGAAGAAGAAAGCGGCAAGAAGGCCGAGGCGCTGTCAAGCCATGGGTATGAGGCGAGCATCAAGGAACCCTCCGGCGGGTCCCTTGACGTGTCGGTTCTCCGTGGGGCCGAAGCGGACTACGATCCCGCGCCTTCGCCGGAGGCCCTGGCCGGAAGGCGTCCGATCGTCGCGGCCGGAGTGGTGGACGGCTGGCAGCAGGGTCCCGTCCTGGAAAGTTATCGGGGAGGGCCTCTCGACTACCGCGTGGTGATGAAGGTCAAGGTCGTCGATGCCCTGAAGGGCGTGAAGGGGCGAGAGTCCATTCCGGGAGGCCTGGTCTTCGTCGAGCTGGACCAGGGGCCGGTCATCCGCGACGACTCCCTCTCGCCCGAGAAGTGGAAGCCGGAGAAGTCGGTGGAGGACTTCGCGAAGTCGATTCCGGCGGGGACCAGGGTCATGGTCTTCCCGACGGAGAGGCCGGCGCACGAGCAGAAGGTGCACGAGGCCGGAGGACGGCTTCCCGCGCGCGCACGCCTGATGAGCGTCCCGCCGCAGGGCCTGGTCTTCGAAGATCCTCTCCTTGCCCAGCAGAAATCCGGCCAGTCCGCCCTGGTCGGTGGCAAGGAGCCGCTGGGGGTCGCTGGACAGTCTCCGTGGCTGGAGCCGAAGACCATGGACGAGCTGATCGACCGGCTGAGGCGCAACGGCTTCTCGGAGTAGGCCGGTTGATCCGCCGGGTGTGGTCGCCGGGTCGTGCGCGCGACCACACCCGGATGGCAGGACCGAGCGCGTTCTCAGTTGTCTCTGCCCAGGGACGGAAAACTCAGACGGTCGCCTGAGGGGACGGGGAGGGCGAAGGCGACGGCCTTGCCCGGGGTTCCGGTGGTGAAGGCCGTGGTGGAACGGACATGGCAGTGGCCGCCGGAGAGTCGGTGTGCCATGAGCAGGCCGCGGCCGTTCTCGGCGAGCAGAGGCAGGCCGATCTCCTTCACCGAGTGCAGGAGATCGAGGATGATGCGGACCTCGTGAACGTCGGGGTCGCCGTCGACGACCTCGCACCAGGCGGGGACGGCGTCCAGGCTGTAGACGCGCAGCTCGTACGGCGGGCGGGCGTGCTTCTCGGCGTTGGCGGCCAGCTCCGCCACGATGAGCTCCGCGTCGGCGATGGCGTCGCCGTCCAGACCGGCCTGCCCGAGCACCTCCCGGACCACGGCGCGGGCCCGGCGCGAGGCCGAACCCGGCTGAAGGAGTCTGACCAGCACCCGGATGTCGTCTCGTCCTGCCGCGCCGGCGCGTCGCCCGCCGCGCTCCACCGCAGGGGACAGGGGCGGGGAGGGCTGGTCGGGGGCGCCTGGGGGGATGCTGCCGACTGGCCGCATGGACACGCTCCGTTCGCTGTCGGTGACCGTGGACAGCAGGAAACGCCCTGGTGCGGCAGGAGGGAAGGCCGATGCCTATGCGTTCGCCATGGTGGAGAGGACGGTTCGCCCGAAGCGGTCGGTTGCTGGTCGTTTTCATGACCCGGGTGGCTTGGATCACCGTGACCGCAGGCCCTAGCATCCACCTGTGCAGAATGATGTTCTACGGGCCGGGTCGCTCTCCCGCACTGTCCTGATCGCCTTCTGGATCTGTTCCGCGGTTCATCTGGCGCTGGTCGCCGCCGACGCCGCCCCGATGGACTCCATGACCAAGGCGCTGGTCATGCCGCTGCTCGCGGCCTGGGTGCTGGCGCAGCGGGGGCCGCGCCCGCTGGTGGCGGCGCTCCTGCTCTCCTGGGGCGGTGACGTGGCCCTGGAGATCGACGGGTTTTTCCTCGCCGGCATGGCTCTGTTCGCCGGGGCGCACGTCTGCTACGTGACCTACTTCGTCCGGGAGGGGGCACTCGACGCGTTGCGCCGCCGCCCGGTGGTCCCGGTGGTCTATGCCGTCATCTGGGCGGGCCTGGTGTTCCTCCTCTGGCCGGGCCTTGGCGACCTGCGCCTGCCGGTGGCCGGCTATTCACTGCTGCTGACCGCCACCGCGGTCACCGCGGCCGGCCACGGCCTGCGGATCGGGGCCGGGGGCGCCCTGTTCCTGCTGTCCGACACGCTGATCGCGTTCGACCTTGCGGACCTTCCCCTCCCCCCGATGAACGGCCTCGTGGTCATGGCCACCTACATCGCGGCCCAGTATCTCCTGGCCTCGGGCATCGTCAATCGCCTCCGTACCCGAAACCTGGCCGTGCCGGGCCGCTGAATGGCCCCGGCCTGGGGGGTTGCGCGACGGCGGTGGTCGGTTACTGGTCGTTTCTCCGGGAGGGTGGCGGTGGGAGGCTCGCGAATATCACAATGAGTAGTCATTGAATTACTCATAAGGGGTGATCGTGGGGGAGTCGCAGCGTCACGCGGGCCGTCCGGAGCTGGTCAGGGCACGCAAGCGGCAGGGCATGAGCCAGGAGGAGGCGGCGGAGGCGGTCGGGGTGTCGCCGACGACATGGGCCCGCTGGGAGCGCGGCGAGCAGGGCGTCCGCGCCTGCTACCGGGCGCGGATGGCCGCCGTGTTCGAGGCGGAGGCGGTGGAGGTCGAGCGGTGGATAGAAGGCTGGGCCTTCAGGGCGACATCATCGTGGCCGATCGCGGACTTCGGAGCCGACTCGCCGGCGGCTACGGTGAGGTCGGCCGCGCATCTGTGGAGGTTGGAGATGGACCCGTCCCGGCGTCACCTGCTGGCCACGTTGCCGTTCGTGCCCGGAGCCTTGGGCGAGTGGCTGGTCGCCTGGGACTACGGAACCCCGGCCGAGTCGGCGGCCCGGCACGGGGCCGGGCCGATCGTGGGCCTTGCCGATGTCGCGCGGATCAACGAGGCTCGCAAGGCGTTCAGCCAGATGGACCACCAGTTCGGGGCGGGATTGGTCCGCCCGGTGGTCACGAGATACCTGAGCGGCAACGTCGCGCCGCTGCTGCGGGGGCGTTACGACGACCGGGTCGGGGCCGAGCTGATGAGCGCGGCGGCGGGGATGAGCTGGATGGCGGGCTGGACGGCCTTCGACGTGAACAGTCATGGTCAGGCGCAGCAGCACTTCGGTCAGGCGCTCAGGTTGGCCAAGGCGGGTGATGACCCGCTGACGGGCGCCTGGGTACTGGCGACACTGACCCAGCAGGCGATTCACGTTGAGCAGTCCACGTGGGCGGTATGGCTCGCGCGTGCCGCCGCCGACACTGCCCGCCGGGCTCAGGCGCCTGCGCGTGTCATGGCGCTGCTACTGGTCAGGGAGGCTTGGGCGACGGCCTTGGGGGCGAAACTGGCCGAGACTCGGGACGGGCACAGTGTCAAACGGGTCGAGCGGCTGCTCGCCGAGGCTGAGCGTACCCATGCCCAGGGAGCCACTGACCGCGACCCGGTATGGGTTGCCTTGCATGAGGCGGTGGAGCTGAACGCCGAGGCGGGCCGTTGCTGGAGTCTGCTCGGTGAGCACCGGCGAGCGGCGGACTGCGCGGAAGCGGCCGTGGCCGAGTTCAGCGCACGCAGTCCTCGTTCCGCACAGTTCAACCGGGTTCACGCCGCTGAGGCATACCTGGGAATGGGTGAGCTGGAGCAGGCCCTCGACTCCGCTCGGGCCGCGATCCCGATCACGAAGGCGCTGACCTCCGCCCGCTCGGTCGAGCTCGTCCGGCAGTTCGCCGGTCGGCTTGAGCCGTACGGCGACAGCATGATGGTCCGGGAGTTCCGCGACCACCTGAAGTGCGAGCTCGCCGCCTGACCAGGCGCGGGCCGGGGCCGTCCACGGGTAGCGGGCTGTTCAGGGGAAGGCACATCGAGGGGGAAGTGGTCGGGGTGCGGACGGAGGGATAGAGGCCGAAGTCAGTGGGAGTAATTTTCGTGTGACTGAACTTCACACGTAAATCGGTGTAGTCAACTGGTGCTGATCGCTGTAGGGTTGCGGTCGGCCGGGAAACCTGCCGCTCAGGTCTCCCGGCCTGGCTAGCCTGAGTCCTTCGGGAACCCCGCGAGAAAGGTCGCCAGTGGCGAAGCTGACCCTGCCGCAGTTGGAACTGCACCTGTTCGGTGCGGCCGATATCCTCCGCGGCAAGATGGACGCCGCCGAATACGGGCGATACATCTTCGGAATGCTCTTCCTCAAGCGCTGCTCCGACCAGTTCGACGAGATGCGCGAGCAGGTCATCGAGGAGCAGAAGGCCAAGGACAAGACCCAGGAGCAGGCCGAGCAGGCCGCCGAGCTGCCGTTCCTCTATCAGGGTGCCTTCTTCGTGCCCGAGCGGGCCCGCTGGCCCCACATTCTGAAGGAGTCCCGCAAGAAGGCGCCGGGCGATCTCCTCAACAAGGCGCTGGAGGCGCTGGAGGAGGAGAATCGCCCGCTCAAGGACGTCCTCGGGCACATCGACTTCACCCGGCGGGTCGGCAACTCCACGATCCCCGACAAGAAGATCCAGCAGCTCATCGACCACTTCGACCGCTACCGGCTGCGCAACGACGACTTCGAGTTCCCCGACCTGCTCGGCGCCGCCTACGAATACCTGATCGGCGAGTTCGCCGACGAGGGCGGCAAGAAGGGCGGCCAGTTCTACACCCCGCGCGGGGTGGTCCGGATGATGAACCGCCTGGTCAAGCCCCAGCAGGGGATGCGTATCTACGACCCGTGCTCCGGCTCCGGCGGCATGCTCATCCACGCCAAGGAATACATCGCCGAGCACGGCCAGGACGTCCGCGACCTGTCCCTCTACGGGCAGGAGAACGACGGCGGCTCCTGGTCCATCTCGAAGATGAACATGATCCTGCACGGCGTCGCCAACGCCGACATCCGCAACGACGACACCCTCGCCTCGCCCCAGCACGTCGAGGGCGGCGAGCTCATGCGCTTCGACCGGGTGCTCACCAACCCGCCGTTCTCGCAGAACTACGACCCGGCGAGCCTGGAGCACAAGGAGCGCTTCCAGTACGGCTACACGCCGGCCTCGGGCAAGAAGGCCGACCTGATGTTCGCCCAGCACGTGCTGGCCGTGCTCGCCCCCACCGGCCTGGCCGCCATCGTGCTGCCGCACGGCGTGCTCTTCCGGGGTGGCGACGAGAAGAAGATCCGCCAGGGCATCATCGAGGCCGACCGCCTCGAAGCGGTCATCGGCCTCGCCTCCAACCTGTTCTACGGCACCGGCATCCCGGCCTGCCTGCTGATCCTGCGCGGCACGGCCCGGCGCGAGGAGGAGCGGCGCGGCAAGATCCTGTTCATCAACGCCGACCGCGAATACACCTCCGGCCGCGCGCAGAACTACCTCGACCCCCAGCACGCCGAGAAGATCGTCTCCGCCTTCGAGGACTACCGCAACATCCCCGGCTTCGCCCGCGTCGTGGACATCGAAGAGCTGCGGGAGAACGAGTTCAACCTCAACATCCGCCGCTACGTCGACAACACCCCGCCGCCCGAGCCCCAGGACGTCCGCGCCCACCTGCACGGCGGCGTCCCCAAGGCCGAGGTCCGCGCCTTCGAGCCGCTGTTCAAGGCGTTCGACGTCGACCCGCACGCGCTGTTCGCCGAGCGCGACGCCGACTACTACGACTTCCTCCCCGAGGGCTGGGAAGCCACCGCCGAGCGCATCCCGTCGCTGACCCGTGCGGCGGAAGACCGATTGCGCGCGGCGTTCGACGAGTGGTGGACCCGGCACAGCAAGCGGCTCATCGAGCTACCCGCGACCAAGAAGGTCATGGAGGTCCGGGCCGAGCTGCTGGAGTCGTTCGTCGCCGAGCTGTCGCCGCTGGGGCTGCTCGACCGCTTCGAGCTTGCTGGGGTGATCGCCGCCTGGTGGGGCGAGGCCCAGTACGACATCCGGACCCTGTCCTACAACGAGTTCAGCGGCGTCGTCCGGGGCTGGCTCTCCACGATCGAGTCAGCTTTCTCTGATGACGGTGTGGAAGAGGCCCGAGACAAGACCCGTCTCGCTGCCCAGCGCCGCAAGGCCCGCGAACACCGAGTGGTCCCGCTCCTGCTCCCTGACTATCTAGCTCAGCTCGAAGAGGCCGAGGCCCGGCGCGCCGAGCTGGACGCCCAGGTCAAGGCGGCCACTGCGACGCCGAATGAGGATGAGGAAGCCGAAGAGCCTGAGGAGACGCTGAGCCCGGCCGAGCTGAAAAAGCTAAAGGCCGACCTCACCGCCGCCAAGAAGGCCGTCAAGGAGTTGGAACAGGCGTTTCTCTCCAAGCTGCGCGCGGCCTGCGCCCCTCTGATCGGCCACCGTGCCGCTGTGGAGTTGCTGGGAAGCGGCACTGGCAATGGAGATGGCATCGTGATCGGCCAGCTCGATCTGATGATGTCCGAAATGGCGGGCTTGCCAGCACGGGAAGCCGATTCAGATATGTCGATTCCCCCAATGGGGGAGACGGCGACGGACTTGGTCCTCGGCATCATCAAGACTGATCTGTCCACTCGCCTCGATGTTAAAATCGCTACCCGTCGCCGTGACTTGGCAGCACGCTTCCGTATCTGGGCCGACAAATATGCGATAACGCTTCGCGCTCTGGAATCCGACCGATGCGTCGCCGCCAGCCGTCTTGATGACTTCCTGAAGGAGCTCGGATATGCATAATGTTCCCGCAGGCTGGGAGCTGCTCCGAGTCGACGAGGTCGGAGAGGTGAGACTCGGTCGACAGCGTTCCCCCGAGCACGCGTCTGGACCCCATATGCGTCCATACCTAAGAGTGGCGAATGTCTTCGATGGGCGCATAGATTATTCAGATGTTCTAAAAATGAATTTTAGTCCTAGCGAGTTCACCACTTATGCACTGGAACCCGGTGACATTCTCCTCAATGAGGGGCAAAGTCTAGAGCTTGTCGGCCGTTCCGCGCTGTACGATGGCCCTCCTGGATTTTGTTTTCAAAATACGCTTATTCGTTTTCGTGCCCGCCGTGCTATTCCAGGGTTCGCC
Organism: Streptosporangium sp. NPDC048886; assembly: GCF_055586905.1. Lineage (NCBI taxonomy): Bacteria > Bacillati > Actinomycetota > Actinomycetes > Streptosporangiales > Streptosporangiaceae > Streptosporangium > Streptosporangium sp. NPDC048886. Next base: position 139,783 of record NZ_JBVJHH010000025.1, read on the forward strand.
CGTGCCGTGTTCAAGTATTGGATGGAGCGCGGGGAGTTTCAGAAGATCGCCAAGCAGACGACAAGCATCGCGCACCTCGGTGCCGATCGCTTTGCCAAGATGAGCTTTCTACTGCCCCCTGTGGGGGAGCAGCGGCGGATCGCGGAAATCCTTGATGTCATCGATTTTCAGATCACCAAGGGTGAAGCGCTAATTCTTAAGCGGCGCTCCCATGTAGACGCCATGTCTAGGGCGATGCTCAAGGATGCGATGACGACTTCTGGGGAGATCGAGAGCCTCGGTGATCTGATTTCAGGGCGGTCGGGAAGTTTTATTCAGACTGGACCTTTCGGTAGTCAACTTCATTCTCATGAATACGTTGGCGATGGCGGAACCCCTGTGGTTATGCCTCAGGATATTGCGGACTTTTCGATTTCGCTGGCGAAGATTGCGCGGATTTCTATTCAGAAAACTCGCGAGCTGTCTCGCCATAAGCTGCAGATTGGTGACGTTATCTTTGCCCGTCGGGGCGACCTTAGTCGCTGTGTCGCGATTGCGGATGCTCACGCTGGATGGGTCTGTGGCACAGGCTGTCTTCTAGTCCGATTGAAAGATGGTCAAATTAATCCAGAATGGCTTGCACTTGCGTATCGAGATGACTTCTGTCAGAGGCAAATTAATGCAGTGGCGGTAGGATCTACGATGGTCAATCTGAATGGCAGAATTCTTCGAAATCTTCGAATCCCTATCCCTTCTCTCCAAGTGCAAAACGAAAACCTGCGGACATTGAATTTGTTTAGGCGACAAATCTTCAACGATGAGTGTCGAATTGAGAAGCTAAATCATCTTAAGCAGGGACTAATGGATGACCTGCTGACCGGGCGAGTGCGGGTGAAGGACGTGGAGAACGCTCTGTAAGACGCGGTAGAAGGTGATCCGGTCGGAGAAAAGCGGATCACTACAAGTTCACTCGGGGGATTTTTCTAGACACGTCATGGTTCGTGAAACGCGCTGGGCGTGGCGGTGGTCATGTGGGAATGACGACGACGAAAGAGGAATCCGGTGAGTGAGTACAGCGAGGCCGAGGCGCCCCTGATCAAGCAGCTCAAGAAGATGGGGTGGACCCACCTGGCGGGGGCCGAGCTGGGCGCGCTGGCCGTGCTGGAGCCCGAGCAGTCGGAGCGGACCTCCTTCGACGAGGTCTTCCTAGAGAGCAGGCTCCGCGCCGCCATCCACCGCATCAACCTCGGCCCCGGCGGTAAGCCCTGGCTGGACGAGCGCAGGATCAGCCAGGCCGTGAGCGCGCTGCGCAGGCCCGGGGTGTCGAGCCTGCTGGAGGCCAACCAGAAGGCGACCGACCTGTTGATCAACGGCATCGCCGTACCCGGCCTGGAAGGCTGGAACCAGGGTCGCGACCAGATGGTCCACTACATCGACTGGGACCCGGACAACCTGTCGGCCAACGACTTCACGGTGGTCAGCCAGTTCCGGGTGAACATCCCCGGCCGGCAGGGGCCGAAGAACCACGTCGTGCTCGACCTGGTGCTGTTCGTGAACGGCATCCCGCTGGTGGTGGTCGAGTGTAAGCGGCCCGGGACCGACGCCACGGCGAAGGCCGTCAAGCAGATCAGGCGCTACGCCGAGTGCCCGCCGTACAGTCCCGGCCAAGGTGTGCCGAAGCTCTTCAACACGGTGCAGCTGACCGTCGCCGCCTCGGGGGAGGACGCGCGGCTGGGCACCTTCACCGCCGAGGCCGAGCACTACGTGCCCTGGCGGGATCCCTTTCCGCTGTCGAAGGAGGAGTTGGCCGACCGGGTGGGCACGGTCAGGAACCAGGAGATCCTGGCGGGAGTTGTGCTGCACCCCAGGAGGCTGCTCGACATCGCGCACAACTACGTGACGTTCCTGCCCACCAAGGAAGGGATCATCGTCAAGGCCGCGCCGCGCTACCAGCAGTACCGCGCGGTGGAGAAGTCGGTCAGGAACCTGCGCACCGAACCGTCCAGGAAGCGGGACGGCAGACAGGACCGGCGCGGCGGGATCATCTGGCACACCCAGGGTTCCGGCAAGAGCCTCACCATGACCTTCCTGGTCCGCAAGCTCCGTATGACGCCGGGGCTGGACGACATGAAGGTGGTGCTGGTCACCGACCGGACCCAGTTGCAGGCGCAGCTCAGCGAGACGATGCGGCTGACGGGGGAGAAGGTCGACGTCGCCGGGAGCGTCGAGGAGGCCAAGGCGTATCTCGCCAGGCGCGGCCCCGGCGTCGTCTTCGTGATGATCCAGAAGCAGCAGGACGTGCGGAACCGCGGCACCGGCGTGAACGAGCGGAACTCGGTCTTCGGGGAGCTCAACACCGACGAGTCGATCCTGGTGCTCATCGACGAGGCGCACCGCTCGCACGGCTCGGCCCTGCACGCCAACCTCCTGGAGGCGCTGCCCAACTGCGCCAGGATCGGGTTCACCGGCACGCCGATCATCAAGGAGAAGCGGGCCAGGAGGACCACGATGGAGATCTTCGGCGACTTCATCGACAAATATCGGCTCAAGGAGGCCGAGGAGGACGGCGTCATCGTGCCGATCTTCTACGAGGGGTACGCCACCAAGGGCGCGGTGCGCGACGGCCGGGACCTCGACGAGGTCTTCGAGGACATGTTCGACCTCACCGACGAGCAGCGTGAGCAGCTCCAGAAGCGCTACGCCACCAAGGGCGACGTGCTGGAGGCCGAGAAGCTGATCGCGGCCAAGGCCAGGAGCATGCTGCGGCACTATGTCGAGACCGTGCTGCCCGGCGGGTACAAGGCCCAGGTGGTGGCCTCCAGCAGGCTCGCCACGCTGCGCTACCGTACGGCGCTGAACGCGGCCAGGGACGAGCTGGTCGGGGAGATCGAGAGGCTGCCCGCCCACGTGCGGCAGATCGACCCGGCCGAGCTCAAGGGCCGCAGGGCGTTCCTGGTCGCGGCGGCCGGACGCCTCGACCTGATCCGGCGGATGGACTTCGCGCCGGTGATCTCCGCGGACGGCAACGACACGGCCGACTACCACGAGTGGACCGACCCGGCCAAGCAGGAACAGCGGATCGACGCGTTCACCCGTCCGTTCGGCGAGGACGAGGAGCGCCCGATCGCCTTCCTGATCGTCAAGTCGATGCTGCTCACCGGATTCGACGCGCCGATCGAGCAGGTGATGTACATCGACAGGTCGCTGAAGGAGGCCGAGCTGCTCCAAGCGGTCGCCCGGGTCAACCGTGTCGCCGGCGCCCAGAAGAGATGCGGCTACGTGGTCGACTACTTCGGGGTCGCCAACCACCTCAACGAGGCGTTGAAGGCCTACGCGGAGGAGGACATCCGGGGCGCGCTGAAGGACATCGGCGACGAGGTCCTCAAGCTGGAGCCGCAGCGCGCCAGGATCCGCATGCTCTTCACCGATCACGGGATCCACCTGGCGGACGCCGATGACCCCCGGCTGAGGGACGGCGTCGTCGAGGACTGCGTCGAACTGCTCAGGGACCTGGAGCTGAGGGACCGGTTCGAGGTCGACCTGAAGCGCTTCCTCACCACGGTCGACGCGGTGCTGCCCAACCCGGAGGCGAAGCCGTACCTGCCGGACGTGAAGCTGTTCGCGCTCATCAAGCTGCACACCGGGCGCAGGTACCGCGTCCAGGACGGCGAGTTCGACCCGAGCCTCTACGGCGCGAAGATCCGCGAGCTCATCGACCAGCACGTGGAGTCGCTCGGGGTGGAGCAGAAGCTGCCGCCGGTCGCGCTCACCTCGCCCGACTTCGACACGAAGGTGGAGGCCATGGCTGGGGGATCCCGGGCCAGAGCCTCGGAGATGGAGCACGCCCTCCGGCACCACATCGACGTGCACCTCGCCGAGGACCCGGAGCGCTACCGCAGGCTCAGCGAGCGGCTGGAACGGATCCTGGAGGAGTTCAAGGAGAACTTCGAGCAGCAGGTGCTCGCCTTCGCGGTGCTGATCACCGAGGCCCGCGACGAGCGTCCGGAGTATCCTCACGGGCTCGGCCCGGTCGAGGGCCCGCTCTACGGCGTGCTGCTGGCCGAGACCCACCGGGACGGGGTGCTCCCCGAGGACGCGGGGGCCGCGCTGGCCGACGTGGCGCGGATGATCCACGGGCTCGCCGTCGAGGTGACCACCCGGCGTGACTTCTGGCGCAAGGACGCCGACAAGGAGGCGTTCCGCCACCAGATCGCCCGGGAGCTGATGGACGTCTGCGACTACCGTCAGATCGCCGAGCTGGCCGACAAGCTGTTCGACGTCGTGGAGAACAACCAGAAGGGCATCGTCCGGGGGTGATCCGGAGGGCTGGCATGCTTGTGACCATGGCAATCCCCGATTCGCTGACCGTCGGAGACCTGGACGTCACCGTCGAGGTCTCCGACCGGCGGCGCTCGGTCCGGCTCACCGTCGAACGGGACGCCTCGGTGACAGCCGTGGTCCCGCCGCAGGTCGACCGCGACACACTGGTCAAAATCATCGAGTCCAGGCGTCGCTGGCTGTACGGCAAGCTCGCCGAGCGCAGGTCTCTCGGCGACCCCAGGCCCGAGCGGGAGTACGTCTCCGGTGAGGGCTTCCCCTACCTCGGCCGCTCCTACCGGCTGCTGCTCGTGGACGAAGGGCCGGTACGGCTCGTGCGTGGCCGGTTGGAGCTGGCCAGGACCGACACGGGAGACGCGCCCCGGCATCTCGTCCGCTGGTACCGGAAGGTCGGCGAGCCCTGGCTGTGCCGCCGGATCGCGCCGTGGGCCGAGCGCGTCGGAGTGACCGTCTCGGGCCTGCGGGTGATGCCGCTCGGCTACCGCTGGGGGTCGTGCTCGGCCGACGGCCAGGTCAACATCCACTGGGCGACGATGCAACTGCCACCCGACCTGATCGACTACGTCCTCCTCCACGAACTGGCGCACATCCGCCGCCGCGACCACGGGCCGGACTTCTGGAGGATCGTCGCTCTGGCGATGCCCGGTTACGAGCTCCGGCGCGACCGCCTCAAACGGGCGGGGACCGACCTGTGGCTTCCGGACGGTGCCGTATGAGCGGTGACACGACGGTCAACGCCGGTGACATCGCCCGCCTGGCCGACGTCGGCAGGGCCGCAGTGAGCAACTGGCGCAAACGCTTCGACGACTTTCCCCTGCCGGTCGGCGGGACCGCCTCCAGCCCGCTGTTCTCGCTGCGTGACGTCGAGGAGTGGGCCAGGCGGCACGACAAGAACTTCACCGCCTCTCCCGCCGACCTGATCTGGCAGCGGCTCCGCGGGGTCGGCGACGACCTGTACCTGGGCGAGCTGGTCGGCCAGGTCGGCGCCTTCCTGATGGCTCGCCGGCTCAGGCTGGACCCGCCCGAACTCGCCGGGCAGGTCGGTGCCGGCCTGCTCGACGACATCAGTGAATGGTCGGATCACGTCGGCCCCGAAGAGGCGTTCGACTTCCTGTGCGAGCGCTACACCGAGGCGCACTCGCGCCGCCTGCTCGACACCCCGCCGGACGTCGCCCGGGTGATGGCGAGCCTGGTGGACGGCGAGACGGTCTTCGATCCGGCCTGCGGCATCGGAACGCTGCTGCTGGCCTCCGGCGCGACGCGTGTTCTCGGCCAGGACCTCGATGCGGCGTCGGCTCGGCTGAGTGAGGCCCGCCTCGGGTTCGCGGGGAAGGAAAAGACCATCCGGGCCGGAGACTCGCTCCGTGCCGACGCCTTTCCCGGGGAACATGCCGACGCGGTGCTCTGCAATCCACCGTTCAGCGACCGGAACTGGGGATACGAGGAGCTGGCCAGCGACCATCGCTGGGAGTACGGCCTGCCGCCGCGAGGCGAGTCCGAGCTGGCATGGGTACAGCACTGCCTCGCTCATGTCAGGCCCGGGGGAGTGGTCGTCATCATGATGCCCCCCAGTGCGGCCGGACGCCGCTCGGGCCGCCGGATCCGGGGCAACCTGCTCCGCTCCGGAGCGCTACGGGCGATCATCACCCTTCCGGCCGGGGCGACACCGGGTTCCGGCTCGGCCCCGGATCTCTGGGTGCTCCGCAGACCGTCGCCGGGACGGGAACTGCCCTCCAGCGTGCTCATGGTGGACGCCACGGACGACCTCTCGACGGCCGAGCGGGCATGGCGCCGTTTCGACGCCGACCCCGATGCGGTGCTTCCAGGCGTCAGCCGTACCGTCCGGATCATCGACCTGCTCGACGACGAGGTGGACCTGTCCACGCCGCGTCACCTCGTTGCGCCAGGCGAGGCCGCGCCGGGCTTCCCCCACGTGAGAGGCCGGCTGGCCGCGACCGTCGAGACGCTCGCCGCCGCGATCCCCGACCTGACCGTGCCGGCGGATCGCCGGGAGCTGCCGATGACCACAGTCGGCGAGCTGATCAAGGCCGGGGTGGTCGCGGTCCACCAGGCGGCGCTGAGGATGATCACCGATCAGGGGGACCTGCCCGTGCTCACCGTTCGGGACGTCCTGAAGGGCAGGGGTCCGACGGGAAGAACGGTCCGCGAGCCCGGAACGGTCACCACTCAGAGAGGTGACGTCGTGGCTCCCCTGACGCCGAGCGGTCCGGCCGCGCGCGTCATGACCGAAACGGGAGTGGCGCTCGGCCCCCAGCTCCTGCTCTTCCGCGCCGATCCGGACCGGATCGACCCCTACTTTTTGGCGGGCTTCCTCCGCGTCGCGGGTGGTTCCGGCACGGCCCGCGCGTCGACGGCCTCCAGCAGGATCGACGCCCGGCGGGTGCAGATCCCCCGGCTGCCCGTCGACGACCAACGTGTCTACGGCGTGGCGTTCAAAAAGTTGATCGAGTTCGAGGACGCCGCGCGCGAGACGGCCACCCTGGCCGAGAGCGTCGTCCGGCTCGGGTTCGACGGACTTGTCGACGGTGCGCTGCGTCCGTAGCTTCTTCTCATGATCAGGGTCATCGGCGACCGTTACGAGCTGGATCCGCTGCCTCTCGGCGCGGGCGGCATGGGTGAGGTCTGGGGCGGTTACGACCGGCAGCTGGAGCGGAAGGTGGCGGTCAAGCTCATCCGTTTCCCCGACGGCAAGTATGACGAGGAGCTGAGGCGCAGGTTTCTCACCGAGTCGAAGGTGCTGGCCAGGCTCTCCCATCCGGGGGCGCCGGCCATCTACGACGCGGGCACCTTCGAGGATCCGGTGATCGCTCAGCCCCGGCTGTTCATGGCGATGGAGTTCGTCAAGGGCCAGAACGTCGACATCCTGACCGGAGAGCATCACCCGCTGCCCATCGGCTGGGCCGCGGCCATCGCGGCCCAGGTGTGCGCCGTGCTCGCCGCCGCTCACAAGCTGTCTGTTTTCCATCGTGACCTGAAGCCGACCAACCTGATCTTCTGCGAAGACGGGACCGTCAAGTTGATCGACTTCGGGCTCGCGCTGCTGATGGAGCCGGGATACATCCGCCTGACGGCGACGGGGCAGTGGATGGGTACGGCCGAATACATGTCGCCTGAGCAGGTGCGGCACGAGACGGTCGACGCCCGCAGTGACCTGTACTCGCTGGGTTGCGTCCTGCACGAGCTGCTGACCGGCCGTACGGTGTTCAACGGAGGCAATGCGTTCACCGTGATGACCCAGCAGATCCACGACGCCCCCGCCCCGGTGACCCGCTTCCGCCCCCGGATCCCTGCTGAGCTGGAGCGGCTGGTGCTCCGGTTGCTGGAGAAGCGGCCACAGGACCGGCCGGATTCGGCGGAGGAGGTGTATGAGAGCCTGCTCCCCTTCGTGACGGACCTGGGACTGCTGGGCGACTTCCTCCGTGCCGAGTCGAGTCCCGTGCGGATGTATGCCGGTGTGGTCAGCCGGGTGCTCGCACCGCAGGTGCGTCCGGTGGAGGAGGAGCCGGAGGAGTTCGACGGAGCGGACCTCGGCCTGGCCAGGAGGGAGGCCGAATCCCTGATCCGGGAGTCCAGGTTCGGTCAGGCGGCCGACATCCTGGCCGATCTGGTGGGCCCGGCGAACATGATGCTCGGCCCCGACAACTCCGAGGTGATCAGCATGCGGTTGCAGCTTGCCGGAGCGCTCTACGACGGGCGGAGATACGAACATGCCGCCGAGGATTACGCCAACCTCGCCCGTGACCTCGCGAGGTTGAACGGCGCCGATGACGAGCGCGTGCTCCACTGCAGGCTGAGAGAGGCGACATGCCGTGCCCAGGCGGACGACGCGGTGACGGCGTTGACGCAACTCGACGGACTGCTCCAGGACGAACTGCGGATCTTCGGCGCCGAGGATCCTCGCACGCTGGAACTCCGGCGTCAGATCGGCATGCTCCAAGCCGGCTGCGGTGACGCCGTCTCCGCCAGGCGGACGTTCACCGAGCTTCTCGACGACCTGGTCGAGCTCTATGGCACCGACCATCCCGGTCCTGAGGGGATCCGCGCCCTGCTTGAGGAGATATGAGGACGTCCGGCGGTCCGAGGAGTTCCGGCGGTCGCTCAACCTGGCCCGCGCCGCGCTGATCGAGCGGCTCCGGCGGGCGGGCGTCACCTTCACCGTGCTGAGCGGCTCGCCGAAGGAGGCGGCCAGGGGATGCCACGGATGGTACGACGGGCGGACCCCACAGCCACCCGCCGTACCGGCTCGTCGGCCCGCCGCCTCGACGGGTGGTACGGCGGACAGGCCCCACACCCGCCCGCCGTACCGGCTCACTCCGGCGCCCCCGGCGCCCGCTCCGCCCCGGTGACCCCGCGGGCGTCCGCCCGGCGTCCGGCGCGGCGGGCGGCGACCACGTCGGTGAGGGCCACGGCCAGCGCGACCAGCACGGAGCCGATGGTGACCAGCAGCGCGCGCCGGAACGCCAGGGCGTAGTCACCGTGTGAGGCGACCTCGGCGAAGAACACCGAGCCGACCACCGCGATGCCGAGGGCGGTGCCGATCCGCTGGCCCGTCTGCAGCACGCCGCCGGCGGTGCCGGCCTCGGCCACCGGGACCTCCGACAGGGTCAGCGTCTGGTTGGGGGAGATCACCAGGCCGCTGCCGAGCCCGGCCACCAGCAGCGGCAGCGCGATCGCCCAGGCCACCTGCTGGCCGGGGACCAGGCGCACGGCGAGCTCCGTGACGGCCAGCCCGACGGCGACCAGCACCAGCCCCAGCACCACCAGCGGGCGGCCGAGCCGGGTGACGACCCGGCCCCCCAGCACGGAGGCCGCGGCCGAGCCCGCCGCGAACGGCATGCTCGCCAGGCCCGCTTCCAGGGCGGGGTAGCGCAGGCCGTCCTGCAGGTAGAGGGTCAGCACGAAGAAGATCGCGGTGAAGCCCGCGAAGTAGAGCGCCGCGATCAGGACGCCCAGGGCGTAGGAGCGTCTGCTAAACAGCGACAGGTTGACCACCGGCTCGCGGCGCCGCCCGTAGCGGCGCTCCCATCCCACGAAGCCGGCGAGCACGGCGAGCCCGGCGGCCAGCGGCAGCCACCTGTCCCGGCCGTGCCACTGCTGCCCCTCGACGAGCGGCAGCAGCACCAGCACGACGCCGGCCGCCAGCAGCAGCACGCCCACCGGGTCCGTGCTCTCCCGCCGCCGTCCCTCCCGCGCGCGGGGCGGGATGTAGCGGTATGCCAGCACCATGGCCAGGACACCGATCGGCACGTTGACGTAGAAGACGAGGCGCCACCCGTCGTGCCCGCCGCCGAGATGGATGAGCAGCCCGCCGAGCAGCGGGCCGATCGCGGTGGAGATGCCGATGGTGGCGCCCAGCAGCCCGAACGCCCGGCCCCGCTCCGCACCCCGGAAGAGCTGCTGGATCAGGCCGCTGACCTGCGGGTTGATCACCCCGCCCGCCACCCCCTGGACGAGCCGCGCCACGACCAGCCAGGTCGGGTTCTGGGCGACTCCGGCCGCCGCGCTGGCCAGGGTGAACAGGGCGACGCCGGAGACGAAGACGTCGCGTCGGCCCCGCATGTCGCCGAAGCGCCCGGCGGGCACCAGCACCAGCCCGAAGGTGAGCGCGTAACCGGACACCACCCACTGCAGGGCGCTCTGCGGGGAGTCCAGCCCGGTGCGGATGGAGGGCAGTGCCACGTTGACGATGCTGACGTCCAGCAGGGTCATGAAGCCGGCCACCAGGCAGACGGTCAGCGCCTTCCACCGGCGCGGGTCCGTCCCCTCCGGCCGCTGCGCGGTCGACGTCCCGCCCGGCCGGGGTCCGGTGCTCATCCGGCCGGACGCCGTCCGGCACGGCCCCGTCCGGCGTCTCCCGCGTCTCCGGGCGGCGCCGGTGGCCGGCTGGTGATCATGATGACCGCCTCGTCCTCGACTCTGACGAAACTTCCGGTGATTCAGCAGCGCATACCTACCCTTTTCGGATACTCCAATCACAACGCGCGGAGCGGCCCGTGGAGAAAGAGCACGGCGGGCGGCCATGCCCGCCCGCCGTGCTCCGTCAAGGGTCGTGCTCCGCTGAGCGGCGCTCAACCGATCAGATCGGCTGCCACAGGGCGGGGACGTTCGGCGGCTCCCAGCCGGGCAGTGAGGTGTGACCCTGCAGGCATCGGTAGCTGACGCCGTTGTAGGTCACCGTGTCCCCGGCCGCGTACGGGGTCCAGACCTCCCAGGTCGTGCCGCCCTGCCCGCCGCTGACGGTGAGGGTGAAGGCGGCGGAGCGGTCGGAGCTCGCGCCGTCGGCGTTGAGGTTGATCGTGTAGGTCCCGGCGGGCGTGTTCGCCGAGGTGGCGACCGTGACCGCGGAGGACTGGCCGGAGGTGATGTTCGCCGGGCTGAAGGAGACGGTCGTGCCGGCGGGCAGACCGGTGGCGCTCAGCAGGACGGCCTGCGCGTTACCGGAGGTCACCTGGGTGCTGAGCGTCGCACTGGCCGACTGGCCGGGCTGCACCGAGGCCGAGGACGGGCTCACCGAGACCGAGTAGTCGTCCGTGGGGGGAGGGGTGTTCCCCACGGCGAGCTTCCACAGGGCGTTGGCGACGGCGTCGCTGTTGCGGTCCAGCGCGGTGCCGTTGATGTTGGAGGTGGTGTCGCAGGCGGAGTGGTAGCAGCGGTCGAACGCCTGGCCGGCGGTGCCGCCCCACTTGGTGGCCTGGGCGGTGCTCTTCACGCTGGAGGCGCCGGTGAAGACGCCGCCCACCTTGACGCCCGCGTTCTTGAACGGGGCGTGGTCGCTGCGGCCGTCACCCTCGGTCTCGATCTCGGTCGGGACGCCGAGCGTGGCGTAGTAGTCCTTGAAGA